>NZ_CP114176.1:3127100-3439810 GCF_027186265.1 Lentibacillus daqui | reverse complement strand
CAATAAAGTAGACCCAATCGAAGTACCAGATGACGTAAAAGATAAAGCAATTGAGCAATAATTGCAGTTGTGAAAATACATCCTCTTGTTAGGGTGTATTTTTTTGTTTGGTTTGGGTGATGGGAGATGCTGCGGGGCGCGAGGGGTACCTAAAATTTGGGGATCGCTGATATAAGCACGAAAATCGCTGATAAAGGTGTGGAAACCGCTGATAGAATGACCAAGATCGCTGATAGAAGCGTGGAAACCGCTGATAGAAGTGTGAAACCCGCTGATACAATAACAGGAACCGCTGAAAAAATTTCACTGCTTGGAACATTTATGTAGTAAGATAGAAATAGATAATCAAAAGGATGTGACCGAATTGACTTCAAAACCCAATATTGAAACGGACTACCTTTCCAAGATATTAGCCTTGGACCGGCGAACAGCCCCGTTTCACCCGATAAAACCTCGACTCCAAGATCAGATAAAAAAGGAGCGTACAGGTATCAAAGGTGAATCTGCATTAACCTTTCCCCTGAAATTTCTGCCCGGTGAAGACATTTCCATTTTCCATAATCCACGGTTGCCCGATGGAAATGATTATTTTGAAATTGACAAACTCCTTTTATCCAAACAATACATTCTGATGCTGGAAGTGAAAAATTGGTATGGCACCTTATACTTTGACGGAGATAGACAAGTCCTCAGGGTTGGTGACGATGGTCGGGAAGAAGGCCTGCCAAATCCAATTATTCAAGTCAAATTGCAACGGCATCGACTGCAAAAGTGGCTTCGAATGTATAATTTTCCCCACGTACCAATACTATATTTCGTTGTAATCAGTTTTCCCAGCACCATCATCAAACCGCTTTTTCCACAAAGTACGGTTCCTAATGAAGTGATCTACAGTAAATCATTACCATTTCATATTCATGAACAAAATCACATATACACAAACCAGGTTTTAGACCAAAGAACATTTCAACAGATTTTTGATCGCATTCAAGCGGATCATACACCACCGAAAGCGGATGTTTTAAAGAAATTTGGCATTAGCAAAAACGAATTGATCAAGGGTGTATTTTGTCCTGAATGTGCTGCCAATCCGATGAAAAAGGAACATAATAAATGGCTTTGTCCGCAGTGTCATCACGCTTCAAGAAGTGCACATTTACAGGCACTTCATGATTACAAGCTATTAATCGGGGATACCATAACTAATCAGGATGCACGGGAATTTTTACGAATCGATTCATCTCATGTCATGAAACGTATCTTACAAAAGGAGGGATTTCCGGTTAGTGGGAAAAACAGATGGCAAAAGTATACCCTAGATTTTGGGGATCGCTGATAGAATGGAAAAAATCGCTGATATAAGCATGAAAACCGCTGATACAAAGGTCAAAACCGCTGATAGAATGCCCAAAACCGCTGATACAAAGGCCAAAACCGCTGATACAAAACTCAAAGCCGCTGATAAACTGACTTTAAATTCGCTGTGCATAAGCAATGTCCAATTTGTGAGCATCAAAATCGCCGTATAAATGCTTATCCGCACGGGGATCCCTATCTGAACTGCTGTCAGCGGAAATGGTAGGACAAATGCACCGCCCCTCTGTCCCGTCCCCCGTCTCACTCTTAGTTCCAAAACAATTTTGACCTCCCACCCTGAGTATAATATAATTAGACTGTTAATCTGAAAAGAGGTGGACGTGATGTTAGACCGTTTACAATCATTGGAAGATCGTTATAATAAATTGAACGAGTTATTGAGTGATCCAGAGGTTATAAATGATACAAAAAAATTGCGGGAGTACTCTAAGGAACAGTCTGATTTGCAGGAGGTTGTGGATACGTATCGCAACTATAAAGATATAACCTCCCAGCTAGAGGATGCCAAGGCAATGCTGGATGATAATCTGGATGAGGAAATGGCGGAGATGGTCAAGGCAGAAATTGCTGAACTGACCGATTCCAAAGAAGAGCTGGAAGAAAGATTAAAGGTATTGCTGTTACCAAAAGATCCGAATGATGATAAGAACGTTATTATGGAAATTCGTGGTGCTGCTGGTGGTGATGAGGCGGCATTATTTGCTGGCGATTTATACCGGATGTATTCGCGTTATGCGGAATCGCAAGGGTGGAAGACAGAGGTTCTAGAGGCACATACGACCGGGGTTGGCGGCTACAAAGAAATCATTTTTATGATCAATGGTACAGGTGCGTATTCTAAATTGAAATATGAAAATGGAGCCCATCGCGTGCAACGGGTGCCGGAAACCGAATCCGGCGGAAGAATCCATACATCAACGGCGACGGTGGCTGTTTTGCCGGAGACAGAAGAGGTAGAAGTGGAAATTAATGAAAAGGATATTCGCGTCGACACGTATGCATCCAGCGGCCCAGGGGGACAGAGCGTTAATACGACGATGTCCGCTGTCCGGTTAACCCATGAGCCGACGGGAATTGTTGTTTCCATTCAGGATGAAAAGTCACAAATTAAAAATAAGGAAAAGGCAATGAAAGTACTGCGCGCACGGATTTATGACAAATATCAGCAGGAAGCACAGGCTGAATATGATGAATCGCGTAAATCGGCAGTTGGTACAGGAGACCGGTCGGAGCGGATCCGTACGTACAATTTTCCACAAAACCGAGTGACAGATCATCGAATTAATTTAACGATTCAAAAACTGGATCAAATCTTGACTGGAAAACTGGATGAAATTATCGATGCTTTGTTGATCGAGGAACAAACTAAAAAATTGGAACAGATTGGTGAATAAGATGGAACAGCCCATGAAACAATACGAAGTCCTAAAGCGGGCTTCGCTTTTTTTAGCAGATCATCAGCGAGAAGAACATGTTGCGCAAATTCTGTTGCAACATTATCTCGGTGTGTCAAGGACCAAATTTTTTGCGGGCATGCAAGAGACGGTTCCGGAGCCAGTTAGAGAACAGTTTGAAAAAGCAGTTAAAGCTCACGCAGCAACCGGCATTCCTGTCCAGCATTTGCTTGGGTATGAAATGTTTTATGGCCGCAAATTTAATGTTAATTCGGACGTGCTAATCCCCAGGCCGGAGACAGAAGAACTGGTACAGTATGTGATCGGTCAAATAAACAAACATGAAAAAAAGCCGTTAACGATTGCCGATATTGGTACCGGTAGTGGCGTTATTGCTTGCACATTAGCACTGGAGCTGCCACAAGCAACCGTGTATGCGACAGATATTTCCGAAGCAGCATTAACGGTTGCCAAACAAAATGCCGGGAACCTCCAGGCAAACATTACATTTTTACAGGGGGATTTTTTACAACCGCTGATCGACCAACAATTAAAAGCGGACATCATCGTCTCGAACCCGCCATATATCGCTGAATCCGAGAAAACAAGCATGTCTGATACGGTAAGACAATATGACCCGGCGCTTGCTTTATTTGCGGCGGACAATGGGCTGGCAGCTTACCGTTCGATTGTAAAGTCACTGCCGAATGTACTAAAGGAACAGGCACTGGTGGCGTTCGAGATCGGTTATCAGCAGGGGAAAGCAGTTCAACAGCTGATTTTGCAACAGTTTCCAAAGAGTGAAATAGCCATTATACCGGACATTAATGGTAAGGATCGAATCATTTCCACGAAAATCAGTTAGGGACAAGGCTCGCGTTTGGGCATGTAGTCTCCTGGATGGATAAATCAAATACCAATCTATTAACAAATAAAATTTTTACCAGAATACTAGTTTAAAAACATTTTTCTAAGCCCATACTGGTTGTAAATCCAATCGGAAAGGGCTGGAAATGATGAAGAAGCTAGTATTTTTTGTATTTGCTATTATAATTATTTTCTTATTGATGCCAACCAAAGGCATGTTTCAACAAGCAAGTAATGATCAGGGATATCAGGTCATTCCGGATGATGCCATTCGACTGCGGATTTTGGCAAATAGTGATGGCGATGGGGACCAGAAAGTTAAGCAGACAGTACGTGATGCGGTGAATAAATCAATTGCCGGATGGGTTGAGAACATTGCTGACATTGATGAAGCGCGGAAAGTGATACAAGGGAAACTGCCGGAAATTGAGCAGATCGTTGAAAACGTATTGGAAGCGGAAAATGCATCACAATCATTTCAAGTGGAATACGGGGAAAATGTATCGTTCCCGGCAAAATTATACGGCAATTATTTGTATCCTGCCGGGGAATATGAGGCCGTGTTAATTACCCTTGGAGAAGGGGAAGGTTCCAATTGGTGGTGTGTATTGTTCCCGCCGTTATGCTTTTTGGATTTTTCCAGTGGAACGACGGTTGCTGAGGCCTCCAGTGCGGATCAACAGGATGACAAGGTTGAAAAGAAACAACAGAAGGAAACAGATGATGATGAGGTCAAGGTGAAATTTTTCTTGTTTGAATGGCTTGGTTTGTCATAGATTCATGTTCTTTTGCATAAAATCATAGAAAAGAACCATGCAAAATCTATTACATTTAATAGAGGTGATAAACATGAATCTAGTAGCGACAAAACATGTGTCAATAGAAAAGGTGGAACAT
Source organism: Lentibacillus daqui (assembly GCF_027186265.1). Classification (NCBI taxonomy): domain Bacteria; kingdom Bacillati; phylum Bacillota; class Bacilli; order Caryophanales; family Bacillaceae; genus Lentibacillus; species Lentibacillus daqui. Next base: position 3,435,275 of record NZ_CP114176.1, on the reverse strand, counting down.
TTTTTACAACAAAACCGGGATGTTAATGGAAATGCATTAATGCAACATGGTTATGTGGTTGAAATCGAGCAACAAATTGAAGGTTGTTTTATTCTGGAACCGATGGAACCGGGTGTTTATTGGTTAAAACAGCTTCATGTTACGAAAAAGTGCGCCCCTTCACTTGCGGTACTGTTGGAATCAGTACTGGCCATTGCGAAACAGCGACATGCCAAAAGTGTATATGTCCACAGCCATCAGCCGGTTGTTGATTTGTTGCTTGATGCATTACAGTTTCATCCACAGAAGAAAAATGAATTTGTGGATAGTCAACAAATGAAGGAAGGCAATTGGTGGGTATATAACGTATCAAAAATGAGTTATTCACAAGATCGCGTGGATAACACGAATATCAGCTGTTGATATTGTGCATAACTTAACATATTACACCAAACCTGTGGATAACTTCCGCAGGTTTTTTCTTTTTCATGGATTAATTAAACCACCAAAATCGCACAATGTGGACAAAAATGGTATGATGATGAAATAGTTGAAACATACATAGGTGGGGATATTGTGGAACACATTGAAACATTAACTGAGGCTGATTTTGATGCTGTTTTGGCGCTGGACCAATTTGCATTTCAAAGTGAGCTGTCGGCGGATGAATTATCCGAAGAAAAAGAAAAAATAAAGCAGGACACCATTTGGGGATGGAAGGAAGATGGACAGCTGGCGGCAAAAGTACATCAGATTCCATTATCCTGTTACATAAATGGAAAAGCGTTTGCGATGGGAGGTATTGCCGGAGTAGCGTCATGGCCCGAATATCGCAGGCGGGGCATGGTTAAACACTTGCTTTATCACGCATTGGTAAAGATGAAGGAAAATGGACAAAGCATCTCCCTTCTTCATCCGTTTTCGTTTGCATTCTACCGCAAATATGGCTGGGAGCATGCATTTACGAGACAACATTATTCACTTCCGATGAAGCGGCTAAAGAAAAAATGGAACCTTTCCGGTGGTTATGTACGTCGCATTGGGCCGGATATTCCATTACTTCAGCAGATTTATTCCGAGTATGCCAGCACCTTTAATGGCATGCTTGTCCGGGATGAGGCATGGTGGAGGCAGCGGGTGTTGACAAAAAAATATCAAATTGCTGCTACCTTTAATCGTCAGGATGAGCCTGAGGGATATATTATTTATGATGTAACAAGCAACATTTTCACCATCAAAGAATGGGCATATGTCAATGTACAGGCACAAAAACAATTATTGCATTTTATTGCCAACCATGATTCCATGGCCGATAAGGTTGAACTGACCGTACCTGAACGGGATAACCTGCCATTATTGCTAGATGAGCCTCGATTTGAGCAGAAACTTACTCCTTATTTTATGGCGAGAATCGTTGATGTACAGCAATTTTTACAGGAATATCCATTTCAAGACGAGGGAGAATTCACACTTGTTGTCAGTGATGAATTTTTCCCGGAAAATAGTGGAACCTATCAACTGGATATAGCAGCTGGACAAACAACTGTAAATATGGATGAACAAGGGAACGATACACAGGCTATTCATTGCTCGATCCAGCTATTGACATGTATGCTATTAAATTTCCGGCGCCCGAAAGACTACTATCAGGCAGAACTTATAGCAGGAGAACTTGAAGCTATTGAACGACTGGAAAAACTAATCCCTAACAGGCAAACATTTCTGTCAGACTTTTTTTAAGAGTTTATGGACATCACCTGTGCATAATGTGGATAAATTTTATTGCTTGTGGATAAGCATTTTGATAAAGAGAGATAGATTTGTGGAAAAGAGGTCGACATACGATGGAAACAAAACGTTGGAATGCTGTAGATAGTGGCAATCAACAAGGGATCGATGAAGCGGCGGGACTGCTGCAAAACGGAGAGGCAGTGGCTTTTCCGACCGAGACAGTCTACGGGCTTGGCGCGGATGCAACAAGTGAAACAGCGGTAGCAAAGATTTTTGCAGCGAAAGGACGCCCGGCGGATAACCCGCTCATTGCCCATGTTGCAACCAAAGCGCAACTGCAACAATTAGTATCCACAGTCCCGACATTTGTGGATAAGTTGATTGATACATTTTCTCCCGGTCCGTTAACATATATTTTACCTAGCAACGGAACTTGTGCAACCAATGTAACAGCGGAACAATCCACAATTGGGGTAAGGATCCCGAGCCATCCGGTTGCCCAGCGGCTTTTGCGAAAATGTGATTTGCCAATTGCTGCGCCTAGTGCTAATCTCTCCGGCAAACCGAGTCCGACAACAGCTGATCACGTGTGGCAGGATCTGAATGGAAAAATAGCCGGTTTGCTTGATGGTGGTCCGACAGGTGTTGGCGTGGAGTCGACGGTCATTGATTGCACCAGTGAAATTCCAATTATTCTGCGCCCCGGCGGTGTGACCAAGGAACAGCTGCAAGAAGTTATTGGCGATGTCATGGTTGATCCGGCACTGGCAAATGCGGTTGGCCGGCCGAAAGCTCCCGGCATGAAATATCGCCATTATGCACCAGAAGTTCCGATGTGGCTCATTGAAGGCCCGGCGGAAAAATTGGCTGAAGTTATTGCCGAGGAACGAGAGAATTACGCGAAGATTGGTGTGATAGCAAGTGAGGAAACGTCTGAACGACTATGTGCCGATCAAGTCATTTCCCTTGGCTCAAAGGAATCATTAACGGATATTGCTGCTCATATTTATGATGCATTACGTACCTTTAAAGAGGGGGATGTGGATTTGATTGTATGTGAAGCATTCCCGGAAAAAGGTATTGGTCTGGCAATCATGAACCGGTTGAAAAAAGCAGCAAGTGTTTACGTTCCGGCGTAATGATAAGGTTGTGATTCAGGATAAGGAAAAGCGTTAGTGACAATTAGCCAAAAAACCTATCTCCAGCATAAACCACTTCGGACACGCATATTTATCTAATAGCATGTCCGAGGGGGGTTGAGGATGGCGGTATATCATATCGGCCAAATTGTCTCATTAGTATTTATGTCATTTGCGCTGGGGATGGATGCATTTTCTGTAAGTTTAGGAATGGGAATGCAGCAACTAAGACTTAAGCGAATTGCCTTTATCGGACTTGTTGTCGGCATCTTTCATATGATCATGCCATTCTTAGGGATTATAGTCGGAAAAGCAATATCTGTGCAAATTGGCCAGCTGACCACCCTGATTGCCGGCATGCTGTTAATTGCGATTGGTTCACAGATGGTTTTCACCGCCTTTAACCACGAAGTCAAAAAAATTGTTAAGCCCGCGGGAATCGGGCTGCTATTTTTTTCTATAAGTGTGAGTATGGATAGTTTTTCGGTTGGGTTAAGTCTGGGGATGTCAGGTGTAAAGACAGCAATAGCTTTATTGCTCTTTGGGGCAGTTAGTATGGTATTAACCTGGATCGGTCTTATCGTTGGGAAAAAGGTTCACGGCTTGATCGGTGTGTATGGTGAAATATTAGGTGGCAGTATTTTATGCGGCTTTGGATTAAACCTGGTGTTTGGCTAGGTCAATAGTTGGCGTATTCTGGGTTGAGCTGGGATATGTGCTGATTTGAATCGTGCAATGTGTGGAAAAATGAACGGGTACCGGTGATGCAGTGGTACTCGTTTTTTTACTTCACTTTTTTCTGACATTTACTGCTTCATGTGTTATAGTTTGAGTAGAGATTAACTTTGCTAAATAATCTGGAAGTAAAATAAAAAACAGCTTTGTGGGTAACTTCTCCTCCTCGAACATCTAATGTTGCTGGATATCAGGTTGGGGCGGTAAAATGGAATATGTTTGGAATACCAATAACATCCTCAATAACGGAGGTTTCTTTTTGATGAAAATCTTGTTTGTCTGTACCGGAAATACGTGCCGCAGTCCAATGGCTGAAGCATTGCTGAAAGCTAAATACCCACGGGCAGAGGTGCAATCGGCCGGGGTTTTTGCGGGAAGAAATCAACGTGCTAATCAAACAGCGATAGATGCGCTAAAACTTCAGGGGATTTCGTTGGATCATCGTTCGCAGCCGGTTTCCGAAAAGCTGTTGAACTGGGCTGATTTAGTACTGACCATGACAATGCAGCATAAACAATCCCTCATATTACAGTACCCTGATTATCAGGATAAATATTTTACACTAAAGGAATACGTTTCAGATGCGGATAGGAAAATTTGGCAGGAATTAAAACGGGCATATGCAGATTATGAACAAAAGCGAATCATCTTCATGCAACAGAACCAGCACAAACTGGATAAGGAAACACTTGAGCAAGAAGTAATGAAACATTTGCAGGATGACCTTCGACGTATCCAGCAGATGGAGGCCAGCTTAATCAATTATGATATTTCCGATCCGTTTGGCGGAGACTTGCAAGTTTATCAAAACACCCTTCATGAACTAGATAAACATGTCGATCTATTAATTGGGAAAATAAAAAACGACTAATGATAGCATGTAAGGGAGATGCAAGAGATGAAGCCGAGCTATCGCTTTAGCCTAAGATGGAACCTTGTACTGTTTACAACGATTTTGGCGCTTATTACGTATTCTTTTACCGCAGTATTTATTTATGTTGTCTATGATTCTATCCGTCCGTACTGGTCAATTCCCCAGCAATGGTTTATCATTATGACATCATAGTTAATGCGTGCGTGATAAACAACGCAGGCAAAGAAAGAGGTGATAGCAATGAAGGTCATTTTAACTGCTGATCATGCGGGGATGACGATTCGCAATGAAGTAAAAGATTTATTGGATGAAATGGGAATTACCTATGAAGATACGGGCTGTGATTGTCAGGGATCCGTTGATTATCCGGATTATGCACTGCCTGCCGCTGAGCGTGTAGCAAAGGGTGAATTTGACCGTGGTATTTTTATTTGCGGAACTGGGATTGGTATGACGATCGCGGCTAATAAAGTAAGCGGTATTCGTTGTGCATTGGCCCATGATGTATACAGTGCCAAATTAACCAGACAGCACAATGATTCCAATGTTTTGGCAATGGGAGAACGCGTCATTGGACCAGGGCTTGCCAGGGAAATTGCCAAGGTATGGCTGGAGACGGATTTCGATGGCGGACGTCATGCCAACCGGATTGGTAAAATTACTGCGTACGAGGGATAAAACGGGTCCGATTAATCATTATCATCCGAACCATACAAATTTTAAAAGGAACAAATGGAGCCGAACTGACCCCATTTGGTTTACAGCTAAGTAAAACTAGCAAATATATACTTTCAAAAAGAGGCGGTGATCACAATTGGCTGATTTGCACCAGCAAGTTCATGACGATATGGAAGCTGTTGTTGATGAATGGTTAAATAACGGATATGTAAACGATGGGGATTTGTTTGTGATTGGCTGCTCCACAAGTGAAGTAATCGGTGAACATATCGGAACAGCTGGCAGTGAGGAGATCGCAGCAATTATTTTTGAGCAGTTGATAAGGCTCCAGCAGGATAAACAGTTGCAATTAGCGTTTCAATGTTGTGAGCATCTGAATCGGGCTTTGGTTGTGGAAAGAAGTACAATGAAAGCACACCGGCTGGAGGAAGTCTCGGTTATACCGCAGCCAAAAGCAGGTGGATCGATGGCCTCTTATGCGTATAAGCATATGCAAGATCCAGTAGTTGTTGAAATGGTTGAAGCAAATGCAGGTATCGATATTGGTGAAACAATGATTGGGATGCATCTGAAACGAGTAGCTGTACCATTACGTTTAAATCAGCGGCATGTCGCAAGTGCACATCTGTCAGCCGCCCGCACCCGTCCAAAATTAATTGGCGGTGAACGGGCTGTCTATAAATAATCATACCAGGGTGAAATGGAAGGGGAGTTATCTGAATTCCCACATATATCTGGTATAAAAATTCACACAGGGGGTTATCAAATGGAAACAACAACATCTGTAACGACATTGAAACAGACGGATCAGGAGCTTTATGAAGCAATCGAGAATGAGAAACAACGCCAACAACAAAAAATTGAATTAATTGCTTCGGAAAATTTTGTATCAGAAGCGGTTATGAAGGCAATGGGCTCTGTTTTAACTAATAAATATGCGGAAGGCTACCCTGGTAAACGGTACTATGGCGGCTGTGAGTTTGTAGATGTGGCCGAGAATTTAGCCCGTGATCGTGCCAAAGAATTATTTGGTGCCGAGCATGCGAATATTCAGCCACACTCCGGGGCGCAAGCGAATATGGCAGTATACTTCTCTGTTTTGGATCCGGGTGATACCATCCTGGGCATGAACTTGAATCATGGTGGTCATTTAACCCATGGCAGCCCGGTGAATTTTAGCGGGAAGTTATATAATGTCGTTGATTATGGCGTGGACAAAGAAACGGAGAAGCTTGATTATGATGCCGTTTTAGCCAAAGCAAAAGAGGTGCAGCCAAAATTGATCGTTGCTGGTGCCAGTGCTTACTCCCGGACGATTGATTTTGTTAAATTCAGGGAAATAGCTGATGCCGTTGATGCTTATTTGATGGTCGATATGGCTCATATTGCCGGATTAGTTGCAGCTGGGTTGCATCCAAATCCAGTTCCACACGCACACTTTGTGACAACCACTACACACAAAACGTTGCGTGGTCCACGTGGCGGTATGATTTTATGCAAAGAGGAATTTGCCAAAAAGATTGATAAAACCGTGTTCCCGGGTATTCAAGGTGGCCCATTGATGCACGTTATCGCCGCCAAAGCCGTATCGTTTAAAGAAGCATTATCTGATGATTTCAAAGCATATGCCAACCAAATTATTAAAAATGCCAAAGTTCTTGGTGAGGCATTGACAAATGAAGGCATCCGTATTGTCTCCGGTGGTACCGATAACCATTTATTATTACTTGATGTGACACCGCTCAAACTAACCGGAAAAGTAGCGGAGAAGGTACTGGATGATATTGGTATTACCACCAATAAAAATACCATTCCGTTTGATACAGAAAGCCCGTTTGTTACCAGTGGACTTCGGATTGGTACAGCTGCCGTAACCACTCGTGGCTTTGCAGAAGAAGAAATGAAAGAGATTGCTGCCATTATTTCACTTACATTAAAACACCATGAAGATGAGGCAAAGCAAAAAGAAGCAGCAAAACGCGTTAAAGCATTGACAGATAAGTTTCCGTTATATGCTTAGTAAAAAGAGGCTGGGACAAAACTCCAGTAAATAAAAATTAAGGCGTAGGAGCTTACACTAAAAAAGTGTAGGCCCCACGCCTTTTTTGACATTATTTTAGTAAACAAAAAGGACACCTTTTGATAAAATTAAAGTGACCAAACAATAATTTTGGAGGTGTCCTTATGTTTAAACATTATACCATGAATCAGGTAGTTTTGCCGCTAGATTTAGAAATTAAATTGAAAGAGAATGATATTGCTTTTGCGATCAATGATCTTGTCGAGAGTATTCCCGAAGAGGTTTTCGATGACTTTATACGACAAACCGGCCGTCCTGCATACCATCCTCGCATGATGTTGAAAGTCATTTTGTGTGGGTATACGCAATCCGTGTTTTCTGGTCGTAAAATAGAAGCTTTATTACAGGATAGTATCCGCATGATGTGGTTGGCTCAAGGACATGAACCCAGCTATCGCACGATCAATCGATTCCGTTCTAATCCACACAGCGAAAAGTTATTGCGTGAATGCTTTGTCCAGTTCCGAAATCAGCTCGTGGAAAAGGAATTGATTGAAGAGGAAGCCATTTTTATTGATGGTACAAAAATTGAAGCGAACGCCAATAAGTTCACCTTTGTGTGGCGGAAATCCGTTGAAAGATATAGTGATAAGCTAATCGAAAAGTCCAATCAACTGTATGATGAGCTGTTGGAGAAGGAGATCATCCCGGCAATAGAGCGAGAAACAGAAGAGGAACTTTCCGTTAAAGAAATGGAAGAAGTAGTCGAAAAGTTAGATGAAAAGGTTGAGGAATACGATAAAAAAATCGAAGCTTGTGAAGTTGGTAGCGAACGAAAGAAAATCCGTTCCGAACGTAAATTTCCAAAACAAGCTCGCAAGCAGTTTAACGATTTCATCACTCGTAAGCAAAAGTATCAAAACGATATGGAGATTTTTGGTGATCGCAATAGTTACTCAAAAACGGATCCAGATGCGACGTTTATGCGCATGAAGGATGACTACATGAAGAACGGTCAATTGAAAGCTGGTTACAATGTCCAGATTGCAACGGAAGGTCAATACGCGCTCGCTTACGATGTTTTCCCAAACCCGACGGATACACGCACTTTAATTCCTTTTCTCGACTCGATTGAAGAAAACTTTTTCGAACTGCCGGAACACATTGTCGCGGATGCCGGATATGGCAGTGAACAGAATTATGAAGATATCATCGAGAATCGAAATCGAACGCCACTTATTACATACAATCAATATCGAAAGGAGAAGAAAAAGAAGCATAAGAACAACGCTTTTCATGTAGATAATTGGGAGTATAATGAGGACGAAGATACTTTTCTGTGCCCAAATGGACGGAAAATACGGTTTAGTCATCATTCCAAACGAACAGACAGGTACGGATTCACCCGTGAATTTAAAGTGTACGAATGTGAGGACTGTTTGGGCTGTCCACTCCGCGATTTATGTACGAAAGCAAAAGAAGGAAACAACCGAAAAGTCTACATGAATGAAAAGTGGGAGTCCCAAAAAGAATATGTACGTACGAAGCTTTCAGACGAGAAAACTGGTGAAATTTACGGAAAACGTAAAATTGATGTAGAACCAGCGTTCGGTTTCTTGAAGGCTAATTTGGGTTTTACTCGTTTTTCTGTCAGAGGAAAACAGAAGGTGAAAAATGAATTAGCCTTCGCATTGATGGCGGTGAATTTGAGAAAAAAAGCCGCCATTAACGGTAAAATAGTACCGGGAGATGGAGAAATTCCTCAAAAAAGGTTCCAAGCAAATTTTTTATTGCTTGGAACCTTTTTATTTACTATTTTTGGCTAGTTATGTCCCAGCCTCTTTTTATCACGGTGATTTTTATAGATGTCGATAATGTCGGATGAAATGTTAATTCGCAAATAAACAACGGCCTTTGCCATGCGGAATACACATTGGTGTACCAAACCTTGGGTCATATGTTACGTCACATTTCATTTGGAAAACCTCATGTACTAGATTACAAGTTATTATTTCTTCCGGCTTGCCCTGATCAAAAATCTTTTTATCTTTGATTGCTACTGCATGATGTGCATATCTGCTGGCAAGGTTTAAATCATGCAGTACCATAACAATGGTGCGTCCGTCCCGCTCGTTTAAATCAAACAATAAATCCAACACATCAATTTGATGGGTCATATCCAAATAAGTCGTCGGTTCATCCAGCAAAATAGTATCTGTCTGCTGGGCTAGTGTCATAGCTATCCATGCACGTTGACGTTGCCCGCCCGATAATGAATCAACGGTTCTGTTTTTAAGTTCTATGGTATTTGTCGACTGAAGTGCCTGATGAACAGCATCTTCATCTGTTTTAGACCACTGTTTTAAAAATCCGCGATGTGGGTGTCTGCCAAGTTTAACAAGTTCGTAAACTGTTAGTCCTTCTGGCGTTACCGGGCCTTGCGGTAAAATTGCCATGTTTTTGGCGACCTCTTTTGTCCCAAGTTTGGCAATGTCTTCACCGTCTAATATGACATTACCTCCCTTTGGCTTTAATAAACGTGCTAAAGAACGCAATAATGTAGACTTCCCGCAACCATTACCGCCAATGAACACGGTGATTTTCCCTTTAGGTATGCTTATATTTAAATTTTCAATGATGATATTGTCACCATAGCCCAGCGTTAGATCCTCTGCGTTCAACGTTTGCATTTGGAATCGCTCCTTTTTATAGTGCATAAGGATAAAGGGGACCACATTTTTATCAGTTTTTGAACAAAAAGGATACATTCATGCGTTATTCCGCGTACACCTTTGTTCAATCCCTTACACACATATATCTAATATATATGTTTCGTAAACCAGATTTCATTACCTTAAGTTTATTGGCTTTTTGGACGTTAGTCAATGGAACCAACCTAGAGGGAACTTGAATTCGCCAACGCTAAAGGATCCTAGTAATAATTGTTATTTTTCCTTTAGGGCTTTGACGATGTCATCTATTGTTTTTTCTGATGCCAATAATCCTTGATTAGTCCAATTGCTTGGGTCTTGAAGGTGGTAAACATTCCCTTTTTTAACGGCCGGAGTGCTTTGCCAGACAGTGCTTTTATTTAGCGTTTCTACTCCCGATTCTCCTTTTTCCGCTAGCAAAAATACATGATCGGCATCCAGTTCAGAGAGTTTTTCAATGGACATTGGGTTCCATGCTGTTTCCGCATCGCCTAGTTCTTCAATTAGTGCCGGAACCTTTACACCTAATTCAGAATATAACACTTCTGCACTGTGGCGGTTATGTTCAAACACAAAATATTCATCGCCTGATACCCAAATAACTGCAGCCGTCTCATCTCCAATGGCATCCTTTACTTCTTCGCTTGCCTTGGCTACCTTATCTTTATATTGTTTCAACACTTCTTTCGCCTTATCTTCCTTGCCAAATAATTTGCCAAAGGTTTCTAATTGCTTTTGCCAGTTATCTGTCGTTTCCTTGTTCATGACATACGTTGGGGCAATTTTGTTATAATCTTCGTAAGAACCCTTATAACTATCCAGGTTATTTTCTAAAATAATCAAATCCGGATCTTGATTTAGTACTTGTTCCAAAGGAAGATTCCATTCGATGGACGGTACATCCTTTAGCTCCGGTTCCAGGTAGCCTTGTACACTTTTTCCTATTGCCCACTTGGCAACAGGTGTGATACCTAGCGCAAGTAATGTATCCTCATGATATGGCGCAATAACGTGTTTCGCTTCCTTAGGCATGGTTACTTCGCCCTTTTCGGAATCTAGCGTTACTTCGGAACTTGTATCTTTATCCTGTTTATCGGGAGCTTCGGATGATTCTTTGTTTCCACAGGCAGAAATAATGAATAACAAACCAATTGTCACACAGAGAAAAAGCAATCGGTATTTATCATTTAATTTCATATGTAGTCCTCCAATATGTTATGATAATTTCATGTTCACAATGGTAATGATAATCATTTTCAATTGTTAAGTCAATTTTTAACTGCCAGTAAAACTTCTACTGATTGAAGTTTCATTTTATCTGTCATATTACACCTTTAAGCGTGACTTATTTTTGGCTCGATTCATCACTCTCGATAGAAATAGGGGAGGAATATGTTTTCTATAATTCAACAATCCAATATGATAAGAATCTTCATCAACCTAATCGCATTAGTAGCTATGCTATTTTCTATAGGTCTGTCTGTTTCATACGGAGCAATTGATATAAAGTTGATGACAGTCTGGCAGGCTGTTTTTGACTTTCAACCAGATTTGTCAACCCATCAGGTTATTCAGGAACTCCGTTTGCCCCGTGCAATTGCTGCAGCACTAATCGGTGCTTTTTTGGCAGTTGCCGGTTCGGTTATGCAGGGAATGACACGAAATCCTTTAGCTTCCCCATCCATTTTGGGGGTTACTGATGGAGCTGCCTTTGCTCTTGTTATTTCTTTGGCTTTCTTCTCCAACATATCGAATTTGGGAATGAACCTGGCCTCATGGATTGGGGCAGGAATTGCTGTTGTACTCATATTTATGGTCGGGTCTTTTTCAAAAGATGGTTTAACCCCGGTCAAACTTGCTCTTGCAGGGGTTGCTATCGGGATGATGCTTCGTTCTGTTTCATCGATGATTGCTTTGCATTTTCAATTGGAAAAACAGATGGGATTTTGGTTGGCGGGCGGTCTGGAAGGAACAAACTGGTCTTCTGTTAAAATGCTATTCATTTCCGGTATTATTGGTTTTCTTCCGGCAATTGCTATATCCAAATCGATTACCGTGCTAAGCCTTGGAGAAGACATTGCAACGGGACTTGGGCAACGAAATATTGTTATTAAGGTAATTGGCATTCTTTCCGTGCTTATCCTGACGGGAGCAGCTGTTTCTGTTGCTGGTGTTGTTGGTTTTGTCGGACTTATTGTGCCACATATCACACGTTTTATTATGGGAACGGATTACCGATGGATCATCCCTTCAGCTGCTATTTTTGGTGCCTTATTGCTCGTCCTGTCCGATGTCGTAGCGAGGGTGGTCAATGCACCATTTGAAACACCGGTTGGCGCAATCACTTCACTTATTGGTGTGCCTTTTTTCCTTTACCTGGCTCGCGGTAATGGAGGTGGAAAATCATGAACACGACGGAAGCGGGGAAACAAAGAAAATTTCTACTTATTATGATGCTGCTCATCGCTTTACTGATTATCTTGTTTTTTATTAGTTTAAATACCGGTGTTATCCGTATTTCACCGGGTGATGTACTAAGAACATTGTTACATAATGGAACAGCACGGCAGCAATTAATCCTGTTTGATTTTCGTCTGCCGGGAATTTTGCTTGCTTTGCTTATTGGGGCAGGTCTCGCAGTATCTGGTGTTATTTTGCAAGGGGTGACCCAAAATGAACTTGCTGATCCGGGGATTTTGGGAATCAATACCGGCGCTGGACTTGCCGTCATACTGTTTCTATTCTTTTCCCAAAATCGTCTCGATACATCGGGTACTTTTTCTATTTTCATGATGCCTTTATTTGCTTTACTGGGAGCTCTTGGTGCAGCCATATTAATCTATGGATTAGCATGGAAAAAGGGTGTAAACCCAATTAGGCTGGTATTGGTTGGGATCGGGGTTAATGCTGGTTTTAGTGCATTACTGGTCATTTTTCAATTGAAGATGGATCCGCAAAATTTCCGACAGGCTACCGTCTGGCTATCCGGAGACATATGGAATGCGAATTGGAGCTTTGTATTGGCGCTGTTACCCTGGATGCTTATTCTTATCCCATTGGCACTGTTCAAAGCCAATGCATTAAATGCTATGAATCTTGGTGATGGTATTGCATCGGGACTTGGAGTATCTGTCGAAAAAAACCGGGTAATTCTGCTGTTCATTGCTGTAGCTCTTGCCGGCGCTGCAGTTGCGGCCGGAGGGGCAATTGCCTTCTTAGGTCTGGTTGTCCCGCACATAGCCAGAAAGATCATTGGTCCATTACATCAATACATTATTCCGATTTCAACTTTGATTGGGGCATTGTTGTTAATGATTGCTGATACGGTTGGCAAAAACATTCTGGCACCTGCTCAAGTACCTGTTGGAATCATTGTTGCGATTATAAGCGCACCTTATTTTATTTACCTGCTTATGAAAGCGAAGTAATTGATTGGAGGAAGCTTCATATGACAAAACAACAAGAACTTTATGATATAACCATTATTGGAGGAGGCCCCATCGGACTATTTACAGCTTTCTATAGCGGAATGCGGGAAATGAAAACAAAAATTATTGAATATCTACCGTTTTTGGGCGGGAAGGTTTCCTATTTTTATCCGGAAAAAATAATTAGGGATGTTGGTGGAATTCCTGCCAAATCCGGGGAACAATTTACTGAGGATTTGATAAACCAGGCCAAAACATTCCATCCAGACATTGTCCTAAAGCAACAGATCACGGGGATGGAAAAGCAAGTGGATGGGACGTTTATCTTAACGAGCAGCAACGGGGAAAAGCACTTCACTAAGACTGTTGTGTTGGCCACCGGATTTGGCATATTAAGCTCCACAAAATTAAATCTTCCCCATGCTGAAGAATTTGAAAAAACAAACCTTGACTATTGTTTCAGCAAGATGGAAAATTACCGTGAAAAAAACGTTCTTATTTCAGGTGGAGGAAACTCAGCAGTCGATTGGGCAAATGTGCTGGAGCCAATCGCCAAAAAAGTTATTGTTGTTCATCGCAAGCCAACATTTACCGGGATGGAAAGCAGTGTAACAAAAATGCTGAATTCTACTGTGGAGGTATTAACGCCTTATGAATTGTCCGAGTTAAAAGGCTCAAACGGCCAGTTATCCAGTGTTGTCTTGAAGCATGTTGAGAATCAGGAAGTTAAAGAAGTCTTGGTTGATCGTGTTATTGTCAATCATGGATTTCAGATTGCACTAGGTCCGATAGCAAATTGGGGCATGGACATGGATAACGGGACAATTCAGGTAGACCATACGATGGCCACATCCATTCCGGGAATATTTGCAGTTGGAGATATCGCGGCTTATCCCGGCAAACTAAACTTGATCGCCGGAGGGTTTAACGAAGGTCCAATTGCGGTCAATCATGCCAAGCAGTTTATAGCACCGAAAGCAAACCTTGCTACCATTTTCTCGACCAACTATGCACCGTTATTGGACAATGATTAATACAGGTTACTTCTTACAACACACTTGAAACATGGTCCGTTTTTCAGTACAATTTTAAGGATAACTAATATAGGAGTTGAGTTCAAAAAGGAGGATAAAAAGGACCGAGAAGTTCAAGGCGGCGCAGCTTTGAGCACCGGAGTGTACATAAAAAGGTACATGAGGAGCGGAAAAGCAAGCCAACGAAGAAATTCGAAGTGTCATTTTTACCGGACTTTTTGAACATCCACTACAAAGGAGTGATCCGGCTTTATGGGAAATATACATGTACTTGATCATCCGTTAATTCAACATAAATTAACGTACATACGAGATAAAGAAACAGGGACAAAGGAATTTCGCGAGCTTGTTGATGAAGTGTCGATGTTGATGGCATTCGAAATTACCCGTAATCTTCCACTGCAAGAAATTGAGACGAACACTCCGGTGACTACAGCAAAAACAAAGGTGTTGGCAGGTAAGAAAATCGGCCTGATTCCAATTTTGCGTGCAGGCCTTGGGATGACCGATGGAATGCTCAATTTGATTCCGGCTGCCAAGGTTGGTCATGTCGGGCTTTATCGTGACCCGGAAACACTTAAACCTGTCGAATATTATATTAAATTACCATCCGACATTTCCGAACGTGAGCTTATCGTGATTGACCCAATGCTTGCTACTGGCGGTTCGGCAAATGATGCCATCCATTCGTTGAAAAAGCGTGGCGCAAAACAAATCCGGCTGATGTGTTTGGTTGCCGCTCCAGAAGGCGTGAAAAAGATTCAGGAAGAGCATCCGGACGTGGATATTTATTTGGCAGCACTGGATGAAGGACTGGATGACCATGGCTATATTGTTCCGGGACTTGGTGATGCCGGTGACCGGTTGTTTGGTACGAAATAGGTTGGAGTGAGGAACTTGACAAAACATGGCAATGTAATGGCGACCCAACAGCTTGAGCCGATTCCAGGGCTAAACAACGACCTGACAAAGCGTATTAAAGTCATGACCATTTTCGGGACAAGGCCGGAAGCAATTAAGATGGCTCCGCTTGTTTTGGAGTTGGAAAAACGAACAGAGCAGTTTGAATCTATTGTAACTGTTACAGCACAACATCGGGAAATGCTTGATCAGGTATTGGAGATTTTTGCTATCACTCCGGACTATGATTTAAATATTATGCAGCAAAAACAGACCCTCGCCCAGATTACCACCCGGGCATTGGAGGGTTTGGATCAAGTAATGAAGGAAACATCGCCGGATATCGTCCTTGTTCATGGAGACACAACGACTACATTCGTCGCGTCCATTGCCGCTTACTACAACCAGATCGCGGTAGGTCATGTGGAGGCTGGGCTAAGGACGTGGGATAAATATTCTCCATACCCCGAGGAAATGAATCGGCAGTTAACCGGTGTGATGGCCGATTTACACTTTGCTCCAACGGAAAAGGCAAAACAAAATCTGCTGAACGAAAATAAACCGGTGGAGCGTATTTTTGTCACTGGAAACACAGCCATTGATGCGTTGAAAACTACGGTTGATAAAGCATATAGCAGTCCGATTTTGGATCAGCTCGGTAATAAACGGTTGGTGTTGGTGACGGCACATCGCCGGGAAAACCTTGGGGAAAACATGCAGCACATGTTCCGTGCAATCAAGCGGTTGGTGGAAACACATGAAGATATCCATGTGATTTACCCAGTTCACTTAAACCCGATTGTCCAGCAAACAGCTGCTGACATTCTCGGAAATGATGACCGGATTACCTTGATTGAACCATTAAGTGTTGTTGATTTCCATAATTTCGCTGCCCGCGCACACTTAATCATGACAGACTCAGGCGGTGTGCAGGAGGAAGCGCCATCGTTGGGTGTTCCTGTACTTGTACTGCGTGATACCACCGAGCGCCCAGAAGGAATTGCAGCAGGCACGTTAAAATTAGCAGGTACGGATGAAAATAATATTTTTACCCTGGCAAATGAACTGCTTTCCGATAGGGATGCTCATGACCGAATGGCTAAAGCAGCAAACCCGTATGGAGACGGACATGCTGCCAGCAGAATCGCCGAAGCAATGGTACGCTATTTTTCTCAAACAAAGGATGGATCCAGTTGATTGGCTGGGTTCATTTTGCGTTATAAGGGGAGCTTCAGTCCGGCTTCAGCTCGGTTTTAGCCCCGGGTGCCCCTCCAAACGCGTGATCATCTATGATAAAAAATATACCGCAAAACAATTTTCTTCAAACCATGCATGATTTCCCCACTTATTCCAAAAAATAAGGTGAAAAAGGGGACTTCTTCATGCACAAACTATTTGCCATCCTGACGATTATGTTCATCTTCATGGTGTCCTGGCAAACCAATGTACCGGCACATCCTGGTAATGAACATGATGAAAAATCACGCTTTCACGATCATGATGATGATAAAACATCAATCATTATCGAAGTGAACGGGGATGCGGCTAAACACAAAAAGTATATTGAAACATATTATCCTTCCGTTGAAGTGGTTGCTACATATAAGAAGCTTTTTCATGGATTGGCACTCCGAGCTGATCCGAAAAAGCTTTCGAAAATGAATTCACTTGATTTTATAAAAGCGGTTCATCCGGTTACGACATACGAGACGAATGATTTATCAGTGAAAAATCACTCGGAAAAACATGTATCATTAAAAGATAGATTTTTGAATTTTAGCAAGAAGCCTGACCATGATAAAGATAATCAGAACATAAATGATGACACATTAAAAAATATCGATACAAATGCTGTTCTGCCTGGTGACCTTAACGATACATCTTATACAGGTAAAGGAGTGACGGTCGGTATTATTGATACAGGGATAGACTACCATCATCCAGATTTAAAAAGTAATTATAAAAAAGGGTACGACATGGTTGATTTGGATGATGATCCCATGGAGACGATTCCTTCACAGGGGATGCCAACTTTTCATGGAACGCATGTTGCTGGGATTATTGCAGCGGATGGCGAATTAAAAGGAGTGGCGCCGGATGCTGAGATTCATGCGTACCGGGCATTGGGACCAGGTGGACAAGGGACCTCGATTCAGGTAATTGCGGCACTGGAACAGGCGGTGGATGATGGAGTAGACATTGTCAATTTATCATTGGGAAACACGGTAAATGGTCCGGATTATCCGACGAGCATTGCTGTTAATCGCGCTGTTGAACATGGGGTTGCAGTTGTGATTGCAAATGGTAACAGCGGCCCGGATCATTGGACAGTCGGATCTCCGGCAACCGCTAGCAAAGCACTGTCTGTCGGTGCGTTGTCTATGCCGCAATCATTGCCATTTTTGTATGAACCAACGGAAGATCAATCATTGTCGATGATGCCGATGCTTGGCTCACCAACATGGGGTTTGGATACTGATTATCCGGTTGCTCTGATGACGGGGAAAGACGATAACGTTCGGGGCAAAATCGCCTTGATGAAACGTGGCAAGATTCCATTTTACAAAAAAGCAAAAATGGCTGAAGAAGCGGGGGCTGAAGCAGTCATCATTTATAATAATGAAAAAGGGTCTTTCCAAGGTTCGGTGGAAAATGACCAAGACCCGGTAGGTATTCCGGTTGCTACTGTTACACAACAGACAGGAGAATGGTTACGGTCTAAAATGCCAAAAGATCGGCTGTATCTGGAAACGAAATATCAAGAAACCGGGGAAATGGTCGCTGATTTTAGTTCGCGTGGGCCGGTAACTGTTGATTGGGATATTAAACCGGAAGTCATCGCCCCGGGCGCAAATATTTTAAGCACAGTACCGGATGGGTATCGTGAATTACAGGGGACGAGCATGGCAGCACCACATGTGACCGGTGCGCTTGCCCTATTGAAGGAAGCACATCCTGATTGGTCGGTTGCCAAATTGGAAGGAGCACTGAAGACAACCGCCCTGCCACTGGAACAAAAAGATAAATTAGCTGATCCAATCGAACAGGGAATGGGACAAATTCAGCCCGATCAAGCCATTAACACGGGTACTATTATTGATAATCCGTTATTGTCGTTTGGGAAAATAACCGGTCAGAGCCGGGATAAGACGGTTAATCTTGTTATCGAAAACACGACAGATCAAGAGCAAAGTTATTCGTTTGATATCCCCAAGGCGGAAAAAGGACTGCATTTTCAACTGCCGCAAACGTTTGCCGTTCAACCGCACGACCGCAAAAAGGTGCAGGTGAAATTGGGTGTTACAAGTCATTTGCTGGACAAAGGTGTCTATCAAGGCTGGCTAACGTTGCGTCAAGGAAAACAAGCTTATCATCTGCCATATCTTTTCGTGAATCAATCGGCTGATTATCCAAAAGCAATGGGATTTGATTTAACGTTGAAGCCACTTTCGGAGGATAGTTACAAGTATCAATTGTATGTCACTGATCCGGCGAAACGGGTGGAGGTACAGCTATATGATGCTGGAACATTGTTATACGATCGCCCCTTTATCACTATTGATGAACCTAAAGTAGGGGTAAATGAAGGCGAAATGACCAAGCGCGATCTTGGTAAACCAGGGACATATAAAGCGTTAATCACCGTAGAAATGGAAAATGGCGAATATGAAAGCTATGAGACGGAATTGGAAATTGGAGAAAAATGAAGGGTTATTCGCCCTTCATTTTTTGATAGGGAGAGAATATAATTTTTCCCTTGTTCACAAAACTGTCATAAAAACGCGCCAAAATGTCCTTTATATCCTTTATAATGAAAATAAATCAACTGGTTGCTCCCGGAATGATTGCGAAATGACTGCTTCAACTTTGGTTAAAATCGACAAATAAACAGCGAAAAGGAAAAATTACTACTAAATATTTTTTCTCCCTTGAACTGATTGACAATAAGATATGGCTATTGTACACTGCATAGTGTGGCGTGGTAGGGTTTACACTTATATTGTGAAAGAAGTAACTTTATGTTTGTCTGTTATGTTCAATTTTCACAGGAATCATCCATATGAATGTCAATTTTTAACGCTGTATATTGGACATGAATCACAACAGTATAAAGGAACTTTTCAGCAAAATCAGTGATCTTTCTTACATATTACTGAATAAGGGCATCTGGAATGAAGTTTACCCATGTAAATAAATTTCATAACAGGCAAAATACTCTGCTGGTTCTATTAAAAATGCCGGTTAAAAAGCATGCCATTTAACAGATATGATAATGGGAGAAGAAAAAATGTCACAATATCAAAAGATGATAGCCAGAGAACGAAAATGGATGTTTTATCTTCTCGCCATCTGGGTGCTGGGAGCTGGATTCACACCAATCCCCAGGGTTTTTCTCGGTCTTCTTTTAGGGAGTGCAGTGAGTTTGTATAACCTATGGCTCTTACAAAGAAGAATGGATGCAATTGGTGAGGCCATTGTCAAGAAGCAAAAAATAAGGGATATAAGTTTTTTGTCCAGACTTGCTGCTGTGGGAATCGCAATAATGATTGCACTTCACTATGATGCATATTTCAACATTATTGCAGTGATCATTGGAATAATGACATCTTATATTGTCATTATGATAGATTTTTTTGTTTCCGAATTTGGGAAGTAACTTGTACGAAAGAGGGGTGAAAAAGGTGGATCATGAAGCACCGATAGTAGAGAATGTATTTGGAATATCCTGGCTTGATTTTAATTTATCTAATGTAATGACGATCATTATAGCATCGGCGATTACGTTTATTGTCTTTACGCTTGCTGCAAGAAACTTAAAAATGAAACCAACAAAAGTGCAGAATTTTATTGAATGGATTGTTGATTTTGTTAAGGGTATGGTCACCGATACAATGGATTGGAAAACAGGAAAGACATTCTTACCACTTGCTTTGACATTAATTACTTATATTTTTGTCAGTAACATAATGGGAGTTGCTACCATGATGACATTTGGACATGACCTATGGTGGAAATCACCTACTTCAGATGCAGGGGTAACACTTACATTATCCGTAATGATTATCTTGCTGACAAACTTCTATGGAATAAAGGTTCGGGGTGGAAAAGAGTATGCAAGTGACTTCTTTAAACCGTTTCCGATATTCTTCCCAATTAAGTTAATAGAAGAATTTGCGAACTCCCTTACATTAGGACTTCGTTTGTTTGGAAACATTTATGCTGGTGAGGTTCTATTAGCCCTCTTGGCCGGGCTCATGACAACAGGTGTTGGAGGAGCAATTCTTGGCATTATACCGATGCTCGCATGGCAAGGATTTAGTATATTTGTCGGGGGTATCCAGGCGTTCATTTTTACATTATTAACGCTAGTTTACATGTCCCATAAAGTAACTAGTGAACATTAAATTTTTTGCTAATGTTAGTTGGCTGGTTAAACAATTCGTTTAAACGGTGCATCATAAAAATTATATTTTTCTAGGAGGAATTTAACATGAGTTTAGGTGTTTTAGCAGCTGCACTTGCAGTAGGATTAGCCGCAATCGGTGCTGGTATTGGTAACGGTCTTATCTTTAGTCGTACAGTAGAAGGAATTGCACGTCAACCGGAACTAAGAGGTCAACTGCAAACTACGGCATTTATTGGTGCTGGTTTGGTTGAGGTTGTACCGATCCTGGCAGTGGTTATCGCATTTATCGTAATGGGTCAATAGAACTGAACAATGGCGGAGCATCTCTTCCAAAGAATCTTCGCCTTTATTTATAAGAAAAGCGTAAATTCGTGTTTAGCGTGTCCGACTTACGTATGAGATCCAAACAAATATCGGAATCATTTCTAGCAATGCGAAAGGAGTGAATTGTGTGCAAGCATTCACTGGGGTTTCTACCATTCATGCGGCAATCGGCGGATTAAATGTTGGCGATATGATTGTGCAATTAGTGGCTTTTATTATTTTACTCCTATTACTGCGCAAGTTTGCTTGGAGACCATTAATGAACATCATGCAAAAGCGTGAAGAATATGTGGTATCTGAAATTGAAGCTGCTGAGAAGAGTCGTGCCGAGGCAGAACGTGCACAAGAAGAAGCAACCAAACAGTTGAAACAAACCAAGCAAGAGGCACAATCGATCATTGAAGATGCAAAAAAGCTTGGCTCAAAACAAGAACAAGAGATTATCGATACTGCTAAACAAGAGGCAGAGCGAATCAAACAAGCTGCACAAGAAGAAATTCAAAACGAGAAAGAAAAGGCCATCCAGGCACTGCAAGATAAAGTGGCATCATTATCAGTACTGATTGCAAGTAAGGTAATTGAAAAGGAAATTAGTGAAAGCGACCAGGAGAAACTGATCAATGACTATATCAAAGAGGCAGGAGAAGAGCGATGAGTGAGTCAGTAGTGGCTAAAAGATATGCAGATGCTCTTTTTCAACTCGGAAACGAAAAGAAAGTACTGGATAAACTAGTGGATGAATTTCTTGTTGTGAAAGAAGTTTTTCAGGCAAATAAAAAGTTGGTTACATTCCTGGAGCATCCTCGCGTTGATAATGCGAAAAAGAAACAATTCCTGGGCGAAGTGTTTCAAGGTCTGTCAAACGATGTTGTAAACACATTGAAAATGCTGGTTGAGCGTCATCGTATAGAGATCATTCCATCCGTTATTGATCATTTAAGCCAGTTGGCAAATGATGTGAAAGGAATTGCAGTAGCGAATGTCTATTCCGTTCGTGCATTATCAGATGCCGAATTGAAACAACTTGAACAAACATTTGCCAAGCGATTAAATAAAACAGCTGTCAAACTTGAAAATAAAGTAGATCCTTCCCTGATCGGAGGCATAAAAATCCGGATGGGGAACACGATTTTTGATGGTTCCGTCAGTGGAAAACTGAAACGCATCGAACGGCGTATTGTAACTGCAAACAAATGATGATAGGGGTGAAATGGTATGAGCATCAAGGCTGAAGAAATCAGTACACTGATCAAACAGCAAATTGAAGATTTCGACGCACAAATTGAAGTAAGTGATGTCGGAACCGTCATTGAAATTGGGGACGGGATTGCCCGGGCTCACGGACTGGATAATTGTATGGCCGGAGAGCTGATTGAATTCTCCAATGGTGTCATGGGTATGGCACAAAACCTGGAAGAAGGTAATGTCGGGATTGTTATCCTGGGTCCATATTCAGATATTAAAGAAGGCGATGAGGTTCGTCGTACAGGCAGAATTATGCAAGTACCGGTTGGAGAGGAATTGTTGGGACGCGTGGTGAATCCATTAGGTCAACCAATAGATGGTAAAGGATCGGTGGGAACAACCAAAACCCGCCCAATTGAATCACCGGCGCCGGGGGTAATGGCACGTAAATCTGTTGATGAGCCTTTACAAACAGGGATTAAGGCAATTGACGCACTGGTACCGATCGGACGCGGGCAGCGTGAATTGATTATCGGCGACCGGCAAACAGGTAAAACAACGATTGCGGTTGATACGATTATTAATCAAAAAGATGAAGACATGATTTGTATTTATGTTGCAATTGGACAAAAAGAATCGACAGTTCGTGGAACAGTTGAAACATTCCGCCGCTATGGTGTGTTGGATAAAACTATTGTCGTTTCTGCAGGGGCAGCAGAGCCCGCTCCACTACTATACCTTGCTCCGTATGCGGGTGTATCCATGGGTGAAGAATTTATGTATAACGGCAAGCATGTATTGGTCGTATACGATGACCTTACCAAACAGGCAGCTGCATATCGTGAACTGTCACTGCTTTTACGTCGTCCACCAGGCCGTGAAGCATTCCCAGGGGATGTATTCTACCTGCATTCCCGCTTACTGGAACGCGCCGCCAAATTAAATGACGATCTGGGTGGCGGATCGTTAACAGCATTGCCGTTTGTAGAAACACAGGCAGGGGATATTGGTGCATATATTCCAACCAACGTGATCTCAATTACGGACGGCCAAATCTTCTTGCAATCTGATTTGTTCTTCTCAGGTGTACGACCAGCTATCAACCCTGGACTTTCGGTATCTCGTGTTGGTGGTTCCGCACAAATTAAAGCAATGAAAAAAGTTGCTGGTACATTGCGTTTGGACTTGGCCTCGTTCCGTGAACTTGAATCATTTGCCCAATTTGGGTCAGATTTGGATAAAGCAACGAAAGCGAAGTTGGATCGTGGGGAACGGACGGTTGAAGTTCTGAAGCAAGGATTGCATAAACCATTGGCTGTTGAAAAACAGGTAATGATCATTTATGCATTAACAAAAGGTTTCCTTGATGATATTCCAGTGGAGGATGTCACCCGTTTTGAAGAAGAGTTCCATTTATGGCTGGATGAAAACCGCAAAGAATTACTGTCAGCAATTCATGACACTGGAAAACAACAAGATACAGAGGCTATGAATGATGCGGTTGAATCATTTAAGAAAACATTTTTACCTAGCGATAAATAGATAAGACATATGGGGACATGAATGTCGAAATTAGGGGAACCGAATTTCGGCACAAGTCCCATGTCTTGTACTCTGTTACGAAAGGCGGTGAACAAGCTTGGCATCACTTAGAGATATTAAACATCGGATTGATTCCACGAAGAACATGAATAAAATTACCGGGGCAATGGAAATGGTATCCGCCTCTAAATTGACCCGTGCCGAACAAAATGCACGCTCGTTTGTACCTTATAGTGAAAAGATTCAGGAAGTCGTAGCTAGTATTGCAACAAACAACACAAGTGTAGAGCATCCGATGTTGCAATCGCGCGATGTAAAAAAGACCGGGTACCTTGTTATTACGTCGGACCGTGGGCTGGCAGGTGCATATAACAGTAATGTTTTACGGGAGTTACATCAAACAATTGCCAAACGTCATCAATCGGAGGATGAATATGCGATTATCGTTGCCGGACGCATTGGCTACGATTTTTTCAAAAACCGGAACATTCCGGTGGTAAAAAGTATTCTCGGGCTTGCTGATCAGCCGAATTTTGCTGACATTAAGGCATTGGCAAGTGAGACGGTTAACATGTTTATCGACGGGGAAATCGATGAATTGAATTTATTTTACAATCATTTTGTCAGCAGAATCTCTCAGCAGGTGACAGCGAAGAAGCTTTTACCATTAACGGATATCCAATCAGAATCGCAAATAAAAAGCGCTTATGAATACGAACCAAGTGAAGAAGCAATTTTAGATGTGCTTTTGCCACAGTATGCAGAAAGCCTGATTTATGGTGCATTATTGGATGGAAAAGCTAGTGAACATGCTGCAAGGATGAATGCAATGCGGAATGCAAAAGATAACGCAAAAGATATTATTGATGATTTATCATTAACTTATAACCGTGCACGCCAGGCAGCCATCACACAGGAAATCACGGAAATTGTCGGCGGTGCAGCTGCTTTGGAATAGTGCTTTAGCGGTTGAAAGTTAGATAGGAGGGAAACAAATGTCGAAAGGTTACGTTACACAAGTCATGGGACCAGTTGTCGATGTACGCTTTGATGACGACAATCTCCCTGATATTTTAAATGCGTTGCAGATCGATTATAAAGCTGAAGACGATTCACATGTAAGTATTGATCTTACATTGGAAGTAGCGCTTCATCTTGGTGACAATGCAGTAAGAACCATTGCCATGTCATCAACAGACGGTGTCATGCGTGGTATGGAAGTACAAGATTTGGGCGGTCCAATATCGGTGCCGGTTGGGGATGCTACCCTTGGCCGTGTATTTAATGTACTTGGTGATCATATCGACTTGGATGAGCCATTGGATAAAGGGATTCGTAGGGATCCGATCCACCGGGATTCACCAAAATTTGAAGATCTTGCAACAGATACAGAAATTTT
The DNA here is from genome assembly GCF_027186265.1 of Lentibacillus daqui. Lineage (NCBI taxonomy): Bacteria > Bacillati > Bacillota > Bacilli > Caryophanales > Bacillaceae > Lentibacillus > Lentibacillus daqui. The sequence continues at coordinate 3,410,189 of NZ_CP114176.1, read as the reverse complement.
GGAAACGGGAATTAAAGTTGTAGACCTGCTTGCACCATATATCAAGGGTGGTAAAATCGGCTTGTTTGGTGGTGCCGGTGTAGGGAAAACGGTATTAATCCAAGAGTTAATTAATAACATTGCCCAAGAGCATGGTGGTATTTCCGTATTTGCCGGTGTTGGTGAACGGACACGTGAAGGGAACGACCTTTACTATGAAATGAAAGATTCTGGTGTTATCGCAAAAACTGCGATGGTATTCGGACAAATGAACGAGCCACCAGGAGCACGGATGCGGGTGGCATTGACCGGATTGACCATGGCGGAATATTTCCGTGATGAGCAAGGTCAGGACGTGCTATTATTTATCGATAATATTTTCCGTTTTACCCAAGCAGGATCTGAAGTTTCCGCATTGCTTGGCCGGATGCCATCTGCGGTTGGTTATCAGCCAACACTGGCAACAGAAATGGGTCAATTGCAGGAACGGATTACTTCGACAAATAAAGGATCGGTAACCTCGATCCAAGCCATTTATGTACCAGCAGATGACTATACTGACCCGGCACCTGCGACAACATTTGCACACTTGGATGCGACGACCAACCTTGATCGTGGGTTATCCGAGCAAGGTATTTACCCGGCAGTAGATCCATTAGCATCTACATCACGTGCATTGGATCCGGATATTGTTGGAAACGAACATTACGAAGTTGCTCGTGAAGTTCAACAAACACTGCAACGTTATAAAGAATTGCAAGATATTATTGCTATTCTTGGTATGGATGAACTTTCTGATGAAGATAAATTGACAGTAGCACGCGCACGTCGTATTCAATTCTTCTTATCACAAAACTTCCATGTTGCGGAACAGTTTACGGGACAGAAAGGCTCATATGTTCCAGTTAAAGAAACAGTCAAAGACTTCCGTGAAATCCTGGATGGAAAATATGATGACTTGCCTGAAGATGCGTTCCGTTTGGTTGGACGAATTGAAGAGGTAGTTGAAAAAGCGAAAGCAATGGAACAATAAGCAGACCTTTGTGGGCAGCAGCTTTACCAGTAGCTATATGGGCTAAAAACCAATGCTGTCTCACGGGTCTTAAGAAAGGCGAAATCGTCCGGGTAGCGGCGTATGGATGGACTAAGCCGTGGGAGATAAAGGAAACATGCCCCTGCAAAAGGGGTATGCCGACGCCTGAGCGCAAGCCCGTTCTTAGTCGGCATTCCTTTGCCCCCGAGCCGATGTTGACTTATCGTACGAAGGCGAAGGAAGTCCACTAGCCGCTGGAAGATGGAGCTAGACAAGGAGGGGTTACATTGAAAACACTAACGGTGAGTGTTGTTACTCCTGATGGTCCAGTTTTGGAAGATAGTTATGAGATGGTTAGCTGTAAAGCTGAAAACGGAGAACTTGGTATTTTAGCGGGCCATATTCCATTAGTCGCTCCGTTGACGATCAGTGCAGTACGCTTGAAAAACGGCAATAATGTAGAACGGTTGGCGGTTAATGGCGGTTTTTTAGAGGTTCGTCCGGATCGGGTGACCATTCTTGCCCAGTCTGCCGAGCGACCTTCTGATATCGATGTCGAACGCGCTGAACGTGCCAAAACACGAGCAGAGCAACGTCTTCAGTCCAAACAGGATGAAATTGACTTCCAACGGGCAGAATTAGCACTCAAACGAGCATCCAACCGATTGAGCATTGCTCGTTAAAAGGTAGAAAGTCTCTCACAATTGTGGGGGCTTTTTTCGCTTTTTGGAAGAAATTCGATGCGTGATTTTTAGCAGATTTTTTGAACATCCTCCTAAAAGCGACAAACACCGATGTGGAATTGATCCGTTAAAAGGTTAAACAGTTTGTTGCTTGGGTTTAGGGAGCTACCCAAATCATGTCGATATTTCCCGGGAAATGAAATATTTCTTCTCCGCCACGAACTATTTTTCGACAGGTATTTCATAAAGAGCATTTGACATTCAACGATGTACATGGCAAAGTATTGAATAGTAATTTCCCTGACACTACATTTGCACTTGTTGTGGTGCTTTGTCTTGACCACGTATGAAATAAGTCCTGCATGGCATGTTATGTGTATATGCATACCAATATTAGTTAATGGGGGAAAGCACAATAACTAATTATGTAGAATAAGGTGTGAACGAAATGTTTTCAATTGGACAACTCGCGGTAGTCAGCATTATATCGCATTTGATTTTTATCTTTATCACGTGGAAGGTTGTACAGACGATAAATTTTGACCCGCTGATTCGTAAAGGAAAAGTCACAGAGGCAAGAGTGTTACTATTATTCATAACAATTGTCATAGGCACTGGAGTCAGCCGCTTCTTCCTGGAGATTCTTCAGTGGTCACAAGATCTATTGTACCTCTTTTAACCAAAAGCGCTCTTTTGAAAAAAGGAGGTCAATATAAATCTGGTAAACTATTAAATATGTCGAAATTTGTGCAGTATTATTTCTATTCCTCTTGTTCATACTGATGATAGTTTTTGAACAGGAGGAATCGACATGAAGAAAACTGGACTCTTGCTTGTTTTATTACTAGCACTAATAACCAAAGCTACGATTGGATATACACAAGCCGCAGACGATGAAATGATAGATTTGGCAACCATTGTTACGAAGCACGATTTAACCGTAGAAAACTGGCAGGTAACGGTCAGAGAACAGATGGACCGGAAAAATGTGAACAAATTAGTAAAACAATTAAAAAATAGGTATTTAGTCTCTACAGAAAAAGGCGAAAACGTTATAAAATATTCATTTAGTGGTGCTCATAAAGTAGGGGGGATGACCGAATCGTTTAAAGTGATTGTACCGACTAATACAAGGTATCATTCCGAGGTAATAGCGGAAATTAGCGGGGATCACTGGGATCGGACAATCAAACAAGGTTACATAAGGAGAATGAATGCACTCCCCGAGAATATGTTCACAAAAAATGCACAGGTATTTACTTGTCTTACAACAGAAAATAATGGTACAATAAGTAGTGATTATTTTTTAAAGGAATTAGCGAAGGACTTAAACATTCGTCAAATTTCGACACAAACGGATTCCATTAAACATTCGACGGTTAATAAAATTATTTACGGGTATACACCATTATGGGACCGGAACATCAAAATAATGGATGAAAAAGTGAATGTTCAAGTGGCAATCAACAATAATAACGAAAAGCCGAAATTAACGATTGGAACACCTATCTTGATAACTGAATATTAATATAGAGAAATCGCAACTGAAGGAGATTGAAACATGGAAAAAATCATCGTTCGCGGCGGTAGACCATTAAATGGTGCCGTAAAGGTTGAAGGTGCTAAGAATGCAGTGCTTCCAGTAATCGCTGCAAGTATCATTGCAAGTGAAGGAAAAAGCGTTTTGCACGATGTTCCGGTTTTAGCTGATGTTTATACGATAAACGAAGTCATTCGCAATATGAATGCAAATGTATATTTTGAAAACAATACGATTACGATTGATGCATCAAGGGACTTATTAACGGAAGCTCCATTTGAGTATGTTCGTAAAATGCGGGCATCTGTGTTGGTATTGGGGCCCTTATTAGCTCGTTATGGTCATGCTAAAGTTGCTATGCCTGGTGGTTGTGCTATTGGTTCAAGACCAATCGATTTACATTTAAAAGGATTTGAAGCAATGGGTGCCGAAGTCCATGTCGGTAACGGCTTTGTTGAGGCAAAAGTGGACGGCAGACTTCAAGGTGCAAAAATTTACCTGGATGTCCCAAGTGTTGGTGCAACGGAAAACATTATGATGGCTGCTGCACTTGCTGAAGGCAAAACAGTGATTGAAAATTGCGCCAAAGAGCCGGAAATCGTAGACTTGGCAAATTTCCTTAATAAAATGGGTGCGTGCGTTGTTGGTGCTGGTACTGAAACCATTCGGATCGAGGGTGTAGAAAGGTTGCATGGCGCTGAACATGCGATTATTCCTGACAGGGTCGAGGCAGGTACATTCATGGTCGCCGCTGCCATTACAGGAGGAAATATTCTCATTGAGAATGCGGTACGTGAACATTTGCGTTCTGTGATTTCGAAACTTGAGGAAATGAATGTAACTGTTAAAGATGAACAAGGCGGGTTACGGGTGATCGGCCCGAAACATTTAAGTGCAACTGATATTAAGACATTGCCACATCCAGGATTTCCAACCGATATGCAGTCACAAATGATGGCTTTGATGCTGTTTGCAAAAGGTACAAGTGTCATTACGGAAACCGTGTTTGAGAATCGCTTTATGCATGTAGAGGAATTCCGTCGCATGAATGCAAAAATGAAAATCGAAGGACGCAGTGTGATCATCAACGGTAATACCGATTTGCAAGGCGCAGAGGTTGCTGCCACTGATTTACGTGCAGCTGCAGCTCTTATTCTTGCCGGATTACGTGCAGAAGGGTATACACGTGTTACCGAGTTGAAACATTTGGATCGCGGTTATGTTGATTTTGCTGGTAAATTAGCGGCACTTGGTGCAGATATTGAACGTGTTAATGACCAGAAGGAACCAGTCAAAATAAAAAAAGAAACATCACAGACGGATGCAGAATATCGTCTTAATAGTCTTGTAGCAAAGTTTTCTTAAATATTTATATTTAATATGAAGCAGAAATCCTTTTGTTTGGGTTTCTGCTTTTTTGCGTTGTTTTCAGGCAGCCGTACAGTTTACAATATGCATACTTTGTCTGTTCCAGGTATTCGGGTAATTTGTACAAATAAGTCTTTCCAATTTAGTTGATATATGATAAAATTGTTAAAAAATTAGTAATTATATAAGTGGGGAACTTAGTGCTTTAGTATGGGAGGATCGGGGAAATGGCGATGTATAGCATGATGATCGATAGACAGTTACTACCCTTTTACTATCAAACTATTGAAACCGTTTACCGAAGGGCTTTTAACCTAAAAATACATATCCTTTTTCAGCCTTTCCACTACTTTTGACAGTAGCAGTAATTAAGAGATTATAGCAGACATGATAGCGAGGTGACAAAATGGCACGATTTATTTTAAAACGGTTCCTCCTGATGGTTGTTACCATTTGGATCATCGTTACCCTGACTTTTGTCTTAATGGTCACCATCCCGGGTTCGCCTTTTAATGAGGAGCGGGGAACGAATGAGACAGTACAGGCGAATCTGGAGAAGCATTATAATCTGGATAAACCGTACTATATCCAGTATGTGCTCTATTTAAAGTCAATTGTCACGTTTGATTTTGGTCCTTCTATCAAACAGCCGACTGAGACTGTGAACGATTTGCTTGGGCGGGGCTTTCCGATTTCTTTTGAATTGGGATTTGCTACGATCATTGTCGCACTGATTTCCGGAATTGTCTTGGGAATTCTTGCAGCATTAAAACATAACAAAGTGATTGATTATGCCGCCATGAGCTTTGCGGTCTTAGGTATCTCGATTCCCAACTTTGTACTGGCAACATTGCTGATTCAGGAATTGGCGGTGAACATTAAATTATTCCCCCCGGCAACATGGTCGAGTCCTGCCCATATGGTCCTGCCGATCATTGCACTGGCAACCGGGCCGATGGCGATTATTGCCAGGTTAACCCGGTCGACCATGCTGGAGGTGTTGACGCAGGATTATATTAAAATGGCCCGGGCAAAAGGCCTTAGTCCATGGAAAATTATCATCAAGCATGCACTGAAAAATGCGCTGATGCCAGTGGTAACCATATTGGGGACATTGCTTGCCAGTATTTTAACCGGTACCTTTGTGATTGAGAAGATCTTCGCTATACCAGGAATGGGAAAATATTTTGTGGAAAGTATCAATCAGCGTGATTATCCAGTGATTATGGGGACAACTGTGTTCTATAGTGCGTTCCTGATCTTCATGTTATTCCTTGTTGACATCGCTTATGGACTGCTGGATCCACGCATCAAGCTGCACAAAAAAGGAGGAGAATGAGATGGAACCATTATCAGAACAAACCAGCCATTCTCCTTACAAACAGGTGCCAGACGAGTGGTTTCACTGGAAGGAAAAAGATTTACATGCTGCCGAAAAGGTTTCCAGGCCTTCGTTATCTTATTGGCAAGATGCATGGCGACGATTGGTGAAAAATAAACTGGCTATGACCGGACTCATTTTTTTAATTCTGTTAACTGTTATGGCAATTATTGGTCCGATGTTGTCCCCTTACTCGGTCAGAGAAGGTAGCTTATCTGAGCAATTTATGCCGCCAACCGCAGATCATTGGTTTGGTACTGATTCATTAGGGCGTGATGTATTTACCAGAACATGGTATGGAGCCAGGATTTCCTTATTTGTTGGGTTAATGGCAGCACTGATAGATCTATTTATTGGTGTTGTTTACGGAGGGATTTCCGGTTACAAGGGTGGGCGAGCGGATAATATCATGATGCGGATTATTGAAGTGTTATATGGACTGCCATATCTGCTTGTCGTGATTTTATTTTTAGTTGTGATTGGTCCCAGTTTGACAACCATTATTCTGGCACTGACGGTAACCGGCTGGGTCGGGATGGCTAGAATTGTCCGTGGGCAGGTGCTGCAAATTAAAAACTATGAATTTGTGCTTGCCTCCAAATCGTTTGGCACAAAAACGGGACGGATCATCAATAAAAATTTGCTTCCTAATACAATGGGACCAATTATCGTGCAAATGACCTTAACAGTACCTAGTGCCATTTTTGCCGAGGCGTTCCTCAGTTTTCTGGGACTGGGGATTCAATCGCCATATGCAAGCTGGGGAACGATGGCAAACGATGCATTAGGAGCCATCCTTTCAGGTAATTGGTGGACATTATTTTTCCCGGCATTTTTCATCTCGTTTACGATGTTTGCTTTTAATGTTTTAGGCGATGGCTTGCAAGATGCGCTTGATCCGAAGCTAAGAAAGTAGGGGATAGAATTGGAAAAAATTCTGGAAGTGAACAATCTGCATGTGACTTTTTCAACCTATGGTGGTACGGTCAAGGCTGTCCGCGGGGTAAACTTTGATTTGTATAAAGGCGAAACATTGGCTATTGTTGGCGAGTCTGGCTGTGGTAAAAGTGTGACAACGAATGCGATTATGCGGCTCATCCCTGATCCCCCGGGCAAAATAGCTGACGGTTCGATCATGTTTCGCGGGCAGGAATTGACAATGTTATCGAATAAAGAAATAAGCAAAATTCGTGGTGTTGATATATCCATGATTTTTCAAGATCCAATGACCGCACTTAATCCAACATTAACGATTGGTAATCAGCTGATGGAAGGGTTAAAGCAGCACCAGGATATTTCACACACACATGCCAAAAAGAAAGCACTGGAAATGATGGAGCTAGTAGGGATACCGAATCCGAAAGTTCGTTTGAAACAATATCCGCATCAATTTAGTGGTGGAATGCGGCAACGGATTGTGATTGCCATGGCACTGATCTGCGAGCCGGAGCTGTTGATTGCAGATGAACCGACAACCGCGCTTGATGTCACAATCCAGGCGCAAATACTGGAACTGTTTGAAAAAATTCAGAGCCGGACAGGGGTTTCGATTATTTTAATTACGCATGACTTGGGGGTTGTTGCCAAAATCGCGGATCGGATTGCTGTCATGTATGCCGGTAAAATTATTGAAGTCGGCACCAAGCGGGAAATCTTTTATCAGCCGCAGCACCCTTATACAAGAGGACTGCTTCAATCGGTGCCAAGGCTCGATTTAAAAGGGGCAAATTTAACCCCGATTGATGGTACACCACCTGATTTATTCTCACCTCCTCAAGGATGTCCGTTTACAGCGCGATGTCCAATGGCGATGGAGGTGTGTAATAAAGTTTATCCGTTTCAATCGAAGCTGTCAGCTACCCACCATGTGGACTGCTGGCTGCAAGATGAGAGGGCTAAACAGCTGTTGGCTCAAGCGGCCACAAAATAAAGGGGATTACCCATAATTCAAAGGGGGAAAGGTTCATGAAGAAGGGCTTTTTAGCAGGGTTATTCGCGTTATTGCTGACTGTTTTGGTTGCGTGTACAGCCAATGAAGATGCTGGCAAGGACAAAGATGACGACAGTGGTGGTGGGGGCACGGCGCAGACAGAAGAAAAAGTATTGCTCATGAATAACGGAGAGGAACCGACATCATTAAACCCGCCAGAGGGCTTTGACGCAGTGTCATGGAATGTCTTGAACAATTTGATGGAAGGCATGACACGGCTGGGAAAGGATAATGAACCAGAAGCGGCGATGGCTGAAAACTGGGATATATCTGATGATCAAAAAACATACACTTTCCACATTCGTGATGATGCCAACTGGTCGAATGGGGATCCGGTAACAGCCGGTGATTTTGAATTTGCCTGGAAACAGTTGCTTGATCCAGAGACCGGTTCACCAGCGGCCTTTTTAGGTTATTTTATTGAAGGCGGGGAGGAATTTAATAATGGAGATGGCAGTGCAGATGATGTCAAAGTGACTGCCAAAGATGATAAGACTTTGGAGGTTACACTGACAGCACCAACTGGGTTTTTCCTGAATATCATTTCCAACCCGGCGTTTTTCCCAGTCAATGAGGAGGTCGCCAAAGATGATCCGAAATGGTATGGGGAAGCAGATTCATTTGTAGCCAATGGTCCGTTCAAAATGGAGAAGTGGAATCATGACAAAAAAATTGAAATGGTGAAAAATGATCAATACTGGGATAAAGATACCGTGAAGCTGGATAAAGTTGATTGGGCAATGGTTCCAGAAACAAACACAGAATATCAAATGTTCCAAAGCGATGAGCTGGATATGACAGAGATCCCATCTGATATGGCTGAGCAGCTGATTGAAGGCGATGATGTGGTCATTGAAGATCAGGCAGGGCTTTATTTCTATCGGTTTAACGTTAACGAGGAGCCATTCCAAAATGAAAAAATCCGTAAAGCATTTGCGATGGCCGTCAATCAGGATGACATTGTTGATTTTGTGACGAAAAATAAGGAAGAAGCGGCCCATGCATTTGTTTCACCAGGATTTAAGGATCCATCCGGTGCCGATTTTCGAGAGGCGAATGGAGATCTGGTAAAATTTAATCCGGATAAAGCCAAGGAACTGTTGAAAGAGGGCATGGAGGAAGAAGACTATGATGAATTGCCTCCTGTTACATTATCATACAGTACAAATGAGAATCATAAAGCAATTGCGGAAACCTTGCAAAATATGTTCAGTGACAATCTGGGTGTTGATGTCACCTTGGAAAATGCCGAGTGGAACGTATTTTTAGATGATCAAAAGGCCTTAAAGCATCAACTATCACAGAGTTCGTTCCTATTTGATTATGGTGACCCTATCAATTTCCTGGAAAGCTTTATTACCGATTCGACGATGAACCGGACAGGATGGTCAAATAAGAAGTATGATGAACTAATCAAACAGGCGAGATCAGAAAAGGATGAGCAGAAACGTTGGGATGAGATGTATGAGGCGGAAAAAATGTTGGCCGATGAAATGCCGTTTTTTCCAATTCACTACTATAATCAAGTGTACATTTACAAAGATAACATTTCCGACATTGTTCGCCATCCGGTTGGGTATTTGGAATTGAAATGGGCGGATAAGCAGTAAAAGTAGATTGGAGCGTATCCTGGATTCGGGGACGTATCACGATAATGGGAGCGTACTGTACGAATTCGGGAAAGCGCATCTCCCGGATCATGAAAGAAATGGCCCGCTTAAAGTTTAGGTGGGCCGCATCTTTCTATACATAATTGTAAAGGGAAAGAGGTTTTATCATGATACAGCCGGAGCGTCTGCAGCAGGGGGATACGATTGGAATCATCGCACCAGCCGGCCCAATCAATGAGCATGAATTAAACTGCGGGATACCTTTTTTTGAGAAGATGGGACTAAACGTTAAATTAGGCAACTATGTGCATCAGGTATATGGGTATTTGGCCGGGACAGATGAGGAGCGCATGGCTGATATCCATATGATGTTTGCGGATCCAGCCGTAAAAGCTATTTTTTGTGCGCGAGGTGGCTATGGAACAGGCAGATTGGCAGCCAATTTGGACTATGACTTGATTCAGCACAATCCGAAAGTTTTTTGGGGATATAGCGATATCACATTCCTGCATACAGCGATTAGACAGGTAACGGGACTCGTTACTTTTCATGGCCCGATGGTGGCATCAGATATTGCCAAGGATACATTTGATACATTATCTGCAAACCTGTTTCAGCAGCTGTTTGCACCTGCCAAACTTTGTTATTCGGGCACATTATCACCACTGCACGTTTATGTATCAGGGGAAGCTGGTGGTGAATTGGTCGGTGGAAATCTATCATTATTAATTAGTACGCTGGGGACACAGTTTGAAATTGAAACTGCCAATAAGTTGTTATTGATCGAGGATATTGGTGAGGAGCCATACCGAGTTGATGGCATGCTAAATCAGTTAAAAATGGCTGGTAAACTGGATCATTTGGCAGGGTTATTGATCGGGGATTTCGCTCTCTCCAAGTCAAAAAGTGAAAAGCCTTCATTTCGGTTAGACGATGTCTTCCAACAGTATTTCAGCGAATTATCTTGTCCGGTGATGGCCGGCTTTCAAATTGGTCATTGCACACCGAATTTTGCTGTACCATTTGGTGTATATGCGACACTATCAACGTATACGAAAACCTTGATCATCGAGCCAGGGGTAAAGTAGAGGGGGTGCCAAGCAGTTGTTTGATCAAACTTCAGATCAATGTTGGGTGACAGCGGTTCAGGTTGCAACGGTCTGGACAAATCCAGAGTCTGCAAGGGAGATAGATCAACCGGCAATAAGTAACCCGACTGATATCGATCAATGGATTGCCAGCCAGAATTATTTAAGAAAGGTAGCTTTATGTGATGAAAATCGGGTGCAAACGCAGCTGTTGTATGGAGAAAAAGTGATGGTAATCGATGAGCGGGATGGTTGGTGCCATATTGTTATTCCAACCCAACCATCGCATAAGGATGAACGTGGCTATCCCGGGTGGGTTCCATTCCAGCAGCTGAAAAAAGTATCAGTTCAGGATTGGTCAAGCAAATGGATGATTACAGTTACCGATAAATTCGCCTGGTTGGAAAAGATGTCTGGAGAGCGTGTGTTAAAAATCAGCTATCAAACCAGGCTGCCGTTAAAACGTGATCATGGTGATCGGGTCGAAGTGGTGGCACCCCATGGTTTATTGTTTTTGCCAAAGGCGTCGGTCAGCAAATTTTTAACTGCGAAGGGGCCAAGGAAGCAACCCGGAAATAAGCTCATTGAAACGGCAGAGCAATTTATTGGGTTGGAATACTTTTGGGGTGGTATGAGTGCGTTTGGTTTTGATTGTTCAGGATTTACTTATGTGATGCATCAAGCGAACGGATACCAAATACCACGGGATGCCGGAGATCAGGCAAAACAAGGAGTGCCGATTCCTTTTGATCGATTATTACCGGGTGATTTACTATTTTTTGCACATAAAGATGGAGCGGGCAGAATCCATCATGTCGGTATGTATTGCGGTGACGGCAGCATGATTCACGCACCAAAAACAGGTAAATCAATTGAAATGATTAAACTTGAAGGTACGTTTTATAAACGGGAGCTATGCGCAGCCAGACGATATTGGCAAGGAGCGGATGATGATGGTTGATAAAATTTTGCAGGTGAATCAGCTAAAGAAATACTTTGATATGGGAAAAGGTCAGCTACTAAAGGCCGTCAATGATGTTAGCTTCCATGTTAATAGAGGGGAAACGTTTGGGTTGGTTGGTGAATCAGGTTGTGGGAAGTCAACGATTGGGCGTACTATCATGGGACTCTATGAAAAAACGGCTGGTGATGTGGTTTATGATGGAAAAAATGTACATGAGTTGGACGGTAAGGAAAAGTTTCATTTTTACCGACAGATGCAAATGATTTTTCAAGATCCGTATGCTTCATTAAATCCGCGCTCAACGGTCAGGGAAGTGATCGCCGAGCCATTGGAAGTCCATGGTATATTTTCGCGTAGGAAGGAACAGCTAAAACGAATCTATGAACTATTGGAAGAGGTGGGTTTGAATCGTGATCATGCCAACCGTTATCCACATGAATTCAGCGGCGGGCAGCGGCAACGGATTGGGATTGCCCGGGCATTGGCATTGGATCCGGAATTTATTATTGCCGATGAACCGATCTCGGCCCTTGATGTATCCGTGCAGGCTCAGGTTGTGAATTTATTGAAGGAATTGCAACAGACCAAGGGGTTAACGTTCTTATTTATTGCCCATGATTTATCGATGGTGAAGCAAATTTCCGATCGAATTGGTGTGATGTATCTGGGGAATATGGTGGAATTAACAACAAGTGATACCCTTTACGAAAACCCGCTGCATCCTTATACACAAGCATTATTGTCGGCCATACCGATACCGGATCCTGATATTGAGGAAAGCCGGGAGCGAATTATTTTACAAGGAGAACTGCCCAGTCCCATCAACCCGCCAAGCGGCTGCGTGTTCCGCACCCGCTGCCCCATGGCAATGGACATCTGCGCCCACCAAAAACCAACCTGGCAAGAAATCGAACAACATCACTATGTTGCCTGCCATCTTTACACAGAGGTGGGACAGAGTGACAGGCAACGCGTCCCGGCAATAAATGTAAATCCTAAGGCATGAGTAATTAGTGAGAAGCGGATAGCTTGAATAAAGGAAAGTTGATTGAGCAAGAAGTAAAATCGATTGGGTAAGTGAGAAAACTAATCAGTAGGCTGCAACAACGCAAAACAATCTGCTTAAATAAAGCTATCTTTCGGGCGAGACAAATGAACCATCCCTTTGTCACGCCCGAAACTGGAGCAGAGGAGCTACCCCCTGCTCTTACCAAGCAGGGATGGCAGATCCGTCGAAGTTTTCCTCAACGAATTCTTTTATTTCATCGGATTGATACAGATCGATGATTTTTTTGAGGGCTTCATTATCTTTGTTTTCCTTTCGAACGGCAATCAGGTTAGCAATAGGGTTCCAAAACAGTTTATTCTAAATTATTTAAAATTAATTACTTTTTAGCAGGATTCTCGCATTTTATGTCGAACTTTGTTATGTAGAAAAATAAGGAGGATCGCTAACATGTATACCATCGATGAAGCATCCAGCATACTTGGTGTTCATCCCACTACATTAAGAAGGTGGGAAAAAGAGGGGAAGATAACATCCTCTCGAACCACCGGTGGCCATAGAAGATATGCTGTAGAAGACCTTAGTGCTATCAAGCGTGATTTGAAACCACTTCAAGACAAAATTGTTATTGGGTATTACCACGTCTCATCATCGGACCAAAAGGAAGAGTTAAAAAGGCAGGTCCATACCGTTTCACAGTATTGTTCGGCAAATGGATATCAGTTTCGTATTATAAAAGATCTGGGAAGTGGTATGCTTTCCATTATTACTGTCTTCAGCAGCCGCTTGTATGGAATCAGAAGTCACAAGCGAAAGAAACTGCAACAAGCGGTGAAACAGGTCATTGAGGACAACGGCCATGCTTACGTATAATAAAAAGGTACGGTTGGTGGTTACAAAGGAAAACAAGCAGTTACTCGATTCTCAATCCAGAATGTGCAACTGGCTGTACAATCAATTGCTGGACGCGGTGGAGGAAGATTATCGCAATGGAAAAAAGAAAAAACTGCTTTCCGGCAGAAACCTGAGGAATGAAGTACCGAAAATAAAAGGGGAAAACCCATTTTTGTTTAAAGTCCATTCCTCCCCATTGAAAAATACGGCATTACGGTTAAAAGATGCCTATGAACGATTTTTTGATCCAAAATTAATGAATGAGAAACCAAAATATCGTTCATGGAAAAGGAAGTGGTTTTCGCTATATTATGATGAACCAAAAAAAGGTTTTAAATTATTGGACGCCAATCAACTTTCCTTAAGTTTTGGCAAATTAACAGATGAAGAATACAAGGAATTAAGGAAAATAGATGAACAGGCTAAGAAGACCATCAAAATCAAAGTTGGACTTGTGGAAGCGGTAGAACTAAGCGAAACGGAGAGAATCAAAACCCTCCGCATTACAAAGGATCTGGATTCGTATTATGCCATTTTTACAATAGAAGATGTCAAAGAAATCACCAAGGTGAAGGAACAATCGTTTATTGTATTTGATCCCAACCATAAGAATTTGGCAGTAGGATTAGATAGTGATGGAAAATCATATGAATTGAAATCGATGAATGCACTGTTGAAGTATTGGGATAAACGAATCGATGAAATCAAATCAAAACGGGACAAATGTGAAAAGTTTAATAAGCTGGTATGCACCCCAAATGTTACGTATTTGGAGCCAAGCAAACGTTGGAAGAGACTCAATCATGCTTTGGAAAAGGCGCAATTAAAACGTCGAGAACAAATGAAGACGCTGTTATTTAGCTATGCGCATTATTTTTCCAAGCGTTTCGATACCATTTACATTGGTGATTATACTCCGACTCCCGATGTGGCAAAGTACGGGACGATGAGAAGGGCCATGTTAAATCAAACTCCAGTTGGACAGTTTCGCCGTATATTAAACTGGGTGCAGGCAAAAAGCGGTAAATATTATCAAAAGATCGATGAACGTGACACAACCAAAACCTGTTGTGTCTGTGGTCATCAGGAGAAAAAGGACCCATCCATTCGCAACTTTACATGTGTAAACTGCGGTACAACGCTTTCGAGAGATATCAACAGTGCAGTTAATATCGGAAAGAAAGCCAAAAAGCGATTGCCTCGCGCAGGCTATATAGGTGTGGAATCCCCTATGTATACAGTGTGGTGGGATTTTAAACAGGCAAAGATTGCTTGTGGTTTGACCCCATCTGCTGGCCTCGGGAAGTAAATCCGAGGAGTGAAACAAACATTCTTCTTGGTAACAGAGAAGAGGTCTTTGATTAATTTTAGGCTTAATTTCGGTTAGGTTTAAATAAACAAAGGAGTGCGGAATCAGATCCTTCCCGGAAAATCGTATCTTCAGCTGGAGACAGGCCGGCATCGATTGCAAAATTGGTGTTGATCGCTGCTGCATCAAGTTCACCTAGCTGTCGGGGAATTTGCGCCGGGTCAAGCTCCACGAATTCATAGTTATTCTTATTTTCAGCTATATCTTTGATGGTAGCATCTTCTTGCATCTGAAGCAAGCCGGCTTTTCAAACAGCATTAATGCGCGCCCGCTATTGTTGGGGTTATAGCAGCAAATCAGTAGGGAAAACAAAAGACATTATTCTTTTAAACCCTTACTTATTTCAACAATTTTATCCCAGGAAAGATTAGTAGCCTCCGCAATAAATTTAATATCCATTCCTTTGTCCAAGAGTTTCCGGGCAGTTTCCTCGAGTCTTTGCTCCGCCCGTTGATTTTTCCGTTCGGTCTCTTGTGCTTTTCGATTGATTTCTTCCTCCTTTAGTTCAACCTCTTGCTCCTTTAGTTCAACCTCTTGCTCTTTTTGCTCAACTTCCTGTTTCAGTTGTGTTAATTTCTTTTGATTTTCGGCTGCTTTTTTCTCCAATTCTTCCAGCTCTTGCTTCCTATTCTCCCGATCCTCTTGATCCAAAATCACTTTTAGTCTGGATTCATACGCTAACCGTTGCTCCTGTGTCATACTTAATTCTTCCCAATTGTGAAAAGCATCTCTCAGTGTTTTGTCGTTCACAGCAATCGCCTCCAGTTCATGGTAAATTTCATCGTAGACTTTTTTGTTACGTTGATCCACCATTCCCAACATCAAAAGCCACCTTGCCAACAAATCACTCCAAGGGTTGAGTTCGTTGTTTTTCCACGTCTTGATTAATTTGCCCATTTCAATAAAATGGATTTCCATTACATCTGTCAACTGGAATACATCCTTGTCTTCGTACAAATGGTATGTCTTATGGAAATGCTTCGTTTGTGAGAACAAATCAAAATTCAAGATATTGATCGTTATGACAGGGCGTAATTCTTTATAATCCATACTCTTTTGCTGCGATAGTGTATATAACCTTGACCAATAGAACAATGAACGCTTAATCATGTTGTGTTCATTCGTAAATTGAACCTCTACATTAATCTGTTCATTATCATCTGTAACTACTATCAAATCCAGTCTCGATTGCTTATCTTCTTCATATTCACCACCAATTTCGATGTCTGTAAACGAAATATCCTTAATCGGCTTTCGTCCTGTTTTTTGTAAAATAGCATTTAAGAAAACGACGGTAATTGTTTTATTCTTTTCATTTCCAAAAAGTTGCTTAAAGGCGTAGTCTACCTTTAAATCCATTAGTCTTTCCAGTGCTATGCGTTTGAGTAACTCCGGGCGGGTGTTTTTATGCATTTTCTTGTTTTTCTTTGCGTAGTCATTAGGGTTTTCTCTTACGATAAGTGGTGCATTAGCAGGTTGTTTATGTGGAACTCGGATAATTGCCAGAGGAAACACATCCTTTATGTTTTATGGGTACTTAACCAAGGAGTTTATCTAAAGATAGTATAGCATATTTCGTGAGTGCAAACAAGCGTTCCTTTTATGAAATCTTTAAAAAAGAGAGCATTATCTTTTACGGCAATACCCCACTGGGTAATACTAAGATACATGTTTTTAAAGTTGGACAGCATGTACCTCTATCCGCTTATTTTCTTAGTGATCTGGAGGTGTCCCTATATTTCAAGATAAAATTTTCGGTTCTATTGCTTTGGAAATATGTATAAGTTTAGTAGTGGGGATACTAGAGTGCGTGTTCAAAAGGAGGATAAAAAGACCGAGAAGTTCTAGGCGGCGTAGCTTTGAGCACCGGAGTGTACATAAAAGGTACATGAGGAGCGGAAAAGCAAGCCAACGACGAAATTCGAAGTGTCATTTTTACCGGACTTTTTGAACATCCTCTAGAATGTACTTCTCGGAATGTCATCACGATAACAGGAATAGTTACAGTCAAAAAGCAGCATATTAATTCTCATACGAGGAGGCGGCAGATGAATAATCGCAAATACCATTACAAAACAAATCCAATGCCAAAAGCGTGGGAAAAGAAGAAACCGAAATTTCCTTCCAAGCGGATGTCGCATTTTTCCAGGATCAAGCAGGGAAAACCAAACAAATTAGGCAAACCAATTCCGGGAAAATCTTCTACCTGGAAGGTTCCGGGAATCGTTTTTCTAGCCAGCTTAGTTGTTATTATCCTGATTATCCCTACCTTAATTGCATTACCTGATCAAGATCATGACCAGGCCCATATAAGCACGAAAAAGGCTGAAAAAAAATCGGAAAATCCTTCTTCAGATAATCAAAAACCAGTTGAATTGACTGCAGGGGATTCTCCTTTTTCTGTTGAAGTGATGCGGGCGAGTTCGAATAAGGTAGAAGATGTACCCCTAGAAACATATGTATCGAGAGTGGTAGCTTCGGAAATGCCTGTTGATTTTGAAATGGAAGCATTAAAAGCGCAGTCGCTCGCTGCCCGGACCTATGTGGTCGACCTGCTGCTGAATCAAGATAAAAAAGATGAACCTGCTATCACCGATACGACAGATAATCAGGTATACAGCAATGATGCAGAACTCCAGAAGAAGTGGGGGAAAGATTATGATAAGAATATGCAAAAGATAAACAAGGCAGTTGCCGCCACAAAGGGAGAAATCCTGACGTACGATAATAATCCAATTTTTCCGGCGTTCTTTTCAACAAGTAATGGCTATACGGAAAACTCGGAGGATTATTGGGAAAATAAGCTACCTTATTTACGCAGCGTGAAAAGTCCGTGGGATAAGGATTCACCGAAGTTTTTGGATCAACAGGTGGTCGCCGTAGATAAGGCCGAACAAGAACTTGGTGTACAAATTCCGGGTGATTTGGAGGCAGATGTATCGAGAACAGATGGAAACCGTGTCGGTACATTAACCATTGATGGAAAAACATTTACAGGAAAAGAAATTCGGGAAAAATTCAATTTGCGCTCCAGCGACTTTTCCATCAAACATAAAAATGGTCATTTAATATTTACCACCAAAGGGTTTGGTCATGGCATTGGTATGAGTCAATATGGGGCAAACGGGATGGCTAAGGCTGGAAAAGATTATAAGGATATTGTTAAACACTATTATAAAGGAGTTAAAATTAGTGAAGTAACCGAAACAGCCCCAACACTGGTAGCAAAATAAATAGGATCGCTTATTGATAGAATGGGTAAGCCATATATTCATATAACCTCCCCTGACATATGCCGTTTGTCAGGCTGGGAGGTTATTTTTTTAAAATGACGCAGAAATGTTCATACTGTATGAAAGAAATCCCTTTTCGCTAGCTAAAACCCCTGATAAAACCATAGATTCGTCATTAAACTTCTTAGTTTCTCTGATATTTCGTAAAAAATGCATAATATCGCAAATTTTTTTGCAAAGCATGTATAGTTTTTCTTTTTTCTGATCAGAATGGTTGTTGAGGTGATGATCATGAAAGAAGAAAACAATGCTCCAAAAAATAAATGGAGCCGCATTTTTCGTAAGAAGTGGTTCTTTCCAGCATTATACCTGGTAATTGCTGCTATTCTCCTTACAGCAGTTATATGGTATCAAAATCTGGATAACCAAGTTAAAGAGTCGGATGATAGTCAGGTTGAGGATTACGCTGATGGTTCTTATGACCAGGAAGCCAAGCCAGTAGCAAACCAGCAAGAACAGATCAAAATGCCTGTTAAAGCAGATCAAGCAGAAATCGTAACTAAATTTTTCGATTACAACGCGGATGATAAGGATCAGGAGGAAGCCTTAGTCCATTACAATAACCGATACTATCAAAGTACTGGTATCGATATTGCATCCCCGGACACTGAAAAATTCGATGTTACAGCTGCACTAAGTGGTACTGTTAAAGAGGTAAAAGAAGATCCACTCTTGGGTAACGTTGTCGAATTATCTCATCAAAAAGGCGTCACAACGTACTATGCAAGCCTTGGAGAAGTAAATGTTAAAGCAAACGACAAGGTGAAGCAAGGTGATGTTATCGGGACAGGTGGCAAAAATCTATTTAATAAGGACAAAGAAGTACACGTCCACTTTGAGTTGAGAAAAGATGAAAAAGCGCTCAACCCGGAAGAATTCTTTAATCAGCCAGTAAGCAAGCTTGACAGTGTAAAAACTGATGAAGCAAGTGCAGAGGAATCAAAATCCAAAGAAGATTCAAAAGCGGATGACGCCAACAAGGAAGATGAGTCAGTGACTACTGGTGATGATGAAAATCAATCAGATTCCGATGCAACGGATGAATCCGATGATAACAGCAATGCAGATGATTCCGATCAATCCGGTTCAGATGAAAATAGTGATGGAGCAGATGCAGATAAGGAGAACCCGGATCAAACAACTCCAGACGAGAACAAGGATTCTGAATCAGATGAACAAGATGGAACTTCTAACGGAGATGCATCCAAATCAGCGAATACATCCAAAAATGCATAACTTGAATGAACCTGTACCCTAGTAAATGTTGCTAGGGTTTATTTTTTTTGATCAGACATGGAGTTGCCAAATATTTACAATTGTTAAAAGTGCGAAAATTGTCGAACGATTATGCTTTTCATTTGACGAAATTATGTTATTATGAAAATAGATGTCACATATTGCTAGTGTTTGACGAAATGTGTCGCGATAATTAATTAACTTGAATCCAAGCACTTAGTACGCAGAAGAAGGGAGAGCCCAGAGTGAAGTACTCCAAGACTGGCATGGCAGCAAACTCTCTATCATCCATTCCCGATGAAAACAAATTATCGTTGGGGCAGGTCCAGCTCATGTTGTTTCGGGAACATAACAATGAGACTGCCTTACAATTAATGCGGCAATTTTGTTTGCAATCGACATCCGATGAAATTAAGAAAAAAGGAATGGAGTTTCTATATACAAACGGCTATATAAATGATCTACAATTACTGGTCAATAAAAATCGGGAATCCAGCAATGCTTCCAACCGGGAATGGGCAGAAATATATCAGCTGGTTGTGAATCGAAAACGACAATCTGGTCAGTACTCACGAGCATTAGCGGAGCATCTATCCTTTTATAAGACGGATGACCCCGAGTTGCAATGTGTCATTGAACTGCTGAAATTAGCCTGTCATTTT
This sequence comes from Lentibacillus daqui, assembly GCF_027186265.1. NCBI lineage: Bacteria > Bacillati > Bacillota > Bacilli > Caryophanales > Bacillaceae > Lentibacillus > Lentibacillus daqui. The sequence continues at coordinate 3,390,093 of NZ_CP114176.1, read as the reverse complement.
GATCTGCGGGAATTTGGCAAGTTTGGGAATTTCCTTGATAAGCTGTCCGATTTGTTTGATGCGGTAGAAGATGTTCAGTTGTTATTTTATTTTAATTTAAGACTCTATCAAAACTTGTTTATTTATTATTGGACAAGAAACGAGTTAATTATGGCCAGGAAGTATGCATTTCGGGTACTCAATGAAACAACCAATAATCAAACAATCGTAAACATGCATATCAACTTGGGACTCACGTACACATTCGATACTTATTTCCAAGGTATGTATCATTTGAATAAAGCTTCAAAATTAGCAGAGAAATATCATTATCAAGATAGTCTTCGTGCTATACACCAGCAAAACATACCATTCTTGTCGGCACATTTTAAACAGGTGGATGGTATTGTAAGCGATGACAAAAGTGAGCAAGCCCATATTGAAATAGCAAAAGGCAATTATGACCAAGCAATTAAACTTTTAAATGAAGTGCCAATAGACAGCCCCTTTAAACTGTATTATTTGGGAGCTGCCAAACAAGATAAAAATATACTGCTTCAATCATACAATCAATTCATTGAAAAAAGAAGTGATTATTTCTTCTCCAGACTGCCACTAAATGATTTGGCGGACATGAAATGAAGTGATGTGAGTGGGGTACTTACCCTGCTTTTACCATAATTTTTCCACATCTTATGCTTGTAACGAAAAATGAAGAAGGGAGGGATTTACATGAAAAAGGTACGTTTACTTGCTCTTGCGGTTGTCATGTCATTCGGAATTGTGTTGACTGCAGGAATGGGCGCTCATTCCGGAGATGTGATTGCACATGACCCAGGGTATGGTGATATTGATTAACGAGTAGTTATCTTTTGTAATTGGTTGCTCCTTCATGTGGTGAATTACGGCAAGAGACCTATCTCTGCGTTAAGTATTTTACGTTTCCACATACTGCTTTTCAGTAGCTGTAATTCACCACTAACAAAAATACTGTTTGTCCCCTTCCATGAAACGCGTAATTTTAATCATAATCCACGAAGAGCAATAATAAAATGTTACAAACCAAGCAATCAAATGATGTCTGAGGTGAGAGCTTGTGTAGCATGTCAAACCAATTTGTCAACCACTAATACATACATTCCTTCTAAACTCGAGTTCATTTTCATATATATCGATAATAGACCAGCATACCATTTTCAGGATAGCTATGTCCTGTGTTTTTTGAATATTGGAATTTTAAGAGACATCGCTCACAATCAAACATTTCTAGTTGATACGTAGTCTAATTTCTTGACCACCTTGTCTCAGATACACACCTCGGAAACAGACAACTTAGGGAGGCGAACGGTGTGCACGATTACATCAAGGAAAGGACTATCAGGATAGGGAAATATGTCGTTGAGACGAGGAAAACTGTCCGTATGATAGCAAAGGAATTTGGTGTATCCAAAAGTACAGTTCACAAAGATTTAACGGAAAGACTGCCAGAAATACATCCGGAACTAGCAAATCAGGTAAAAGATATACTCGAATACCATAAATCCATCCGCCATCTTCGCGGAGGTGAGGCAACCAGAAAGAAGTATAAAGATGAACCGGAAAGTGCAACAACCATTGAACCGGTTGGATGAGCAGGATGACCGCTAAGGGGGTGATGATCGCAAATTAAAATGAAAATTATTTTCACCTGATACCGGAAAATCCAATGAACGTGTGGATTTTCCGGTATTTGTTGTTTGCTCCCGGGGGTGTATATCGATCGACTTTCATCAGTTCTCGATCAACTTTTTGTCCGGACCGATCGACTTTTATGCATTCTCGATCAACTTTCATGAGCATACGATCAACTTTCACGTGTGCACGATCGATATTGTTCCTGAACCGATCAATTTTTTCCTTATGATGTGCATTTTTACGGCAGTCCTAAACTCTTCCCATTTTCTGGGTAAATCTTCCTAACTATTTTCTGTTTTGGGGCAGTTTATTCATGTAATCTATGTTAAAATATAAAATTAGCAGCATTATGTCCTCTGACTGATGCCATAGTAATAAAGGTTGTTCAAAAAGTCGGCAAATGATGAGCAGTGAATCTCTTCGCTGGCTTGCTTCTCATTCGGCAACTTTGTGAACACGGATTTAAAAGCAAGGAGGATCTTGACTCATGTTATCCAGGGATATTGGAATTGATCTTGGGACAGCCAATGTTTTAATTCATTTAAAGGGGAAGGGGATTGTCTTGGATGAACCTTCTGTTGTTGCTATGAATCGTAATACTGGTCGTGTGCTGGAAGTAGGCGAGGCTGCACGCAGAATGGTTGGACGTACACCGGGAAATATTGAAGCTACCCGCCCGTTGAAAGATGGGGTTATTGCGGATTTTGATGTGACGGAAGCAATGTTAAAACATTTTATTGATAGAATTAATGTGAAAGGATTTTTGGCAAAACCTCGTATGCTGATTTGCTGCCCTACGAATATTACCAAGGTCGAGCAAAAGGCGATAAGGGAAGCAGCGGAAAAATCCGGCGGTAAAAAGGTGTATTTGGAAGAGGAGCCAAAGGTCGCAGCGATTGGGGCCGGCATGGAAATTTTTCAACCGAGTGGCAATATGGTTGTTGATATTGGTGGCGGTACAACCGATATTGCAATCCTGTCAATGGGTGATATTGTTACGGCGAAATCGATTAAAATGGCTGGTGATAAATTTGATGGGGAAATACTTCAATACATAAAGAAAAAATATAAATTGTTAATTGGAGAACGTACCGCGGAGGAAATTAAAATTAATGTAGCGACCATTTTCAAGGACTCGCGCAAAGAGGAAATGGATATTCGCGGACGTGACATGGTAACCGGTTTGCCAAAGACGATTACCGTTTATTCTGATGAAATCGAAGGCGCACTCCGTGAATCGGCAAATCTAATTACCCAAGCTGCCAAATCTATCCTGGAACAAACACCACCAGAATTGTCCGCTGACATTATCGACCGTGGTGTCATTCTAACAGGAGGAGGGGCATTAATTCACGGTATTGACCAATTATTGGCAGAGGAATTAAAGGTTCCTGTATTTATTTCCGAAGAACCAAAGAATTGCGTTGCCAAAGGGACAGGGGCTATGCTGGAAAACATTGATAAAATTGAACGCCGGAAAATTGTTTGATGTGCCATGATCGTACGGGAAATCCGATTCATCCTGACGAAATAGATATGACAGTTACGGAAACCGGGAAAATTCAATTGGACAATCATTTTATCTTCGCCCAATCGAAGGCGAGAATATGGTTATGTTGACGACAAAGGATGGGTATCCGGTCATTGGGAAAACTGGACCGAGTTAACCAACTCAGGTAATTTGTTTCCAAAAACTTTGGTCAGCGCTGGAACGGAAATAGTAAGCTAGTACTTTTTGACTTGTTGACAAAAAGGTACAAAAATCACTATAGTAGTTTTATATACTTTTAAGTGCGTGTTCAAAAGGAGGATAAAAAGGACCGAGAAGTTCTAGGCGGCGTAGCTTTGAGCACCGGAGTGTACATAGAAGGTACATGAGGAGCGGTAAAGCAAGCCGACGAGTTCTTCAAATGAAGGCCGACTAAAAACGGGCTTGCGCTCAGGCGTCGGCATACCCCTTTTGCAGGGGCATGTCATTTTTACCGGACTTTTTGAACTTCCTCTTTAAACCGATTATAGATTTTCCGTACTGCGATGAAGCACCATGTAGCAGGAAGTAAGGAGAACCGCCATGTCCACTAATCCGAATCAACAGAAAAAGCCTGAACCAAACAAGAACTTTTTAGAACGCACGCAACAAAAAGGAAAGCAAGTGTTGAACTGGTTGCAGCGTGTACTGAAACAAGCGACAGAAAAAGCTAAGCCAATGCTTGTCAAATTTCGTGATATTTTGCAGGAATTGTTAATAAGGACAAAGAAATTACTTAGCAAATTATATGTCTTTTTGAAGGAACTGGCAAAAAAGACTTCCTGGAAATTAAGAGAATTTGCGCACTTGCTCATGAAATACCTGAAAAAGTGGTGGCAAGTATGGAAAGAAAAAATAAAATATGCCAAGCAACAAAGAGCGAAAGCAAAACAAGGTGTGGCGGTTCAACCTGACAAGCCTGATACACAAACAAGGAAAACACGTAAAAAACAGGCGGCCGCACCAGCACCGATTCCGGAATCAGATGAAACTGGTAAAGTGCAAACCCGCGAGCAATTTAAACAATTAAAAAAGCAGCAAAAACGGCAACATAAAAAGCCGAGACGACGTATTTTTCCCATTTGGCTGCGAATCATTGTCGTCCTCGGGCTTTCTTTGGTAGCGCTGATGATCGGTTTAATGATCGGATATGGGGGCATAGGTGATGGCCATCCGCTTGATGCGTTGCATAAAAGCACATGGCAGCATATTATAGATATTGTAAAGCAAGAAAAGTGATTAAAAAAGCATGGTTGTGAATACGGGCCATGCTTTTCGTATGAACTATTTTACGCCTGACCTATTTGGACGAATGTGGCTGTTTTGGGAGTTAGTTTTGCTTTTTTCCGCCCGTCACCAGTCGTATGATCAATACAATAATGGCAATAATGAGTAAAATATGGACAAGACCACCGGCAACTTTAAAGATTAATCCGAGTAACCACAGCACGATCAGGATGATAAAGATTGTCCAAAGCATCGTATCACTCTCCTCATCGTTAACATTCCCGATTTTTTTACGATCTATTCGCGATTTGGAGCCAGTATGAAAGGCAAAAACATACTTCTTGGAACGTTGTGGTCAAAACCCGGGTGACAATGATCCCGACGATTTACCATTCTATTTGTTATAATGTAGAAACGAAAGGAAAAAATGTTTGTTCAAAAGATGGATTGTCCTCTTTTTGAACCATTAAAAAGGAGCGAATGTTACATGGACACAAAGGAAATAAAAGAAACTCTCCCCCATCGCTATCCGTTTTTATTGGTGGATAAAATTACGGAGGTAGATGAGGGTAAACGGGTAGCCGGAATCAAAAATGTATCAATCAATGAACCGTTCTTTCAAGGGCATTTTCCCGATTATCCGGTTATGCCTGGCGTCTTGATTATTGAGGCGCTTGCCCAAGTTGGTGCGATTACTATGTTGGGCAAGGAAGAGAATAAGGGGAAAATTGGATTCTTGGCAGGTGTAGATAAATGCCGGTTTAAGCGGCAAGTCAAGCCAGGGGATCAATTGAAATTAGAGGTTGAGATTCTCAGGTTAAAGGGACCAATCGGTAAAGGCAAAGGAATAGCAACAGTCGATGGTGAACTTGCCTGTGAAGCAGAAATTATGTTTGCGATAAAGTGAAACTAAAAAATGTATGATAGCGGACAGTTCCTTCGTTTTTCTTTTCCAGCACAGGAATAGCAAAACGGAATGTACTGTCCGTATTTTTATTTTCAAGGTAACAAACGAATAGGAACAAAGTGCTAATCTTGGTAAATATTATTTAAATAAATGTTACTTTAGTTTGAATATTATTATGAAAATAGTATAATAGTCTCATAATGATAGGAGGGGGGAGGACGGTGAAATCACCTTCACCGATTTATGTCATAACACCAAAAACCAAAGCCATTATTACAAAGGGTTCCAGTTATTATCATTCTTTAATCCTGGAAACAGGGCGAAAAAGAACATCCATATATAAACCACAGTGCATAATTGATCATAGCTGTGAAATTAACGGTTCTACATTAATAGGGAGACGAAATGCAGCAGGGAAAATTTTAAAAACCCGCAGCAAGCTTCCTATACCGGTAGCGCCGCATAAAGATGTGTACATGTTACCAACGGCTTCCATTAAAAACAGTGATTGCGTGTGGATTTCGTATTACCATATATACGATTACGAACAGCGGGACGATAAAACATTTATTGCCTTTCATGACGGATCAGGCCTCTATGTTAATGCTTCAGTAAGTGCAATTGATATGCAATTTAAAAGGACGAGTCATGTTATTGCGCAAATGAACCATCCTTTCTTCCATTGACCAAGATTAGAAAAAGAATAAAGGCAGAAGTGCCCGATTAGCTACTTGTCAGGTGCTGAGCTGGACGTGGTTTATCCTGGTTTAACAGAATAAAGTGCAACTTTTATACTTTCTTTTTTTTGAAAATAATACTTGCTTCAAGTAATTGAATCCATGTATGATGAGAATGGATGAAATATTAGAACACGGGTGGACCTGTCCCAAAAGAGGAGTTACATAGATGCGCAGACTATTTTTATCATTGGTAGTATTGATGTTTGTTGGTTTACTTGGAGCATGCAGTTCAGACGATGATGCAAAGGAAAAGAAAGCAGAATCGGTTACGCCTGTGGAAACTGCCAAGGTTGAGCAGGGTGATTTGGTAACGGAAAAGACGGTTTATGGCCGTACCGCTCCGGACTCGTCCACACCGATTATGGTTGAAACGCCTGGGGAAATAAAGACGCTTAAAGTGGAGAATGGTGATGAAGTCGAAAAAGATGATTTAATCGCTATTCTTTCCGGTGACAACCATATTTATGCACCAAATGACGGCATTGTCACCAGCTTGTCTGCCGATGAAGGATCAGTGGTATCGAATTCTGATCCGTTAGCAGTGATTGCCGATTTGGATTCATTGAAAATTAAAGTTGATGCCACAGCTGATGAAATGGATTTATTCACCAAGGATGACGAACATAAAGCGGTTATCAATGGGAAGGAAGTAAAGGCAACCATTTCGTCCATTGATAAAATGCCAAATGATACAGGATTATACCCAATAGAGGCAACTTTTGATAATGATAAGGAAAAGTTGATACCCGGTGAGGTGGCAAAACTTTACTTGCCTGTCAAAAAAGTAAAAGATGCGCTGATTGTACCAACTGCAGCGATTGTGAAGGAGAATGATCAATCATTTGTATACATCGTAAATCATGATACGGTTAAAAAAACAGAAATAACCGTGAAAGAAACACAATCGGATGAATCAGCGGTTAAAGGTAATGTGAAAAAGGGCGATAAAGTAGTAACAAGCGGTCAGCAAACACTTGCGGATGGCAGTAAGGTTAATGTGGTGAAAGCGGGGAATCCATCGTGAAACTAGTCAACACCTCTGTCAAACGACCGGTTGGGGTAATCATGATCGTATTGGCGATTCTCGCATTGGGTTTCGTATCGATGCGGAATCTCGTGGTGGATTTGTTCCCGAAAATCGATCTCCCCATTGCCGTAGTTGCGACCACATATGAAGATGCTGCGCCACAAGAAGTTGAGAATCTGGTAAGTCGCCCGATTGAGTCATCGGTTAGTTCCATTGAAGGTATTGAAACCGTGCAGACACAATCCCAATCTGGTTCTTCACTGGTGATGATGATGTTTAAAAACGGCACCGATTTGGATCAGGCTTTAATCGATGTCCGGGAAAAAATTGATCAGGTAAAGGGAGCACTGCCAGATGATGCTGGTGATCCAAGTGTCCTCCGCTTTAACCCGGAACAAATGCCAGTCATGTGGGTCGGCCTCACCGGGGAAGATGCAGCAAATCTGACTGATGTTGCTGATGAACAACTGACTCCATATTTTGAACGACAAGGCGGCGTTGCGTCAGTCTCTGTAGAAGGTGGCAAGGAGCGAGAAATCCAGCTCGTTCTGGATCAGGCTAAAATGCAGCAGTATGGGATTACCGCGGATACCCTCGTGCAAGCATTGAATGGCACCAATCAATCCACCTCAGCAGGTTCCGTTGATAAAGGAAATCAGGACTTGCAAATCCGTATAACCGGCGAATTTGACTCACTTGAGGATATTGATCAAACGATTGTTCAGACCGAAAACGGCACGAAAATTCATGTTGGCGATGTTGCTAAAATCAAAGATACATTTAAAGCACAGGGAACAAAAACACTTGTCAATGGCGAGCCATCTGTTGTGTTATCCTTTATGAAGAAAACCGATGCAAACACAGTAGATGTTGCTGATAATATCAGAGACAGCATGGATGAGATCAAAAACCAGCTGCCTGATGGCGTTGATTTAAATGTCCTTATTGATACATCTGACTTTATTAAACTATCGATTAACTCTGTTGTCCAAAATATTTTGCTAGGCGGGATTATTTCCATCCTGGTGTTACTCTTATTCTTAAAAAGCATTCGGGCAACGATTGTTATTGGTATTTCGATTCCGATTGCGATTATTACCACCTTTGCGTTAATGTATTTTACCGGTGAGACGTTGAATGTATTGACACTAGGCGGGTTAGCGCTCGGGCTTGGAATGATGGTCGACAGCTCGATTGTTATTTTGGAACATATTTTTACATATCGGCAGCGTGGCTATAGTTTATTTGAGTCCGCAACAAAAGGGGCTTCCGAAATGGCACCTGCTGTTATTGCTTCAACAACGACTACTGTAGTGGTGTTTTTGCCAATGATTTATGTGAAGGGTATTGCATCCGATTTGTTTACACCACTTGCACTGACTGTATCGTTTTCCTTGATTGCATCACTAATTGCTGCGGTTACGCTAGTGCCGATGCTGTCGTCGAAATTATTATCAAAGGCAATGGAGGACAACGGACGGCGGTATTGGTTTGATCGTGTGCTAAAACGTGTGAACAATGCGTATGTCGGTGTGTTGAAATGGGTGCTCGGGCATCGGAAATCGACCATTTTTGGCACACTCGCAGCAATCATTGCCAGTTTATGTCTGATTCCATTTATTGGAGCAGAATTCATTCCGTCATCAGACGAAGGGCAAATCCAAATTCAGGTGGAGGCGCCAGAGGGTAGTTCACTTGACTATACAGAAGGAATAGTTGATAAGATCAATGACCGGTTAAAAAGCTATGATGATCTGATGGAAACTGATTATGCCGAGATTGGCAATGGTGAATTGGGTCTTGCGGCACAAGGAAACGTAGCAACCTTTAATATGCAGCTTGTCCCAGCATCTGAGCGTGAACAAACAACCACAGCGATTGTGCAAAAGATTAATGGTGACTTGCAGGACATTGCTGGTGCAGATATTAAGGTAAGTGCGATGGATAGTGGTGTCGGTATGGGCAATCCGGTGCAAATTCAACTGAAAGGTCCGGAACATGAAGAACTAAGCAAACTTGGCGATCGGGTGGTCGACGAAATTTCCAATATAAAAGGTGTTTATAATCCGGAATCATCGGCATCGGAAGGAGTTCCACAGCAAACCGTTACCATTGATAAAGAAAAAGCTGCCATGTATGGTTTAACGCAAGAACAAATCTCCGGTCAGATCCAGATGTTGTTTACCGGTCAGATGGCTACCAAATATCGTGAGGAAGGCCATGAGATGGATGTTACACTCATGTATCCGGAAGAAGAAAACAGCACAATTAGTGATCTGGAGAATATGACCATCCAAACACCACAGGGAGAGACAATCCCATTGGAAGAGGTGGCAGCCTTTGAGGAGGTACAAGGGCCGGCAACATTAAATCGGGAAAATCAGCAACCGCAAATCAATGTCACCAGTGATATCGTTGATCGTGATTTGGCAAGTATTGTAAAAGATATTGAAACGCGTCTGGGTGACATGAATTTTCCTGACGGCTATAGTTACGATATTGGCGGTCAGGCTGAGGATATGGCGGATTCCTTTTCGGATTTAGCCATGGCGCTCGTGTTTTCGATTTTTCTTGTTTATGCGGTGATGGCAGTCCAATTTGAGAATTTCCTGTTTCCATTTATTATTATGTTCTCCATACCTGCCACGGTAATCGGAATTGTGATCGGATTGCTGGTAACAGGCCTGTCATTAAGTATCCCGGCATTTATCGGGATTATCATGCTTGCCGGTATTGTCGTCAACAACTCGATCGTGTTTGTTGACTATATCAATATCCTGAGGCGAAAAGGGATTGAACGCTACGATGCCATTATCCAGGCAGGTCCGAGCAGGATGCGGCCAATCCTCATGACCACTTTAACAACGATCTTTGGAATGGTTCCACTTGCCATGGCATTGGGTGAAGGGGCGGAAATACAACAGCCACTTGCCGTAACAATCATTTTCGGCCTGGGTGTTTCCAGTATTTTTACGCTATTACTGATTCCGGTTGTCTATACCCTGTTTGACGACTTGACAGCAAAAATAACAAGAAGGGAAAAATAAACCAAGCGGGACAGAAGGAATATCTTTTGTCCCGCTTGGTTTCAAGGTTCCCCCTTGCGCATCTCCTCTGTTCCTAATGTTCTGTAATTGATTTTTCAGCAAGCTGCATAATTGTCATGTCATCCATTGGTGGGTTATGAAGCCCTGCCCGGACATCGCGGTAATAGAGTTGCAAATTGTTTTTCTTGGATAGGCTGCGCGCGCCAACGATTCTCATTGCCAAATCAACTACTTGTACTGCTTTATTTACAACAGATAATTTAACTGCCCCAAGCTCAGGTCCCATTGTATCCCGTGTTGCTTCATCGCTTTCATCCCATTTCTTGGCAACGGAATAAAGAAAATGTTTAGCTTCCAGGATGCTGAGTTCCATTTCTCCGAGCTTTTGTTTGACATTTGGTAATTCAGAAATGGTTCCTTTAATACTATTAGGCGAATAATTAGTTGCAAATTCCAAGGCAGCTTGTTGTGCGGCTTGTGCGATTCCCAGGTAGCAAGCAGGAATGTGTAAAAGCCAGCCAGCTGGTTTCTTTTTACCAGATGATAGAATTTCCACAAGATCATCTTTTTCAACATGGACATTTTCCAGTACAAGATCATGACTTCCTGTACCACGCATAGCGATGGAATCCCATGTCTCCTCAACCCGTACGCCTTCTCTTTCGCGTTTTATTAGGAAATTTCCTACATCATCAGTGCCATCGATGGAAGCACTGACAACAAAATAACTAAGAATAGGGGCAAGTGTGGTGAATGTCTTTCTACCATTAATAACCCATCCTGTACCATCTTTTATTGCAAAGGTCTCCGGTTTACCGCCGCGGGTAGGGCTTCCTGTAGCTGGCTCCGATGCAGCGTTGTTAAGTAATGCACCAGTTTCTCTTACATCATGTGCAACGGCTGCAAATTTTTCTTTATCCCAAATTTCATTTTGAGAAAGGTGTTGCATAATCCCCATATGCCAGCCAATGCCGAGTGCGGTCGATCCATCTGCCTTTCCAATAACCTCTTGATGGCGTAGCATTTCATAAAGTGATATGCCTAATCCCCCGTATTCCTTTGATAAGGTTAATCCTGGATAACCAATTTCCTTTAAATCGTGAAAGTTTTCAAAAGGAAATGATACATTTTCATCATGCTTTGCTGCACGTTCTGTAAAAGGTTTTACTGTTTTAGATAATAGATTGATTCGTTCCTCCATTGAATCCAGTTCTAATAGATTCATTATTATCCCTCCATTGATGATTGTTATTTATTTTGATAAACATGGTTGGAATTGTGGGAAATATTATCCCATAGTTTAACGAAAATTTCAATAATATCATTGTGCCCCTCTGTCCCGCTATCTTCTAATTAGTTTGATAATAAGTTGGTTGACTACCTCGGAAAACATGAGGCCGATAGCAATGCCGCCTGATAGCAGCATAACTTTGGTGGATAATTGGACGGCTGTATAATAATCATTGACGACAAAGTGGCGCATAGCATCATATGCACTTCCGCCGGGTACAAGTGGGATAATTCCTGATACAATAAAAATGATAATAGGTGTTTTATAAAGTTTAGCGCAAATTTGGCTTAACGCACCAACTAACATTGCGGCTAATACAGTTGCAGGAACGACATTCATTCCTTGTTCAACTAGCCAGTAGTAAAGTATCCACCCTAACATGCCAATTAATCCACATTGGATAAGTGACTGCCTCGGGGCGTTGAATATGATGCCAAACCCAGCAGCGGCAATAAAGCTGGTGATAAGTTGTGTAACGATTATTATAATCATAGGCGTCATACTCCTTTTTGTTTAAAATTTCAACTGCACAGAAATGCAAACACAAGATTAAAGGAGGCTGTTTTTTAAAACTTATATTATTCCAATCACAACAGCTACACCTGCCCCAATCGCAAAGGCAGTTAAAAATGCTTCAACACCTTTGGAGAGACCGGCGATTAAATGACCTGCCATTAAATCGCGAACAGCATTGGTAATATGCAAACCAGGTACCAGGGGCATTACCGCACCGATGATGATTTTATTCAAATCGGACCCCCACCCACAATAAATAGAAATAAACGCCAACAGGCCAATCAGGATAGAAGCAAGAAATTCTGAAATGAAACGCGTGTTAATGAACCGGTCACAACCAATCAAGGCGGCAAATCCCAATCCACCAATAAAAAAAGCTGGCAGGTAGTTGAGCCATGTCCCGCCAAACATAAATGCAAAACTGCCACTGACAAATGCAGCAGAAATAATTTGCATCCAGCCCGGAAATGTTAATTTGGCTCGGTCTACTTCTTTTAATAGTTTTAAAGCGCCGGGCAGATCCACTTCACCAGCAGTAATTTTCCGTGAAATATCATTTACATTCGCGATTTTATGCAAATCCGTCGAGCGGTTGGAAATTCGGATAAAGTTGGTTGATTCGGCTGGACCCGATGAAAAATTGATGCCGGTTGGTGTAGCATAGCTTTGTGCATCTTCAAGCCCGAATGCAGAGGCAATACGATTCATGGTGTCTTCTACTCTGTGTGTTTCGGCACCGCTTTCCAGTGTAATTTTTCCCGCCAGCATACAGACCATGGAAACAGAAATAGGATCATTCATTCCAAAAACACCTCACATACGGAAATACATGCAAATACCTGTCAATAGTATAAGGGGAAGGGGTACAAATGGGAAGTAAAACAGATTGAGGCAAAGTTCCGGTTCCGTGGTGACCAACCCAAATACGTCCTGGGCAAAACTTTCATTGCCACGTATTTAGGTTATATCATGACGTATGGAGGTTTGATTCATTCATCGAGGAGGCGTTCGATGTCAACCTCCATTATGTGATGTCCAATAATATGTATGCATGAAAAAATGATTCATGTTTACAAATCGGTTCATTCCTCGTATAATGTGAGTAATCACTTACAACAGATAAACCATTAAAAATGGGAGGGGATAAAAGATGATCAAGTTGCATCAAATTGAGCATCGTTTTGAAAAGGAGATTGTTTTACGGAACATTGATTTTACGATACCTGAAGGACAATTATTCGGACTGCTTGGGCCTTCTGGGTCAGGAAAGACGACATTGGTGAAGATTATCATTGGACTTTTAGAGCCGACTAGTGGTGCGGTAACCATTGATCAAGAACGGATACCCTCGTTAAACGTCATGCAGGAGATTGGCTATATGGCGCAATCCGACGCATTATATGGGGAATTAACAGCAAGGCAAAATTTAGACTTTTTTGCGGGCATCTACCGGATTCCAAAACGTGAGCGGGAGGAACGGATTAAACAGGTTGCCAAGATGGTGAATTTAACCGACCATCTGGATAAAACACTGGAGTACTATTCGGGTGGGATGAAACGGAGAATGTCATTGGCGGCTGCCTTGTTACATCAGCCGAAGTTGCTTATTTTGGATGAACCAACTGTTGGTATTGACCCGGTTTTGCGGGCTTCTATTTGGGCGGATCTAAAGGAGCTGCAAAAACAGGGAACAACGATTATCGTAACGACCCATGTGATGGATGAAGCGGAAAAATGCGACAGTCTGGCATTGCTAAGGAATGGATACGTCATTGCCCATGGCAGTCCGAATGAATTAATGGAAAAAAGTGAAACTGAATCATTGGAAGCAGCATTTTTATACTATGGCGGCGAAACAACAGCTTCAAAGGGGTGAGAGAATGCGTATCGTGTCAATTATTAAACGGATTATTTTGCAGTTTAAAATGGATAAGCGGAGTCTGGCGTTATTATTTATCGCACCATTATTTGTCCTGACACTATTGTGGGTCGTATTGGATATGAAAGCATACGAACCTGTCATTGCGATTACTGATGCGCCGGATGCTGTCCAGAACATTTTGGAAGAAGAGGACGCCAACATCAAGGTTATGGGTGATCAAGAGGCAAGGGCGGCATTGCAGAATAATACGATCGATGCCCATTTGTCTTGGGGAAAGAAGCAGCCGGAACTAACGATGGAAGGCAGTGATCCGACTGCAAGCAAGGCCGTACAGCAATTATTCAGCCAAGTATCCAGACAGCTAAATCCGCGGGCATTGGATATGGACATCCATTTTTTACACGGATCAAGTGATTTACAACTGTTTGATAATATTGGGCCAGTCCTTATTGGGTTTTTCGTGTTCTTTTTTGTCTTTTTGTTAAGTGGAGTATCATTTTTACGAGAGCGGACACAAGGAACACTGGAACGACTGCTGGCAACCCCATTACGACGCTTTGAAATTGTTGTAGGTTACATGGGCGGATTTGGCGTGTTTATTATCATCCAGTCGATTATTATTGTTCTTTATTCGGTCTATGTACTGCGAATGTATATGGCAGGATCAATCATCTCTGTCTTATGCATTACATTTCTGCTGGCAATTGCAGCACAAAGCCTGGGTACACTATTATCGGCATACGCCAAAAATGAATTCCAGATGATTCAGTTTGTCCCTATTGTCATTGTCCCACAAGTATTTTTTTCCGGAATCTTTCACACTGAACAGGTTGGCTGGATTAACGCCATTGGTAAAATCATGCCGTTAACCTATGGCGGTGATGCATTGAAGGAAATCATGCTCCGGGGACAGGGGCTTCACTCGGTCCTAACAGATATTCTGGTTTTGCTTGGCTTTTCATTGGTATTCATTTTGCTTAATGTAGTAGCATTAAAGAAGCACCGTAAATTATAGGAGACGATATTTCATGGAAGATAACAACCATTCAGCATCCCATTCATTTACAAATATAATCAAGCAAACGGAAAACATGACACCGAAACAAATCAAGATTTTAGAAGCAGCGATTGAACTAATTGCTGAAAAAGGCTATGCTGCCACATCAACCAGCGAAATTGCCAAACGAGCAGGTGTAGCTGAAGGGACGATTTTTCGTCATTATCAGACGAAAAAGGATTTGTTGATGGCCATTGTTCATCCGGTGATCGCGCAATTTATGATCCCGACGTTTGCTGGTAAATTTGTCGATGAAGTATTCCATCATCACCACACGAGCTTGCAAAACTTTTTATATTTACTAATTAAAAACCGGTTTTCGTTTGTGAAAGACAATGTTCCATTAATCAAAATTCTGATACAGGAATTGGCCTTTCATCCGGAACTACAAGACGCACTGAAAAAAACGGCTTTGGAAAAAGTAATCCCGGCAATGCAGAAAACATTTGATTTTTATAAAGAAAAAGGTGAGTTGCGCGACATTCCAAACGACCAAATTATCCGGATGATTGGTCCGGCGATTATTGGCTTTTTGTTTACCAGATTTATTATTCAGCCGGATCGTGCATGGGATGATGAGACGGAGATCAAGCAAACCATTGACTACCTGATGCATGGAATTGGCAAATAGGAAAAACCTAAGCCAAGTTCTTTCTGTTATTCGTTAATATCTTGTATGTGCCGGTATAATCAAAAAAATTGATCTACTAGGAGTTCATTATGGTTTATTTTGGTGATCTGTCTATCGCATTTCTGATTGCACTTGTTAGTACATTACTCATTACATTTCCGGTCAAAAAGTTGGCTATCAAGCTTGGGATTATGGATGTGCCGAACAAACGGAAAATCCATCGACAAA
Organism: Lentibacillus daqui; assembly: GCF_027186265.1. NCBI lineage: Bacteria > Bacillati > Bacillota > Bacilli > Caryophanales > Bacillaceae > Lentibacillus > Lentibacillus daqui. The sequence goes on along the minus strand of NZ_CP114176.1, from coordinate 3,374,359 downwards.
TCATGCCGAGGCTTGGCGGCTTGGCAATATTTATTGGTATGTTTCTTGGCATGGTTTATTTGCATCCATTTGGTACCTACTTCAAGGAAATATTATTTGGGGCGATCGTGATTATTATTACCGGTATGCTTGATGATAAATACCAGCTTCGTCCAACCTTTAAGTTGACAGGACAGGTGATTGCGGCATCGTTCCTGATTTCTGCAGGGCTGATTATTGACCAAATTACGATTCCCGTTTTCGGACTGGTTGACTTGGGTTTTCTTAGCGTCCTGGTAACACTGGTATGGATTGTTGGTATCACCAATGCAATTAATTTGATTGACGGACTTGATGGTCTGGCAGCAGGAGTCACTACAATCGCCTTTTTATCGATGTTTATCATGGCGATTATTGATGTGCGCTTGTTGGCAGCTTATTTTTGCATTACGCTGATTGGTGCCAATATTGGTTTTTTGTTCCACAATTTCTACCCGGCCAAAATTTACATGGGAGACACGGGATCCAATTTTCTTGGCTATATGATTGCGGTCGTCTCCATCCTTGGCTTATTTAAAAATATCACCTTGTTCGGTTTTATTATTCCGGTCATCCTGCTGGCGGTTCCTATTCTGGATACTGTGTTTGCGATCGTGCGCAGGTTCCGTAATGGGCAAAGCATCATGCTGCCGGATAACAAGCATATTCATTATCAATTGATTGAAAAAGGATTCAGTCACCGGCAAAGTGTCTGGATCATTTATGGATTCAGTGCGTTATTTGGAGCCATCGCCATATTGTTGTCAAACGCAACCATGACGACAGCAGTCATTATCATCCTTTTCGTACTCGTGCTTTTCCATTTCCTTGCTGAACTCGGTGGCTTGGTGATGAACGGAAAACGCCCTGTCATCGACTTGCTGCGGAAAATGTTTAAAAGAGCGTAAAAACAGGAGCCTCGTCATGAACGGAAAGTGCCCCAACAATACACACCCTAAAATATTCAATCAATAAAGATAAGCCGGATAAGTAACCTGCCCCACCACCTTTTGGAAACTGGGTAATTCCGGGGAAATTAGACCTTTAGATTTGGCAAAGGCAGGGACATCCCGCTTGGCTGTTAGAAGTACTGAGCCACCGATTACCCGGTTCCCACTTATAAACAATGCTCAATTCTCTCCAAAGGTTTTCATGACATTTATACTCAATTCCGCCGTTTTTATCGAAAATCCCCATTTTTTGGTTTGACAATCGCCAACGCGTGCAACCCCCCAGTTTATGAGTCTATCCATCGAATGTTTTAAAGTATAGAGAATATTAATTTGTACAACGGTATAATAAAATCCAGGTCTGTACTGATAAACGGGGTAAAGAATAGAACTTGGAATTGGATACACATCTATTTTATTAATGAGGGGTCAAGAAGGAAGAGGATGTGTGCAACAAGTGGAACGGAATTATATGATTGATTATGTGAAATGTTTTGCGATTTTTTTTGTTGTGACTATACATTCTAACACAGTGAAAGGTGTAGAGCTTGGCACCGTAAATGGTGATGAGGTTAATTTTATCATTAATACAATTGCGCGATTTGCGGTACCATTTTTCTTTGTGGTATCAGGTTATTTATTTGTGCAAAAGCTGAATAAGATTCAGTTGAGTCATCCGGAAGCAGTGTTCAAAAGGCAGACCCAATATGTAAGAAAGTACATTGTCAAATTGGTAAAGCTCTATGTGGCATGGTTCGCTTTTTATTTCTTATTCGAACTTGTCTTAAGGTTTATAGAAACAGAAAAAAATGGTACCGCCTTGAAAAATATGTTTACCGATTACATCGGCAACTTTGACTGGTGGAATGCGATTTATCTGGGATCTAGATGGCCGGAATATCATTTGTGGTTTTTGCCAGCATTAATCTGGGCGATTGTACTATTATATGTATTTATGCAAGTCAGACTCATGCGTGTAGTATTAGTCGTTAGCCTCGGATTTAATCTGTTTGGCCTGTTCGGTCAATCTTATTCTTTTATTTACGATGTATCACTGAATACAAGGGATACCCTCTTTTTTGCGCTATTTTATGTAATGCTCGGGGGAATTGCTGCAAAATATGAGCCGGCTGTTACTGCATTTGCCAAGAAAATCCCAACCAGAATTGCGATTATTTGTCTGGCATCGTTATTCATTATGCAGGTGTTGGAAGGTTTTATCACTCTACAAGTGTTCGATGGTAAAGCCGAAAATTATTTTCTGTCGACCATCCCATTGGTTTTATTTTTGTTCCTACTGGTGCTCCAGCATAGCCAGGTTGGCAAAGGTACGCTATTCGCTAAAATTGGGGCGAATGCAGTAGGAATCTATGTTTCGCACGTATTTATTATGGAATCCATCCGAATCATGATGCAGCGGTTGGATCTTGTGTCAGTTGAGCATACGGTACTATGGAAAATTGTGTTAACTCCCATGGTCTTTATCATTGCCTATCTGTTCTATAACCGGTTACAGTTTGGAAAAAAATTCATCCGGTCTGCGATTGTGGGGAAAAAGTCTTCCTGGATTAGAGTTAAAGGTGGAAAGCCGGAATATCAATAAAAGGTATTGCCTGTTAGGTAATGTGGCACATTAAGAAGGAATTGGTCCTAACGTTGGTTGAAGTGCATGGAAGGGACAAAGCGGTTGGGTTATTTTACCAGACAACGTTGCCCACTATGTAAAACATTTTAATAGGTGTCGTGTATAGTGCATAAAGTGCTTGCTATTAGATGCCACTCACATTTTCCGATATTGGTAGACCTGGTATTTCTTCTTATAAGGATGTTCGATAGGGGGGGCTTCTGCTAAAATTGCCTATCGACCTGTGGGCAACGCAGAAGTCACCACATCCTATGGAAGCCTGGTGTCCAAAGCCACGCGACTCGGGCTTCTCTGTCCTTTTTACCCTTTTTAAACACGTAACTTAAAAGAGATATCTTCACAAAAGGTCACTCCATTCATCTATAACCATCACCTGTCCATCTGCAACTTTATACAGCTGTCAGACATAAAAGATTGTGTGATTCACTCCATAATTTGGTGAACGGAACCGATAGAAAATATAACAAACATGAGGAGTCTTATTCAGCATGGAAGAACGACAGAAATTGAAGAAATCATTAAAACCACACTGGGTCTGGGCAATTGCTCTTGGTTCATCGATTGGCTGGGGGGCTTTTGTACAGCCGACTGTCTGGATGGAGGATGGCGGACCACTTGGTGTGATTATTGGCTTTTTAATTGGCGCCGCATTGATGATGCTCATTGCTGTCAGTTACGGATTTTTAATTAAAAGCTTCCCCGTTTCAGGCGGTGAATTTGCTTATGCTTTTGTAAGTTTGGGACGAACCCATGCGTTTATCTGTGGGTGGTTTCTAACCCTTGGATACATTTGTATTGTTGCCCTTAACGCGTCCGCATTTGCTTTAATGTTCAAATTTGTTTTCCCAAAGGTTATTGAGAATTTGCCGCTATATCAGATTGCTGGCTGGAAGGTATATGGCATGGAGATTATCATTGCCGTTCTGGTTCTGCTGGTTTTTGGCTATTTAAATATTCGTGGGACAGGCCTGACCGGACAAGTACAATTTATCTTTTGCTGTATTATGTTGGCAGGGGTGCTTGCGATTGTTATTTTAGTAGGGGGAAGCCCGAAAACCACTTTTGCCAATGTTGAACCACTGTTCCCGGCACATACCACATCATTTGCAGCTATTATTTCGATTGTTGCGATTGCACCATGGGCTTACATCGGATTTGATAATGTACCACAGGTCGCGGAGGAATTCAACTTTTCCTCTAAAAAAGCATTCGGATTGATTATCATGGCAATTCTGGTTTCCGGAATTTTATATAGTTTAATGGTACTTGCGACAGCGATGGCTGCACCATGGGAACAACTTGTAGCCGGAAATTATCTATGGGGAACCGCAGTCGCAGTTACCGATGTGATCGGGATACTGGGATTAGTTATTCTTGCAGTGGCATTGAGTATGGGTATTTTTACTGGATTAAATGGATTTATCATTTCGTCCAGCCGTCTGCTATTTGCTATGTCACGGGCAAAAATATTACCCGGCATATTCTCGAAAATGCACCCAAAATATAAGACGCCGTATGTAGGTATCATTTTTACTGTGATCATTGCTATGCTTGCACCGTGGTTTGGCCGGCAAGCTTTATTATGGGTCGTTGACATGTCATCGATTGGCGTGTCGATTGCGTATTTCTATACGTGCTATACCGCCAATATGATTTTTAAATGGTCAGCGGGTAGTCAACATAACCCGAAAAAAAATGTAGTTGCCCCGGGAAAGAAATTGATTGCGATTGTCGGAATGCTGGCAAGTTTGACGTTTATTGCGCTATTATTAGTACCCGGTTCACCAGCATTTCTTGGTATGGAATCACTTATTGCCTTAATTATCTGGATTGTCCTTGGCCTTGTATTTTACTTCATGAAACGGCGGGAATTCAATCAAATCCCTAAAGAGAAATTGAACTATTTGATCTTGGGAAGTAAAAAGATTGAGGTAGAAGATGAATGAAAATGATGGACCACCACCTTTTCATTTCTATCTACCCTCATTGAAATAATGCTGTTAACGTTAAAAGTTACCCGGCTATGGGAAGGTTATCCCAGATACATAGAAGCCCCAGTAATTATGCCAAATACTGGGGCTGCATAGATTAAAACTTCATTCAGTGATTTATTTTTTTACGGACTGCTTATCTCCAACTACCCATACCTTAAGGTCGTTACAGCACATTAATAGGTTTATGCTTATTCCCCGTTCAATGGCCACCAATGGAATCCATCCTTGGCAAGTAGTTCATTCGCCGCGTGAGGCCCCATGGAACCAGCTGGATAATTTGGAAAATCTGGTTTTGTTTCTGACCATGATTGCAGGATCGGATCGACAAATGTCCAGGATAAGGCTACTTCCTGCCAGTGAGTAAAGTTGGTCGTGTCCCCAATCATGCAATCATAAAGGAGTTTTTCATAGGCTTCAGGTGTATTGATTCCATTAATCTCATGATTGGTATAGGCAAGTTTAATTGGCTTGGTCTGGTTTCCGGATCCGGCCTTTTTAGCATTCAGATAAAGGGTGATTCCTTCATCCGGTTGAATGTTGATCACCAATAAATTCGGATGTTTTTCCTGTTTATTTTTATAATATAAATTCATTGGAATATCATTGAACTCGACAATAATCTTCGTGGACTTCTCGGTCATGCGTTTACCGGTACGGATATAAAAGGGAACGCCTGCCCACCGGTAATTATCGATCATGATTTTGCCCGCGACAAATGTTTCTGTGTTCGAATCGGAAAGCTCCGGTGCCTCCTCGCGATAACCACTGCTATGTTCATTGTCCTCGCCATTATTACCATATTGCCCGCGGACAAAATAGTTATTTACCTCGCTTATATGCATTTGTCGGATTGCGCGCAATACCTTCACCTTTTCTGAGCGGATTTCCTCAGTGGTTAATTTAATCGGTGGCTCCATTGCCAGCAGGGAGACCATTTGTAACATATGGTTTTGCAGCATATCACGAACAGCGCCTGAGCGGTCGTAATAGTTGGCTCGTTCCTCTACTCCAAGTGATTCACTTGAAGTGATTTGTATGTTGGAAATAAATCGATTGTTCCACAGATGCTCGAAAATACCATTGGCAAAGCGGATCACTTCAATATTTTGCACCATTTCTTTTCCTAAATAGTGGTCGATCCGATAAATTTGTTCCTCGTCAAATGCCGCACGAATTTCATTGTTTAACTTCTTGGCGGATGTCAGGTCATGCCCAAATGGTTTTTCAATAACGAGCCGGGTCCATCCGGTACTCTCGGTTAAATGGTTTGTTTTTAAATGATTGGCGATAACCCCGAAAAACTCCGGCGCCATGGCCAGATAAAAAATGCGGTTCCCCGCTGTTTGATAGGTACCCTCCAGGGTCTGCAACAGTGCCTCCAGTTCCACATAAGAAGATGGCTCCGTCACGTCAAATGGATGGTAATAGAAATGGGATGTAAATGTATCTAAATCCTTATTGGTTGACAAGGTATTCTCAATTGATTTTTTCACGTTTTCACGGAAAATATCATTGGTCCATGGCCGGCGGGCAGTCCCAATAACGGCAAAGTCACCGCTGATTTTGCCATGTTGAACGAGGCGATAGATCGATGGAAACAATTTTCGTTTGGCCAAATCACCTGTTGCCCCGAAAATGACAATGATTGCCTTTGGTTTTTCTTGTATATTCACGCTAACGCCTCACTTTGTTTAGAATTCTGCTTTAACGTTATTCAAAAGGGGGAACTTCTGTTAAAAATCTGTTTTTTTCTCCTTTTGAATTCAATCTTTTGTTGAAGCAAACATATTTTAATAGTACTGGTATTGAAAGGGTAAATCAACTATGGCGGGTTGGGCCTGCATAGGTCAGTTTGGAGGAAACACAAAAACGGGATCTTTGCCGAACATCAAATTGTTATCAATACGAAAAGCTAACGAAAAGAAAACGGCCTTCCGTTAGTTTAATCCTGTTTGTTTAGAATTCGGAACAACGATTTGGATATATTCATGGTCCCATCCCCCCGAACGCTTACTATGCTGCTTTTAAAGTTATCATAACCAAGTAAACTGGGCAAGGAATGAAAGGGGACAATTCGGGCGTATGTCCCCCTGTTACTTTACCACTTTAGCCGGGGATAGATCCCTTAAAATATACCGCTTTTATCAGGTTTTCACTGGAATTTCCGTCTGAATATTGATTCCACTCCTCTGCAAACTGACGAATTCGTTCCATATCATAGTCTGCTTGATGCATTACCCGAATTAAGTCAGCGGAATTGGTAACGATCGGTCCCGGGACAAGTGTTTCATAATCCTGCCAGAATCCTCTTGTCTGCTGATACTCCGCTAAATCGTAAGCAAAGAAAATTATTGGCCGTTCCAATAAGGCAAACTCAAACGGGATGGAGGAATAATCCGTGATCAATATGTCTGTTAGGACAAGCAGTTTGCTGACATCCTTCACATCGGAAACATCGTACACAATGCCGGGGTACTTATTATGAAAATCGTGCTTAATCGCCGGATGCAGCCTAAGAAATAACACATAATCATCACAGAAGGCTTCACAAAACTTGTTCACATCAATCGGAATATGGGAATGGACAATGTCGTAATCACGAAATGTCGGTGCATACAGGACAATTTTCTTCTCACTTGTCACCGGGTATTTCCGTTGCAGTACCAGTTGGACGCTTTTCATTTCAATCGGATGAAAGAAAAAATCAGTTCGGGGGATCCCGGTTCGTAACACGGCAAGTTCAGGGTTACCAAAGCTTTTTTGGAATATGGGCGTCATCTTTTCCGAACCGCACACGATATGGGTGATGCGTTGATAAGCGGTTTGGATTCGTTGTTTGGCATGATCGGAACGTGTTTGGAAAGCCGGATCTTCCAGTCCAAACCGCTTAATCGCTCCAGCTGCATGCCATAATTGGATACACATCACCTGTGGTTTCAAATTCATTTTTGCCAGGATCCCGAGGTAATTATCGACAAAGATGACCCGCGATGTTGCCAAATGATAAATCGATTTTAGCCATTGTACTGGTGCTTTAAAATCTAATACCTGATGTGTAGTGATTTCAGAAAAGGGAATGTCGCATTTTGGCATTTTCACAATAACAAATCGTTCATTTGTTTCCTTTTCCAGAGCTCGAATAGTATAGGCGATATTATCACCGAATGTCGCTACCAGGGTTGTCTTTTGTTGCAGAGGGGACACGCGGCATAACCGAAAAACGCTATGAAAGACAAACAGATATATGGTAATCAGCCATTCTCTAAACATTATTTCTGCCAAAGTCGTTTTTAATTTTGGTTGTGGAGATGCCGACTGTTCGCGGTAAATAAACGACCTCACAGTATTCACTTAAATAGTCAAATTTTCCTTTCCAGTCGTCACCCATCACAAACACATCGATATCATATTTTTGGATATCATCTACCTTCTGTTCCCATGTGTTTTCCGGAATGACTTTGTCTACATAGCGAATCGCTTCAAGAATAACTTTACGCTGTTCAAAACTGTAATATGCCGTTTTATGCTTCATTTCGTTAAAAGCATCTGAAGAAATCGCAACGATCAAGTAGTCCCCATATTCCTTTGCCCGGCGTAACAGGTTGATATGGCCGGTATGAAGCAAGTCGAATGTTCCATATGTGATAACCTTTTTCATGCAATGACCTCCGATATATTGTTTTCCTTAGTATTATACAAATGCGAGGGAAATAATGATAAAAAAATTAGCCGCCCCTTACAAATGAAGCTATACTGTAAAACATACGATTTTTGCGGAAGTTTCCCCTAATGCTGCAATTCCCTAACAAATGAGAATTGCCGGATAAAATCCGAAAATCGCCGTAAAATAGGCAGGAATCGCCGATGAACGTAAACTTTACTGGGGCACATTATCTATTATTTCCACTGTTCTTATTGTGACTGGTTGAAACCTTCAGTCCACATTGAAAATAAAAATGCCTAGGTGTGAGCAAATATTCACTTCACACCTAGGCTTAAACTATTAAGAATGTTTTCATTTAATTTTGATCCACTGCTTGATACTGTTCTTCTTCTTTATATAATGTGTTTATTAACGTTCGGCTGGCATTTCCTTTATTATATTGATTCCACTGGTTGGCGAATTCCTTAACGAGCTGGATATCAAAGATGCCATGTTCAATAACGTCGACAATATCATCCGTATTGTTCACAACTGGTCCGGGGACAAGTGTTTCGTACGCTTCCGAGAATCCCCTTTGTTGTTCGTAGTCATCTAAATCATATGCGAAGAAAATCATTGGTCGTTCCAGTAAGGCAAATTCAAATGGGATTGACGAATAATCCGTGATTAGGATATCGGTTACCAATAATAGATGATTGACATCCGTGATATCGGATACGTCATAAACGAACGAGTCATATTGATTGTGGAATTCCTGTTTAACCGCCGGATGCAGACGCAGGAATAGCACATAGTCCTGATGAAGGTGCTGATACATTTTTTCAATATCAAGGGCAATATTTACTTGATTCAATTCATGATCACGATAGGTTGGGGCATACAGGATAACTTTTTTTTGCCCAATGACCGGATACCTATTACGCAGTGTTTGTTGAATGCGTTGTTGTGTCTTAGTATCATAAAATAAATCACTCCGTGGAATGCCGCTTCGTAATATCTTCTCGTTGCTGAGTCCAAAGCTTTCCCGGAAGATGGCGGCCATTTTCTCAGATCCGACAACAACATGGGTAAAGCGCTGATAAACTTTTTGAAATCGTTCATAAGCGCGTTGTGTACGGTGGACAATCGATGGATCCTTTAGTCCAAATTGTTTAATTGCCCCTGCTGCATGCCATAATTGTACACATAAGACATTCGCTTTAAAATCAGTCACCGCCAAAAAGCCAAAGTAATTATCAACAAATATTTTATCGGCAGATGCGATATGATAGATGGATTGAATCCATTGCAACAGATTAATAGGTTGAAAATGTAGTATAGTGGCAGTAGTATCTTCAAAATCTACTTTGCATTGGGAGGTTTTTAGAATAACAACGGGGTCATCCGTTTGTTTTCGTAGCTCTTGCAACGTATACAGAATATTATCCCCAAAAGAAGCAATGAATACGGTCTTTTTCCTTTGGGGAAACCATTGAAACAGGCGAAAGAGCAAGCGGAAAACAAACAAATATACTGAAATTGCCAGTTCTCTAGCCATTGGTGGATAACTTTAAATCTTTTTTGATCTTGGTCGTTGATATTCCAACTGTTCTGGGTAAATAAACGACTTCGCAATATTCCTTTAAAAAGTCGAATTTCCCTTCCCAATCATCTCCCATGACAAACGTATCAATGTTGTGTTTTTGAACATCTTCTACTTTCTGTTCCCAATTATTTTCCGGGATTACTTCATCAACATAGCGGATTGCCTCAAGGATTGCTTTGCGTTGTTCAAATGAATAATATGCCTTTTTACCTTTGATTGCATTAAATTCATCCGAGGAAATTGCGACAATCAAGTAGTCGCCATATTCCTTGGCACGGCGCAATATATTGATATGACCGGTGTGGAGCAAGTCAAATGTTCCGTATGTGATTACTTTTTTCATTGTTCATACCTCCGTGAAGAACACAATTTTATCTAACATAACATATTCTTATTACAACGGCTTAACAAGATGGTTTCAATTAATTGAAAACTTGATTCTAGTATACTATGGAAAAGAGAGAATAGAAATAGTTTATGTAAATTTATGTTGAAAAATGCTGAGATTTTATTTCCAAAATATACTATTGTTAGTATACTAGTAATTGAACTTAGAGAAAAACTTGGAGAACAACTGGCATTATCTAGGTTCTTTGTATAAAGGTTAATATGTCGCATTAGATAATTATTATTCCAGGTTTAATAATGAAAGGAAATTTAATGAATTATTTATTCCCCAACGTATTAACCTACTTTATCCTAGCGGATTGGAGGGAACGGAGGTTTAACTTAGTAATTACTGAGGAGGAAACAAATGGGAAAAATAGCAATGATTATAATGGTAATTTTAATTTCTTGTTCATTTTCACCGTACAGTTTATCTGCTACCACGCGAGACGCTGATAACAATAGTATGTCCGAAAAAGTCGTAAGTGATAAAAAGGTGGAAGAGGTGGATTCTGAGTCGGAGTTCAAGAAAAACGGTAGCAAAATGGGCAATGAATCGGAAAGTGAAAATTTGGATTTAGAACAGGATGCAAATCAAAATGAGATATTTAGTTCTTCGGATTCAAATGGTAGTAAAAAGAATGGAAATACAGAAACAAAAACAAATGATGAAGTAGACAAGGAAAAATATGGTGTATCTGTTTCGGAATCCGAAAAACAAGAAAAGACACAGAACCCTAAAACTAAAGAAGACAATCAGGAACAACAAGCCATTATTGAAGGTGAAAAGGCAAAAATTCTAACGACAAGTTCAACAGATATTGGCGTGAATACAAGCAAACTCGGTCATATTAGAAGTGCAAGTGCACAAATTTATGAAATACCTGGAAACAATAGATTGTTTACTGCGGGCGATAAATACGCAAATGCTGTTTATTATATAAAAAAACAAGCTGATGTTGATGGAGTAAGATTTTATCTGATAAGTAAGAAACCAAGCAGTAAAGAGGGTGTTGTCGGTTGGGTGAAAGCTAGTGATCTATCAATACACGACCATGTAGGTGTAGATAAAAAAGGAAAAGAGGCTGGGACATAACTAGCCAAAAATAGTAAATAAAAAGGTTCCAAGCAAATCAAAAGTTTGCTTGGAACCTTTTTTGTGGAGTTGTTTCTATCTTCCGGTACTAATTTACTGTTCGTGGCGGTGTACTTTCTCAAGTTCACCGCCATCAATGCGAAGGCTAATTCATTTTTCACTTTCTGTTTTCCTCTGACAGAAAAACGAGTGAAACCCAAATTAGCCTTCAAGAAACCGAACGCTGGTTCTACGTCAATTTTACGTTTTCCGTAAATTTCACCAGTTTTCTCGTCTGAAAGCTTCGCACGTACATATTCTTTTTGGGATTCCCACTTTTCATTCATGTAGACTTTTCGGTTGTTTCCTTCTTTTGCTTTCGTACATAAATCGCGGAGTGGACAGCCCGAACAGTCCTCACATTCGTACACTTTAAATTCACGGGTGAATCCGTACCTGTCTGTTCGTTTGGAATGATGACTAAACCGTATTTTCCGTCCATTTGGGCACAGAAAAGTATCTTCGTCCTCATTATAATCCCAATTATCTACATGAAAAGCGTTGTTCTTATGCTTCTTTTTCTTCTCCTTTCGATATTGATTGTATGTAATAAGTGGCGTTCGATTTCGATTCTCGATGATATCTTCATAATTCTGTTCACTGCCATATCCGGCATCCGCGACAATGTGTTCCGGCAGTTCGAAAAAGTTTTCTTCAATCGAGTCGAGAAAAGGAATTAAAGTGCGTGTATCCGTCGGGTTTGGGAAAACATCGTAAGCGAGCGCGTATTGACCTTCCGTTGCAATCTGGACATTGTAACCAGCTTTCAATTGACCGTTCTTCATGTAGTCGTCCTTCATGCGCATAAACGTCGCATCCGGATCTGTCTTTGAATAACTGTTACGGTCCCCGAATTTCTCCATATCGTTTTGATACTTTTGCTTACGAGTGATGAAATCGTTAAACTGCTTGCGAGCTTGTTTTGGAAATTTACGTTCGGAACGGATTTTCTTTCGTTCGCTACCAACTTCACAAGCTTCGATTTTTTTATCGTATTCCTCAACCTTTTCATCTAACTTTTCGACTACTTCTTCCATTTCTTTAACGGAAAGTTTCTCTTCTGTTTCTCGCTCTATTGCCGGGATGATCTCCTTCTCCAACAGCTCATCATACAGTTGATTGGACTTTTCGATTAGCTTATCACTATATTTTTCAACGGATTTCCGCCACACAAAGGTGAACTTATTGGCGTTCGCTTCAATTTTTGTACCATCAATAAAAATGGCTTCCTCTTCAATCAATTCCTTTTCCACAAGCTGATTCCGGAACTGGACAAAGCATTCACGTAGTATGTTTTCGATGAGTGGATGAGAACGGAAACGATTGATGGTGCGATAGCTGGGTTCGTGTCCTTGAGCCAACCACATCATGCGGATACTATCCTGTAATAAAGCTTCTATTTTACGACCAGAAAACACGGATTGCGTATACCCACACAAAATGATTTTCAACATCATGCGAGGATGGTACGCAGGACGGCCGGTTTGTCGTATTAAGTCATCGAAAACCTCTTCGGGAATACTCTCGACAAGATCATTGATCGCAAAAGCAATATCATTCTCTTTCAATTTAATTTCTAAATCTAGCGGCAAAACTACCTGATTCATGGTATAATGTTTAAACATAAGGACACCTCCAAAATTATTGTCAGGTAACTTTAATTTTATCAAAAGGTGTCCTTTTTGTTTACTAAAATAATGTCAAAAAAGGCGTGGGGCCTACACTTTTTTTAGTGTAAGCTCCTACGCCTTAATTTTTATTTACTGGAGTTTTGTCCCAGCCTCAGTGCCTATACAAAAGCATGGGGTGGCTCGAAAGATTTGGTATATGAAGATATGTCATCTTATAAACATCAAAAATTCCATGTCAATTTAACCGAAAAGGTAGGCAACAACACATGGTATCGTGGTAATTTTAACGGAAAGACAATTTGGTTACATGAAAGCTATTTAACGACAAAAGAAGAAAGTAACACCAGTAAGCTAGGTCATATTCGCAGTGAAAAGGTAAACATTTATAAAACCATTAGCGACACTTCAACCAAGTTTGCAGCAGGAGAAGAATATACGAATCAAGTGTATTATATAAAAAGACAAGCCAAGATCGGTGAACAAACGTTTTATCTTATCAGTCTGACACCAAGCCGTGAAGATGGAGTAATTGGCTGGGTACAAGCAGACGATTTATCATTGCATGACCATGTAGGTGTAGATAAGAAAAAGAAAACCTTATACTTCACTGGAAAAGGTAGTGCCTATACGAAAGCATGGGGTGGCTCGAAAGATCTGGTATATAAGGATATGTCATCGTATGAATCTCAGGCCTTTCATGTCAATTTGACCGAAAAAGTCGGTAACAATACATGGTATCGTGGTAAATTTAATGGAAAAACAATCTGGTTACATGAAAGCTACCTAACGATGAAGGATACAAATAGAATAAGTAAATTAGGTCATTTGCATGGTAATGCGAATATTTATAAAAGCCTTGGTGATAGATCATCGCTTCTAAATACGAGTAATTATACAAATGCAGTGTACTATATTAAACAGCAGGCTAAAGTAAATGACCAAACTTATTATCTGATTAGCAAACAACCAAGTGTGATAAATGGGACAGTCGGCTGGGTAAATGCATCAGATATGTCAACACATGACCATGTTGGAGTAGATAAAAAAAGTAAGATATTAAAGGTAGTCGGGACTGGTAGTGCATACAGTAAGGCGTGGGGTGGATCAAAGGATCTAGTCTATTCCGATGTTTCAAAATTTAAAGGCCAAGAAATTAAAGTTAACCTAACTGAAAAAGTGGGGAATAACATATGGTATCGTGGAACCTTGAATGGAAAAACGGTATGGTTTCATGAGTCATATCTAAAAAAGACAAAAGAAGTAATTACTGATTACACAACTTACAATTTATCACTCGATAAAATGCTAGATTTACAAATGAAAGTTAACCCACAAACGGATAAACAATATAAGCTTTGGATTCGTGAAGATGCTTTCGGAAGTATTAGTAATGGTAAAGGTACGGTTAAAGGTGAAAATTGGAACTTGAGAAGAGGCCCTGGAACCAATTATCTATCAGGCGGGAGAGTAGGTAATGGAACAAAACTTCCTATAAAAGGTAGTCAGAAGGTTTCTGGGTATACTTGGTATCATATAGGATATACAACGGGATGGGTAACCGCCGACCCCACAGATGTAAGATACTATTTAGATTATAGAAACTTCACGGATAGTTTAAAAGACAAGTTGCAATTTCTTAAGCTATCAGAAAGTTCCGACGCTAGTGTAAGTGAGATAAATGAAAAGATCCTTAAGGGTAACGGTATTTTGGAAGGAAAAGCACAATCATTTACTGAGGGTAGTCAAAAATATAATATCAATGAAATATATCTAATTTCCCATGCATTATTGGAGACTGGAAATGGCACGTCTGAATTAGCTAATGGCGTTAAATATAAAGGGAAAAAGGTTTATAATATGTATGGCGTTGGTGCCAATGATGGATGCGCAGTTGAATGCGGTGCAAAATACGCTTATGATGCTGGGTGGTTTACTCCAGAAGATGCAATTACTGGTGGAGCAGCATTTGTCAGTGAGAATTATGTCCAAGCGGGGCAAGATACATTGTATAAAATGCGCTGGAATCCATTGGCAGCCGCAAACACTGGTACAGCTACCCACCAATATGCAACAGATATAGGTTGGGCATATAAACAAACATCAAGAATGTATGATTTATATAATCTGCTAGATGGTTATAAAATGATTCTGGATATACCTAGGTATCAGTAAATGGGTTGAAAATATATGTTGGAACTTTGACTACGTGTGAAAATCATGGAGATAATCAATCTTCCTTTTCATGGAATAAAAAAGCGAAAATAAAAATTGCCTTTAGTTCTAAAGCTTTTGCCTTCCAACCGATATATTAATAAGGATTACTAGTCTAATAGCACCAATGAGATTTTAAGTTAGGAGGGATTGCATGAAGAAATTAGCGATTGTAGTATCATTGTTTCTTGTGTTAACGTCATCGTTCCCTTATCCAATTATAGCTAAGGAGAATCTTGAGGATCAGCATAGTAGGGAAGGTGATATTAATAAGTGGAAAAACGATAATGACGCAGTACATAATGAATTAGATAGCGTTGATGTAGAAGCAGAAGAAGATGAGAACAAAGACAACGATTCGAATAGGGAAAAAGCATCACAAGAAGAAAATGATAAAGACAAAAAGGTAGAAATGAATGAACGTGTAACAAAAAATAATAAATCATCTGAAAAAAAAGAGGAAGCTACCAAGAATAAAGGGGATACTCATGACCCTGCCGAAAATAACGTGAATAAACAGGAAACCAAAGAAAAAGATAGTGCTGACAATAGCGAGAACGGTTATAATGAGTTGGGAATCAAGGTTGGTACTGAAGTTTACGGTGAAGATATTAGCGAGCTAAGTGAAGAAGAATTGCAATATGTTCCAAAGGACTGGAGAGACGGAAAATTTGAGAGCGAACATCCAGAGGAGCAAACATCCAATAACAGAAATATACTCACGAGACAAGCCTATCCAGATGTAAATAATTATATTAAAAATATAACTCCAGCTGAAGTTGAATTTAATCATAAGAATGTATTTCCGGAATTTAACTATCGTAGTGGATTTGGAAAGCCGGAGGGCGTGGTAGCTCACGAAACGTCTAATCCGAATTCAACAATAACAAGTGAAATAAATTATATGACTAAAAACTATAATAATGCTTTTGTTCATGCCTTTGTTGATCATTCGCATATTATAGAAATCCATCCAACAGATAATGCAGCATGGGGAGCTGGTCGATTTGCAAACGAGCGATTTATCCATGTCGAACTAGTTGAAGTTAACAGTTTTGATGAATTTGCACGTTCTATTAATAACTATTCAACTTATATCGCCTCCTTATTATATAAATACAATTTAGGCGTATCAAGTGCAGAAAATAATGGTAAAGGTACATTGTGGTCCCATAAAGCCGTTAGTAACTTCTTAGGTGGTACAACGCATGTAGATCCACATGATTATTTTGCAAAGTATGGATATAATTGGAGCCAATTTGTTAGTTTAGTAACCTCAAAATATAATAAACTAGTCGCGGATAAAAATGCGAACACAAGCAAATTAGGGCATGTAAAATCAGGTAATGCACAAATTTATGATAATCCTTCTAAAAAGAAAAGCCATGCAGCCGGGTCAAAAAATATGAATGAAGTTTTTTATATTAAAGCACAAGCTAAAATTAGTGGAGTTCATTACTATTTAATTAGTAGAGAACCAAGTAGTAAAAAAGGAACAGTTGGCTGGGTAAAGGCTAATGACATGAACGTCCGTACACATAATGGTGTAGATAAGAAAAGTAAAAGTTTTATCGTAAAAGGTACTGGAAAGGCTTATGATAAAGCTTGGGGTGGTTCTAAGAACCAAGTATATGATTTATCATCACATGCCGGAGAAACATTTAAGGTTAACCTCACTGAAAAAGTTGGAAACAATACGTGGTATAGAGGAACACTTGATGGAAAAGTGGTATGGGTTCACTCAAGCTATGTTGGAACAATAACGGAAAGTAATACGAGCAAATTAGGTCATATTCGCAATGGAGATGTAACAATATATGAGAAAATACTAAACGATTCTAATTCATTCAAGGCTGGAGATAAGTATACAAACGCCGTTTATTATATTAAAAAACAAGCCGAGGTAAATGGAAGGATGTTTTATCTTATAAGTACAGAGCCAAGCAAGAAAAAAGGTGTAGTTGGCTGGGTTGAAGATAAAAATATAAGTAATCATACTCATAAGGGTGTGGATAAGAACAGTAAATCTTTCACCATAAAAGGTGACGGAAAGGCCTATACTAAAGCTTGGGGCGGTTCAAACGATTTAGTGTATAACCTATCAAAATATAAGGGATTAACCTTTAAAGTGAATCTCACGGAATCGGTTGGTAACAATATTTGGTATCGGGGATTTTTAAATGGCAAACAGGTATGGATTCATTCCAGTTATTTAATAGATAAAAGTAATACAAGTAAACTAGGTCATATTCATAATGAAAAGGTCAACATTTACACAGATGTATATTCCAATGCTTCTTCGTTTGTAGCGGGAGAAAAATATATTAATCAAGTGTATTATGTGAAAGAGCAAGCTAAAGTAAATGGGCAACTATATTATTTAATAAGTCTAAAACCAAGTAAAAAAGATGATGCGGTTGGTTGGGTCAAAGCAGAAGATCTATCGGTACATTCGCATAGTGGTGTGGACAAAAATAATAAGACTTTTTATTTTACGGGGAAAGGTAAAGCCTATACAAAAGCATGGGGTGGCTCGAAAGATTTGGTATATGAAGATATGTCACCTTATAAACATCAAAAATTCCATGTCAATTTAACCGAAAAGGTAGGCAACAACACATGGTATCGTGGTAATTTTAATGGAAAGACAATTTGGTTACATGAAAGCTATTTAACGACAAAAGAAGAAAGTAACACCAGTAAGCTAGGTCATATTCGTGGTGACAAGGTAAATATTTATGAAACGATTGGGGACACTTCAACTAGGTTTAAGGCAGGAGAAGAGTATACCAATCAAGTGTATTATATAAAGCAACAAGCAAAAGTTGGTGAACAAACGTTTTATCTGGTCAGTTTGAAACCAAGCCGTGAAGATGGGGTGGTTGGCTGGGTGCAAGCAGACGATTTATCATTACATGACCATGTAGGTGTGGATAAGAAAAAGAAAACTTTGTACTTTACTGGAAAGGGCAGTGCCTACTCGAAAGCATGGGGTGGATTACAGGATTTGGTATACGAGGATATGCTACCGTATAAATCTCAGGCCTTTCATGTCAATTTGACTGAAAAAGTTGGCAACAATATTTGGTACCGTGGAGACTTTAATGGTAAAAGAATTTGGTTGCATAGTTCCTATGTAAATTAAATTTTAAGAAGTCTGTCCCAAAAGGCATAACTTTTGGTGACAGTCTTTTTATCTAATTGAAGAAGTATTACAAAGTCAAAACGTGGTACATAACGTCTCCTGAATTTGATATTATAGTATTTTGATTGTGTTTTTGAATTTTGGAATTCGTGGGAATTAAATGCGTTTTGGTAAAAATAGATTTAGAAACGGCATATATGGTATAATAAATCTGTTTTAAAATCTGTAAATCCACGTAATGATGTTAGTATATACAATATGGAAATCGCTAGACGATTTGTTTAATCTATAGTAGACGTATGTAGGTTAAAGAATTAGAGATAATGACCACGTCACAGAAATAAGTTTTGTAGATGGTTATGCTTAAATTGAGTTTTCAATCCAAAAAGGATAGTAGGAATTAAACTTTATAGGATGGTAATTACACACAACAGTTACTGAAAGGAGCTAGAAAATTGGGAAGTATCACTCCTGTTATATTAGTTAGGTCTTTGGATGTTGAACGCGGAGGGGTCACTAGAGCCTCAATAAAACGAGCTAATTTGTTAGCGGAGAAATATAGTGAAGTTATTATTGCTACGTTTGTGTTTCAACAATTTCATAATTCTATAATAAATGAATTATATGATAGAAAAATATTATCAAAGAATATAAGAGTAGTTAATTTTTTCGAGCATATAAAGCCAAAAAGAAAAAAATTCAAAAAATCAAAGAATAAATATAAATATTCGGTGGGGGAGAAAGGTTTTTTTGAATTTCCTGTTAAAAAGATGAAAACAGAACGATCTTATCGATATTATAAGAATGGTTTTTACGTTAAATATAAAAGATTCAACGAAGATGGATCCTTAAAATTTATAGATTATATGGATTATGACAGATATAGAATAGCCCGTGAAGAGTACGATCAACGTGGAGTTTTAGTTAGAGTGCGACAAATGGATAAACTTGAAAATAAGTCTCGATTAGATCGATATTTTGATGATAAAGGTAATTGTTACTTGAGTGTACACATTAATTCAACAAATGGGAAAGAAGGACGAGCAGCATTGTTTAATGATACACCCAGGGAATATGACAAACTATATGATCTTCAACAAGAATGGCTAAACTCCCTCTTAAATGAGGTAGATTTTCCAGTAGTCATGTGCGAGCTTAGGGGATTGGATAAATTTTTATTAGGAATCAAACATAATAATGCAAAAAAAATTGAAGTTATCCACACTAATCATCTAGAAGAGCCTTTTAATGATATAAAAAACATAAAGAAAAGTTATAAAACATTATTTGAACAAGCTAAAGAATTAGATAAAGTTGTATTTTTAACAGATGAACAAAAAAAAGATGTAGAAGCAGTTTATGGGGCAAATGATAAATTTACAGTGATTCCCCATGCATGTGAACCAGATGATGTAAAAAGAGAAAAAAGTTATAAGAAGGACTACGATCGTAGATTAGTTGTAACACTTGCTCGTTATCATAAAGACAAAAATTTAGACGAAGCAATTCGTGCATTTACATATGTTGTTGAAAAGATTCCAGATGCTAAGTATTATATATATGGTAATGGAAAGTTAGAGAATGAGCTAAAGTTATTAATTGAAAGTCTTGGTCTGAAGAATAATGTATTCTTAAAAAAATACACTACTAATCCCAGAGAAACGTTCGAGAAAGCAGTATGTTCTATCCTAACCTCAAGACAAGAGGCGTTTGCCATGGTACTTACAGAAAGTATGGCAGTTGGAACGCCAGTTATTTCTTATGATATAAAATATGGCCCAAATGATATTATTGAAAATGAGTTTAATGGTTATTTAGTTGAACGGGGAAATAAGAAAGAACTTGCGGAAAAGATAATTAAGTTAATGAAAAATGAGGATTTACGTGAAGAACTATCTATAAACGCTAGTGTTGTTAAAGAGACTTTTAGTGAGGAAAAATTTAAAAAGCAATGGCTCGAATTGGTCAAAGGTTGATGTATTTTCATTAAATAAACTGAAGGAACCATTTGGAATTCCAATACGAAAAGGAAGTTCTGGCACTGGCATATTGTGGTGAGTTTATTGCGACCAGTTACCATGTGAGCTACAGAATCAACCAATGCGGTGGTTCTGAATGGTGCTGAATGTAAAAATGTAAAAAATACGCAATATAGGAAACGGACCGCTTCGTTTACCTTTTTATGCATAATCTATGAACCATGAATTTGATGGAAGACAGAACTCTAGACGTATGTATTGGAGGATTTAGATCATGTTGCAATAGATAGGTTTACAGGTAATAAATGGTGAATTATCTTTCGTATTGTTCATTATTGAGTATAGGAATGGGTCTGTTTTGATTAACGTAGAAAGTATAAAAACAACTAAAAGACTGTCGAGTGTTGTTAGTCTTTTGTTGCTCTCCAGAAAAGATAGCTATCCATGTAATTGTTACCTTTATTCTGACCGTTGCTGTGCGCACAAGTTTTAGACAAAGTTTCCACATAAAGGCTGAAAAAGCATTGAAATAAAAACAATTATGAAAATAAACACCTAAAGTTAAATTGATAATTCGAATTTCATTAAGTGTGAAGAAATAATTACAATGAAGTGAAATACTTAGACATAAAATTGATATGTTAATCAAATTAGATTATAATAAAATTTGTGTAATTCATGGAGGTATTACGTAAAATAAAGTTGAGCTTTAAAAAATATTAAATAAAAATATAATAAGGGTTTGCAAATAATTTTGCTTCAAGGAGTGTAATCATGGGAAAGATTTCGGTTATTACACCTGTATATAACACAGAAGGATATGTATACGATTGTTTGAAGTCTCTAATGGAACAAACTTATACCGATCTTGAAATTTTATTAATAAACGATAATAGTAATGAATACTGTACACAACTGTTGGAAAAAATAGCAAAGCAAGATGACAGAATTCAATTGTTTCATTTTTCCGAGCGAAAAGGTGTTGGAGCTGCAAGGAATTTTGGCATAAAAAAGGCTAGCGGAGAATTTATCTACTTCTTGGATAGCGATGATTATCTCCCAGAGAAAACATTGGAAATATTAGTGAACCACATCAAACATCATGATATGATTCGTGGTAAAGTTAAATCGACTCATTTTAGCAAAAGTATGGCGATCATTTTGGATGGCCTTTTTAACGTGAAAACATATATTGATAAAAGGTTTAAGCTAATTAAAAATAGGTCTGCCGTCAATTTTTTGTTTAAGCGTGATTATATTATTAAGGAAAATTTACATTTTTCCGAGGATGTGGAAGTGTATGCTGATTTAACTTTTTTGATACCTGCACTTATCCATTCAGAGTTAATCCCTTATATCAAAGAGGCTGTTTACTTTAAACGGAAACGAAACGATCCGATTAACAATCCGTCTTTAACCCAATCAGATGAACATGTAAAAATAAGCAGCTTCCTGGATGTTTACAATACGTTGAAGCAAGAGTACAGTGACGACGAATTAGCTGATCGTTTTCTTGATAACCAGTTGTTGAATTTTTACAGGAAGAATGTCATTACGTACTTTAAACAAGATGAACATATAGATGACTTTTTCCCACAGCTTGTTGAGGCAGTGAATAAGATCGATCCTCAATTGATCAGCCAAAAGGACTTTATTCTTAAAAGAGAAATCTATAAGATTAAAACAGGAAATGTTCATAAATATAAAAAGGTCAATACACAACACAGACTACTAAGGGAGATAAGGGAAGGTTTGAAAACGAAGAGAAAGTTTTTTATTTTATTATATAGAAAAGTTTTCATGAAGTTTTCTATGAAGGAAAAGCTTGTCTTTTTCGAAAGTTTTCTTGGTAAAAATTACTCCGACAACCCAAAATACATTTATGAATATCTGTTGAATAATGACATGGGTTATAAATGTGTATGGAGTGTACGAGAGAAGAAAAACATTCCTGGTAACCCTATTCAGGTGAAAAGGTTTAGTCTGCGCTATTATTACTATTTAGCGAGGGCAAAATATTGGGTAAGTAATATTCGCTTACCAAAATCTTTGGATAAACGGGAAGGTAACGTTTATTTGCAAACATGGCATGGTACCCCTTTGAAGACATTGGTGCTTGACCAAAAAGATATATTCTCGGCAGATCCTAAATATAAAGAGAATTTCTATATTCAATCTCGCAGGTGGGACTATTTAAGTTCACCAAATGAATATTCTTCCAAGATATTTAGGCGGGCTTTTAAGTTTGATAAAGAGATGCTGGAATTTGGGTATCCCAGAAATGATATCTTATATCAAAAAAATAATTTCAAGGACATAAATGATTTAAAGCAAAACCTAAATCTTCCACTTGATAAAAAAGTTATATTATACGCTCCTACATGGCGTGACGATGAATTTTTCTCAAGGGGTAATTATAAATTTACCCTGAAGCTAGAGCTAGATAAAATGCAAGAGAATTTAAGTGATGAATATATTCTTTTATTGAGAACTCATTATCATATTGCGAACAGGCTGGACGTTTCGGAATATGAAGGGTTTGTCTATGATTTTAGTCTGTATGATGATATTGCAGAACTTTATTTGATTTCAGATATGTTAATCACGGATTATTCTTCCGTCTTTTTTGATTATGCCAATTTGAAACGACCCATATTATTTTACACCTATGATATTGAGAAATACCGTGATCAAATGCGAGGTTTTTATTTCGACATGGAAAAAGAGGTTCCAGGTCCGCTGCTGATGACCACGGACGAAGTTGTCGATGCTGTGCAACATATTGATGATGTTCGAATGAAATATCATGATACCTATAATCAATTCTATAATAAATTTTGTTTATGGGATAATGGTAATGCTTCAAGAAAAACGGTGCAGCGCGTGTTTGAGGGCAAATCATTAGAAGAGATAGGGCAGGATTCTTAGTTACGGAGAAATTATGTATGAAAAGTGCTGTTAAAAGAGTTGTGTTTAAATTATATAAATTTACCTTTAACTTCCTTGGAAAAGTACTTCCCAAAGACCCTAAACTAATCATATTTGAAAGTTTTTTGGGGAAACAATACAGTGATAACCCAAGGGCAATTTACGAATATATGTGTAAGAATAGGTCAGGTTATAAAATGTATTGGAGTGTTGATAAAAGGCACTCCAAAGCTTTAGTGGGAAGAGATATCCAGAAGGTGTATCGTTTTTCATTAAAATGGTTATTGTTAATGACTAGGGCAGGCTATTGGGTATCTAATAGCCGATTACCATTATGGATCCCCAAGCCCCGTTACACAACATATCTGCAAACATGGCATGGTACACCGTTAAAACGGTTGGCAATGGATATGGATGAAGTACATATGCCAGGAACAAACACAGTTCAATACAAACAAAATTTTTTAAAATCAACAAGCAAATGGGACTACTTAGTTTCTCCGAATGCCTATTCGACTGAGATATTTAGAAGAGCCTTTGCGTTTGATAAGACGATAATCGAATCTGGTTATCCAAGAAATGACTTTTTATTGAATTGTAATAATCAAGATATTATTTCCAAAATAAAAAACGAATGCGATTTACCGTTGGATAAAAAGGTTATCCTGTATGCACCAACTTGGAGAGATAATCAATTCTATGCTAAAGGTGAGTATAAATTTGATTTACACCTTGATTTAGAAAAACTTCGAAAAGAACTCAATCATGATTTTATAATTATTCTAAGGTTGCATTATCTTGTGGCTGAGAACCTTGACTTAAAGGGATATGAAGGGTTTGTTTTTGACTTTTCCTATCATGAAGATATTCGCGAACTGTATCTTATTGCAGATTTACTTATTACAGATTATTCTTCTGTTTTTTTTGACTATGCCAATTTAAAACGGCCAATGTTATTTTATGTTTACGATATTGACGATTATCGAGATAAGCTACGTGGTTTTTATTTTGATTTAGAAACGAAAGCCCCTGGACCTTTGGTGAAAACAACGGAAGGGATTATTGACGAAATCCTAAAATTTGACGCAAATGGTTTCGTTCCATCCGATGCAACAAAGGCATTTTATGAAAAGTTTTGTTATCTGGAAGATGGTCATGCTAGCGAGCGTGTTGTAAAAGAAGTATTTGAAGATTGATTTCTAAAAACATGGTTTATACTATAAATGGTATAGACCTGCTTTCTCTTTTATTGTCTTTTACCCTTGTTGCTTGTATAATTTATTAAGTTACAAAAGTTAAATTAAAAAAATAATAAAGTTAGGTAAATATAATTATAATTAATAGCAGTATATAAAAGGGTTTTAAGAGTCGAAAGGATATACATATGAAATCTGCAATAACAGTTCTTAAAGAGCAATTTAAACATTTTTATTTAATACGGCGGCTTTCCCTATATGAGTTAAAAAGTAAAAACCGGAACAATTATTTGGGAATGTTTTGGGAGATTCTGAACCCCACCATTCAAATATTAATTTATTGGTTTGTATTTGGAGCACTAAGGCATCGAGAACCTGTAGAAGTAGGCGGAGTGGAGATTCCATTTTTTACCTGGCTGATGGCGGCCTTTTTTCTGTGGAATTTCTTTTACCAGTCGACGATTCAAGGTTCCAAGTCGATCTATACGAGATTGCGCATGTTATCTAAAATGAATTTTCCTATGAGTGTGATCCCGAACTATGTTATTTTTTCCCAGTTCTATATCCATCTAATTATGCTGGTTATTACGATGGTCATTTTTCAATTTATGGGTTATTATGTGAATTTATATTACTTGCAACTGATCTATTTTATTTTTGGCGCATTTTGTTTGATTTTTTCCGTTGCACTAATAACGTCAACATTGTCCACCATAATAAGAGATGTACACATGTTTTTGAGTTCGACATTACGAATGTTTCTTTATGTCTCGGGTGTTCTGTGGCCAATAACTATTTTAACGAATCAATTTCCGACAATCATGCAATTACTAAAGTTAAACCCATTATTGTATTTAATTGAAGGGTATCGTTCGGCATTTTTTGGAGCAGGTTGGTATTTTATTGAGCACTGGCATTATACGCTTTATTTCTGGGCATTAGTCATTGTGCTATTCATATTCGGCTCGACGCTGCATGTGAAATTCCGCCGCCATTTCATTGATTATTTATAAAGGCTTGTGATCATGATGGAAAAAGCAATTATTGTTAAAAACGTGACAAAGAAATATAAATTGTATAACGACAACAAAGAGCGTTTATTAGATCTCATTACACCAAAAAATTATGGTGAATCCTTTTATGCACTGACGGATGTTAGTTTTACAGCGGAAAAAGGCGATGTTGTCGGGTTTGTTGGGATTAATGGATCAGGTAAATCAACATTGTCCAATATTATTGCCGGTATTGTTCCCGAGACATCCGGCAGTGTTGAAATAAATGGACAAGCATCCCTGATTGCAGTTGCTTCAGGGCTCAAAAATGATCTGTCTGGTCGGGACAATATAGAATTGAAGTGTCTGATGTTGGGGTTTAGTAAAGAAGAAATAAAAAGATTAGAGCCTGAGATCATCGAGTTTTCGGAGTTGGGCAAGTTCATCGATCAGCCGGTAAAATCGTATTCCAGTGGGATGAAATCGCGACTGGGCTTTGCGATTTCGGTCAATGTCGATCCGGAGATATTGATCATTGATGAAGCCTTGTCTGTTGGTGATAAAGCATTTGCCGAGAAAAGTCTTGAGAAGATGAAGGATTTCAAGCGTATGGGGAAAACGATGATCTTTGTCAGTCACTCCATCGGGCAAATGAAAAAGTTTTGTGAGAAAATTCTCTGGCTGGAATATGGCATGGTCAAGGATTTCGGAACAGTCGACGAGGTCATGCCGAAATATGAGCAGTTTTTGAAGGAATATAAAAAAATGTCCAAAGATGAGAAAAAAGCATACAGAGAGAAAGCGGTGGAAAGACAGCATAAGGCTCTGATGGCTTAGAATTTATCTGGGGTTTAAAAAATGGGGGACACTGGTGCTAGTGGTATTGGATACTCTTAGCATGTTGTCGGCAGCAGTGAATGCAGTTTTGGACCTGATGAATGGAATCCATATCAGATGAACAGTGATAAACACGCCGTCTATGATAATGGTTCCGATCCATTGCATTATCATAAATTTCAAACCGCTAATGAGGTCGGGACGACTAGACCCGGATTCAGGAGAATTAATTGGTCAGGCGGAAATCGGTTCAGTTGTAAGTATGTCCGCACCGTACATTACCGATCTTACGTTTTATGGAAAATATAAAACGTGCATCTAAGGATATATTATTTTACGTTTACTCCCTTGCCAGTAGTCGTGCCAGACGTAAACAATTTAGGGCTGTTTCACCAAGATTTCTTAAAAATTAGTCGCTGTTATGATAAAGTAGTTTATTGGAAAGATATTTTGGGAGAAAAGAGTGGAGTTTAGCGTGCCAAAAGTCGTAAAGGCGTTACTTTTTATTGCTTATTTCATATTGTTGTTTTTTATTATAAGAATCAATTCAACAGTTATAATTAAATGGTTAAATAAAAGCATGTTTCCCGATTATACCATTGACCCCGGACAGGATTTCCACGATTCTTTTTTCAATGGTGTCTCTTTAATTTTCACAATTACCATTTTTGTATACTCCATTTTAGGAACAGCCATTGTAAGTATTGTGATGATAGATTTGTTAATGTTTGGTTTAGTTTTTGCAAACCAGATGAAAGCAATGGAGCGAAATGAATTTATCACTTTCTCGGAGCTCAAAACGATTGCTTCACCAAAGGAGATTTTGTCTTTTGTAGATGTTTCGCCGGCTTTTGCCTTGTTAATAGCAATTGTAACTATTTTGGTTTTGGCTGGGATACAAGTTTTGATCGTGAAAGTTTCAAAGAAAATAAACTTCTACGTCAGCAGAAGGATTCGGATTGTTTTATTTGTAGTATCTCTAAGCGTTTTAGTGGCAATATTTATGAAGCCAAATTATTACAATACACATGTTTTGAAGTTTGAAGAAACGCATAGCCATAATTTTAATCCTTTAAAACGGGCCCGCAAAGACGGCTATTTACCTACGCTGATGAATACGGTAAAACCTACCTATATGGATAGACCCGGTAATTACAGTAAGGATAGGATCACGCAAATCTCAAAGAAATACAGTAAGATTTCCAAAGATATTAATAAAGATCGTGATAAATCCCTAAATGAATCGCAAACATTTCTGTATTTAAGCGAATCATTAATGGATCCGAAACAGTTGCCCGACCTTTTGTTAAACGAAACTCCTATTCCGTTTATCTCCAGTACTGTTAAAAATAATATTGGAGGAACGATGTACAGCCAGTATATAGGGGGAGGAACTGCTAATTTGGAATGGTCGGTTTTAACATCTTTCAGCCTGGAAGTTTTTCGTGAACCACTGGTTGTAACGCCATATTCAGACTTCTACGCTGATTCAAAGAACCACCATACCATTTTGGATTTTTATAACAAGAATAAGGTTGCTTTACACCCATATACAGCACATCTTTACAATAGAAAAACAATATATGATGCAATCGGGTTTGATGAATTTCACTATCTGGATCATGGCATTAAGCATACCGAAAAGCTGGGAACCCATACAAGGGTTTCAGATGAAGCTTTGAATAAGGATATGATGGAAGTGGCAAATAAGAAAGATGTGGGGTTGATCCATATCTTGTCGATGCAAAACCATTCTCCATACAATAAAGAAATTCCCGAAATGGATTACGAACCGGAAATTAATACAGATGTTTTTCCAAAAAAGAAGGAAAAAGAATTGTTTAATTATCTGCAGGGAATACATGCCTCGGATAAAGCGATGAAAGAATTAGTTAATGAATGGGATAAGTCTGATAAGGAAATTAATTTTTTGTTTTATGGTGATCATTTCCCTAGCGTTTTCAGAGGAACAGAGAACCAATTTAAAGGTGATTTGCTCCATGAAACACCTTGGTTTATTTATATGAATCACGGGAGAAGCGAGGGTGGGATCCAACTTGATGACTTGTCACCCGTATTTTTTGTCCCAGTATTATTAAGGGAGGGGCATTATTATGTTTCTGCCTATCAAGGTCTCATGGATACACTATTGGAAAAAGGTGTAAAAAGAATAGGGAAAGATTATATTGTATCAGATGAAGGCAAAATATATGATAAAGATCTTTCAAAAGAATTATTGACTGTGGTTGATGATTACCGGATTGTTGAATATGATGCACTATTTGGGCATAACTGGCTGCCTGGTGATTTTTATACAGAAATTAAGTAAAGTATAGAAACGCCAGCTCGTGTAAACACCGCCTTCGTAAGCGTCAAATAACCCTACCTGTATCAGGAGGGGTTATTTGACTTTTGAAGTATGAAGAGGTAATGGGAACGCCATTAGGCATGAAAAAGTCACTATGTTAATTAGCTTTGCTTGAACACTTCCGGATTATTCGAAAACACGCCATCCACCCCATATGAAATTAATTCCTCATACCGATCCTTAGTATTAACCGTAAAAGGATAAACCTCATAACCAAGCCGTTTACACTCCTGAACAAACGTTTGATCAACATATACTTGGTTGGGATGGATACTTGTAATATTTAGCCCGCTACTGTTGGCGTAGTCCCATGGGTGTAACATACGATAATAAAACAGCATGCCAAGTCTGATGTTTGGTTCAAGCTCCTGCATTTTAGCCAAGGCCATGTGGTCAAATGATGAGATAATGACATGATCTATCCGATTGTGCTGTTTCAGACAATCGAGCAGAATATGTTCTATCCCGGGATAAATGACTGGAATATTTTTTATCTCGATATTTAACAGCAGATCTTCGGGGCAAATTGCCAACAATTCATCCAATGTGCTCAGTGTGGTGCCTTGAAAATCTTCGGAAAAGGCAGCACCTACATCAATTTGTTTGATTTCCGCCAGTGTAAAATCCTTGATTAATCCCTTAACATCCTTATTCAATCGCGATAGTTTGTGATCATGACAAATGACAAGCTGTTGATCTTTTGTCAGCTGAACGTCCAATTCTACAGCCCTTGCACCATGTTTCAGTGCTTTTTGAAAGGCTGGTAGTGTGTTTTCCGGCGCCTCCGTAAGTGAACCACGATGGGCGAAATTAAGTGCCAAATTGCATCTCTCCATTCAATTAGAAGCTAATTAAATCATAACATATGGTACAAGGGCGTATACACGAGGCAGTTTCCATCATAATTGCATAAAATGGTTTAAGCTACAAATAATAGTGGTACTATCATAGAAAACCTCTTGTTGGGATTTTTAAAGTGCTTTGTCGATACGCTTTTGAAATATATTAGAGTGAGGAGTGATACGATGGGTGTTATTTGGATGATCATAGTTGGTGGTGTGATTGGCTGGCTGGGTGGTCTGATCGCAAGCCGTGACATACCAGGAGGCATTATTGGTAATATTATTGCTGGATTAATTGGTTCGTGGCTTGGAACATTGCTACTTGGCCATTGGGGACCGGAACTGGCGGGTATTTTCATCATCCCAGCCATTATTGGTGCGGTTATCCTGGTGTTGATTCTAAGCTTTTTATTTCGCGCGTTCCGGAAATCTTAAACCGGTAAGGAATTGTTAAAGAGGTTGGTTGTTAAAGTGAAACGCTGTTAAAAAGAGCGGGAATCATTGGCCAGTGAATATGACCTTCACTTGCATTTAGATCGATTCCCGCTTCATTTAGGTCGATGTGCACTAAAATTTCGGTTACCAATATAATTTGTAAATCATTATGTACGAGACCTGGATATAAAACGTATCCAGGTCTATTTTTAAAAGATAGGAAAGTATAAAATTTGGGTCTACCGCAGTGAGTGTTACTGTGGTATTTTTTATGTATGGGGAAAAACATATTAAAAAAAATCTTCTTTGACGAAAATCAACATTGGGAATCATTCAAAAGGAAATACGGAAAGAGAATCCGTCCTATTGTCACAAAGGAGGTAGAGAAATTTCGTGACTGTGGAGATATGAAAAAAGGATTCAAACTTTTTGTTTGCGAGGGCTGCCATGATGTAAAGCGTATTCCCTTCCGATGTAAGGGACGTTTTTGTACAACCTGTTCTGTTGGAGAAAGCGAAGAATGGAGTCGTCTATTGTCTGAGGACGTATTACAAGTGAATCACCGACATGTGATACTCACAATTGATGAAGGGCTACGGGATATATTCCTTTTACATCGTGAGCTTTTAAAGCCACTTATGGATGAAGCAGCCAAATTACTTACTGACTATTTTCAGAAGAAAGCCAAGGTGATACCGGGGATTATAGTTGGATTGCATACGTTTGGTTCCAAAGTGAATTTCAATCCCCATGTACATATGATGGTAACGATGGGGGAATCACGAAAAAAGGGGAATGGAAAGGATACGATTTTATACCATTCAAGATGCTTCGAAAGCAATGGCAGACGGTAGTGTTGAAGCTCATCCGAAAAAACTTGACGAAGCAAGAAAAGAAAAGGATACAGCCAAGATTACAAAAGGCTTTTTCCGCAAATGGGGAAGGCTTCTATGTGTATGCCCCAAAACAAAGAGGAAAGATAAAAGAGCAGCTTCGCTATATTGGCCGCTATATTCGTCGACCAGCGATTGGAACCAATCGGATCGAGGCATATGATGGTCAAACTGTAACTTTTAAGTATGTGGACAAGACAGATGGGAAAGAAAAACATGAAGTAGTTACAGTAGAAGAGTTTATCATCCGTTTAATACGTCATATTCCGGATGAACAATTTAAAACGATTCGTCATTATGGCATGTACTCAAGAAGGAGCAAGAAGTTAAGTAAAAAGCTGTTGGCTACATGGCAACAAGGAACAAAACGATGGATACTGAAGGTGAAAAAGACATTACGCCGCCAAACATGGAGAGAGCGTATTATTTCAAGTGGACAAAAAGATCCAATGATTTGCCCACATTGCAACAACTATTATGAGTACATGGGTGAAGTCTGTCTTGAGGGAGGACGATTAGAAATAAAAATAGCATTAACGAAAGAAGCAAAAAGCTATCTAGAAAGGGTGATTCATCATCTCGAAGGCAACGGGCAAGAAAAGCAAAAAGAGGAAAAAGGGAACCGACCATCTGCGCCCCAAGAAGACGTTTGTCAATTATCATTGTTTGGTGTGTCATGAGGAGGAGAAGATTCCTTATGATGTCGTACAGGAATTTGATTTGATGGATGAAGGAGATCCAACAACTCCACCCAGATTTAGTTGTGAACAATGTGGGGGAGACATGTATCCGGAGTATTATAAGGGCATACATGGACAGGAATATAAATTATCGGATTTTCTCTAACTATGGTGGATACAAAAGGACCGGGCGGGGTTTGCCCGGTTTTTCTTATTTCTTCTCGTATAATCTAAACCTTTGCATATATGAATAGGTTGGAATAGAGAAAACATTTGTTCTTTTCCACCTTTCATGATATATTAATACCAGAATAACACCTCGGTTTTTTAACTTCATATCCTCGTAAAGGAAGTGCTGTATTGACAGTAACCACAGTAGTAAAAGAAGATTCTCCAAGTTACACCAGACATGACCAGCTATTTAAACAATTAATCAACACATTTTTTGAAGAATTTTTGGAAGCATTTTTTCCTGATATTCATTACCATATTGATTTTCATTCGATCCAACCTTATCCGCAAGAAGTTTACACAGATCTAATCCAAGGGAATACAAGAAGACTGGATATTATCGTAGAAACGAAACTAAAGAGTACAGATACCGTCATTATCGTTCACATTGAACCGCAAAATGAAAAACAAGGCGATTTTCATGAGCGGATGTTTCGTTATTTCAGTTTGTTGTATAATACGTATCAGAAACCAATTGTTCCGATCGCGGTATTTAGTTATAACGAAAAATGGGAACAGGATGAATATACGATGGAATTTCCGTTCGCTCATGTGTTGACGTTTCAATATTTGACGCTACACTTGCGTAAAAAGAACTGGAGAGACTATATCAAGTCTGACAATCCAGCAGCCGCGGCATTATTGAGTAAAATGGGTTATAAAAAGGAAGAAAAAGTACAGGTGAAAATCGAGTTTTTACGAATGATGACCCGAATGGAATTGGACCCGGCACGTGAGAGATTAATTTATGGCTTTTTCGAAACCTATTTAACACTGTCTGAAAGGAGGAAGAAGAAATGGCGAAGGAAATCAAACAGTTGCCTGATGCGGAAAAAATAATGGAGCTGCCGATTTCGTATGAAGAGCGTGGAATTGAGAAAGGGAAAGAGATTGGGAAAGAAATTGGCAAAGAAATTAGAACCAAAGAAGTAGCGACTGAAATGTTGAAAAAAGGGATGTCCATTGAACTAATAGCGGAAGTAACACATTTGGAACATGAGGAGATTGAACGGTTGCTGAAAACGCTGGAATAAAAGAAATGGATCCAGGACATGACGGGTGTCTTGGATCCATTGCTTTGTTTATGTCATCAAGTTGTTTTAATCCAGCGTCAATTTTAGATTGAATATATATTTCCTCCATAATATCCTCATAAGTTGCATCGTTAGGAAGTTCTTCTATTACTATACATCATACCCAAAGGGCTAAGGTGGTGCAACTTTATTTCAAGCCACATAATGATTCAGTTGGGGTAAATTATTTAGCTTTAAGAATGTCGATTACTTCTTTTGTTGCCAGTTCAATAAGTTTATCATCAGTATCCGCTTCCTCTTCATCATGGCTGGAAAGAATGGCTAAAACAATCGGCTCTTTTTTCGGGGGCCAAATAACAGCAATGTCGTTTCGTGTTCCATATGATGCTGACCCAGATTTATCCGCTACAACCCAGTTTTTTGGTACTCCTGCACGAATCAATGTATCACCAGTGGCATTTCCCTTAAGCCAATCTGTTAAAAGCAAACGTTTCTCCTTTGGAAGTGCGTCACCAATTACGAAGGACTGGAGACTGCTAGCAAGCGCCTTGGGTGTACTAGTATCATGGGTTTCACCAGGTTTCACTTCATTTAACTCCGGCTCGAATCGTTCAGGATTTGTCACGTCATCGCCAATTTCTCTGAGTGCTTTTTTAAGTTCATCAGGTCCACCCAACTGCTTAAGGATAAGATTTTCTGCTGTATTATCACTATATCTTAGGGAAGCCTCACATAGTTCTCTCAGCGTCATTCCTGTATCAACATGCTTCTCTGTAATTGGATTATAATTTACAAGGTCATCGTGCTTATAGGTGATCCTTTGGTTAAGGTCTTCTATTGATATTTGCTGTAGCAGTGCACCTACAGCTAAAGCCTTATGTGTGGATGCATACGTAAAACGCTCATTTGATCGGTAAGTGACGGTTTGGTCTGTACCCGTATCAAGCGCATAGATACCAAGTCTGGCATCAAATTTGTCTTCCAGTTTGGCAAAATTATTATTTTTTGATTCGGATGGATCGGGTTGAGCACTATCCTCTGAACAACCTGCAAGTGCCACACATGAGAGAAGCAGTACAGGTACCAATTTCTTAAATGTACCAAAGATTGGTTTCCTTAAATTCATTAAAATCAAACCTCTTTCTATCTTTTATTTACCTTCCTATGTTAGTTATACATATCAGGTTTGGCGGCCAATCAAACCCGGATGATATTTCGTGCTCCATAAAATGAAGGGTATAAATTAAAACTACATATGTAATACTACATTTGTAGTTTCCGTTTGTCAAATAGTTTTTTAGCAAAATAGGCTGCTTTATGAATCGACCTTGGTGGATTCATTGACCTGTTGTGAGGGATTGAGGCTGGGGGAAGTTAGAACCAAAGAAGTAGCATGTGAGATGTTGAAAAAAGGGATGTCCATTGACCTGATCGCGGAAGTGACGCATTTGGACAGTGAAGAAGTTGAACGGTTGCGGGAGACGTTGTAACACGATAACCCAAGACTTTCTACGTCTTGGGTTATCAGACTGGATTTCAAATATTCGTAGTCACTTTTCCGCAGTTTTCCGGCTCCATTTGACGGCTATCTCCTTCATATTTTCATATACTAATGTGATTAATCCCCAGTTGTATATGAAAAAAACCAGGATTGCCAGACAAATGCTGATCACGATCCCAACCCAGTTAAAGATAAACGGAACAATCATGGCGATTGCTGTCAGTGGTAATAAAACAGCCATGTCCCGGTAATTCATTTGAATATGGAAATACGCCCCGGCAAAATATACACGCATAAGCCACATGACCAGAAAGGCGACAAAGGTCGAAATCGCTACCGCATATAACCCAATATACTGGATCAATAGCAGGTTTACCAATACATTAATAGCCGCGCCTACCAAGGATGAAATGAAAATAAGGTTGGTTTTTTTGGCGCCGTGATATCCAGCTGCCCAGAATTGTGAGAATGCACTTACCAGCGTTGCCAACAAGAGAAATCCGATATATTTCCAAGAACTATAAAAATTATTGGCAATGAAGATGGCCAAGACAGGTTTGGTTAACAATGCCAGGCAAATGACTGATGTGGTCATTAACCGGAAAAAATGATGAAAAACGTTTGTATAATAGTTATCCTTGTCTATGGAATCATACGCTAAGATCGCGCTGTCTTTCCAGGCAAGCGAAAAGACCGAGCTGATCATCATCAATATGGCGGGGATCTTGTTCGCAACCGCATAAATTCCATTATCGTCCATCCCTAAAAATACTGTGATAAAATACCGATCCGACATAGTCATTACCCACCAGCTGGCAGCCCCGGGGATGATCGGCATCGAATAGATGAGCAGGGATTTGATGATGCTTTTGGAGTAAGCATTAGCTGATAGGTAATAGCTAAATTTCATGGTCAGCCAGCCAACAATTGTGACTCCAATCCCAGCGATAATAGCCGAATAGAAAAATGCGTCCAGCCGTAAATGGAAAATCAGAATAAAAATAAGGTTTAGCGCCACTGTGATCACTGTTTGCAGAACCCCAATCAGGGCAAATAGTTTATTGTACCCAAGCCCCCTTGCGCATTGCTGAATAAAACTGACGACAATGGAGATATCTACATATAACAATGCAAGCCAGCCGTATGGAATGGAAGTCAATAGGAGTACGGCCACAGCAACCACATTGAAAAGGAGCAGGTTACGTAAAATAATGACTGCTCCAGTGGTAATAATTTGTTGCTTTTTGCTTTCATCCGTTTCCCCGAGCAGCCACCTGTAAACCCCAGCAACTAATTCAAACGTAATAAATGGTGCGAGCAATGTTGCCGTGGTTACCACAACATCCCAAAGTCCGTATTCTGCAGTTGTAAAATAATGGGTGTACAGTGGGAGCATGAAAAAGACGAGTATTTTTGAGCCGAAATTAGCAACTGTATAGAGTATTGTATTCTTTAATAAATTGTTTCCATTTGCCATACAACGTCTTTCCTTTTGTAGATGTTTTTTAATATCCCGGACAAAACAACTATTTCATGTATTTATCCAAAAGTAAAAAGTGCTCCTCTGCTTCCTTCACGGGATTGGAAACATTGATTGTACTGTTGTTTAAGCTGGCAAAGACATCATTTGCTTTTAATGTATGCAATGCGTCGAAATCACAGTATTTTCCGGTAAAATGTAAATCCTGCATAACATTGGTCATTTTTCGGCTATACACAATTGGAAATACTGGTTTTCCCATAACCCAACCAAGAATCATTGCATGGAATCTGGATGCGACAATAAAGCTGGATTGTACCAGAATTTGTAGTGCTTCATCTATATGATATTGATATACATAGGTTGCGACGTTTGGGATCAAATGTTTTGGAATACGTTGTTTGATTGCAGTGAGAGCCTCATCATCTTGTTCGATTACGCAAAAGGCCATTAGCGTTACCTGGTATCCTCTCTCTATAAAGTGAATCGCAACCTCACTCATTTTTTGATAATACAGCTGATCACTATTTACCAAGTGCTTGCGAATCGATGGCTTAATTACAGTTAGGACGACCATTTTTTCCTGTGTATTGGCTGTTGGCATTTGCAATTGAAAAACGATATCAGCGGCCATTCGTGTTTGTGGCAAGTCACGGAACAGTTCAAGTGAATGACGGTCGCGAAAACAAATATCTGTATATGTATGAAACAGCTTCTTATATGCTATATAGAATTCATCGTCATCATAGGGTCCGAAATTAGCCCCTAATAGAAAAAATGGTTTATTTGTTAACTTTAATGCTTTATTGTTCCTGAACTCCTTCTTCCAATTTTCACCTTGAATGAAAAGGGATCCCCCGATGTAAACTGCCATGTCATAGTTTTTGGCAATTATGTTACATAAAACATGTTCCAGATGAAGTTTCCGGGATAATAAACGGACGCCACGAAACCATAATGTATCGCTAGGGAAAACCCGGAGATTCGGTAACATGTGAAATAATTTTTGGTAACCACGTGGCGCATAAAGCAGAAACTGTGTGTCCGGATAGCGTTCGCATAGTATTTTTATAAATAAATCATCACCCAGATTAAATTGTGTGTACGCATAAATGATCACCTTTTTCATGCTGGTCATTCCTCGCTTTAACAAGGGGGTTCAATCCCGGGATTACTATACCTGCATGGTTGCACAATACAGACTGTTTTAGACATGAAAAGTCATGCCATTTTACAGGTCCAAACAACTGAAGATGCTAAAGACATTGTTTGGTGCAAGTTTTCTTAAATTGGTGAACGGTGATTGAATATATCAGCGATTTCTTGCATTATATCAGCGACTTTGCACGATATATCAGCGGTTTTAGCACTTATATCGGCGATTTTACGTGCTTTATCAGCGATTTCAGCATTTATATCAGCGATCCCCAAAATTAGGAAAAAACCTTTTCTCGGTCCATCGCACTTTGGAATTTGTGCCATCATCTCAATAGTTTCTGCCCAAGCCCTAAACCGGAAAATCAAGAGAACCGCTTATGTCCATGCCGGCATGCCCCCTCATCTTATCGCCGGCTAGTTGAGTTGTTTCAGCAAGTTAAATACGGGATGGAGGCGTTGGTGGAGCAGGTTTTTTGCAGCGAAAAACCAGTATATGGCATGTATCGCTTGACGTTTAACCAGTTTTCCAACTAAACGAGCTTGCAAGGTGTCGGAAAAATGGGCCATGGGTACATAGCTTGCGGTAACGATAGCGTTGATTGCTTGTTTTTTTTGTCTGGATGTAAGCGGACTGTCTGGGTGAAATAGATTGTTCAGACCATTCACAATGCTATTGGCTTGAATCATGGCCAGGAAATATTGATTATCTGCGGTGAAACAGTTTTTTTTACGCAGATAATCTTTGACCCGAACAAGCAGTACTTGCTGGTTTTCCATCAAGTCCTTCTTAAACGCTTTCGTTAATGAATCCTGGTTAATACAATACGTATATAATGGATCGGTGATGATATGGATCTGCTCACATGCTTCAATATAACCAAGGTTAAACAGCAGATCTTCACCCATGGAAAAATGTTTGTCAAATTGAATATGGCAATCGTTAATCAGAGTAGCATCATATAGTTTGTTACAGGGTGAAGGAAGAATGATGTTTTTATAAAGTTCCCCGATATGCTGCATGAAGTCTGTTTTGGAAAAGATGCCAGTAATGGATGGGATAATCGGTTGTTTCATTGTTTTTTGGGCAATATGATATCCGCAAACAACCATCTGAATACCGGGCTTCATCGCTTCCACCAAACGTTGGGTCATGGTTGGTTCCAGATGGTCATCGGCATCGACGAACTGAATAAAGTGTCCCGTTGCTGCTTTGATACCACCGTTACGCGCAACGGATGGTCCGGCATTTGGCTGATGAATGACCCGCACCCGTTGATCCCGTTTGGCGTAACGCTCACAAATAAGCCCGCTGTCATCGGTGGATCCATCGTTAACCAAGATCACTTCAATCAGCTTGTATGTCTGTTGCAAAATACTGCTGATGCATCTGCTAAGATATTTCTCAGCATTGTATACAGGTACAATAATACTGACTATATTAGGGGACGTCATATTTTCCCACCTCAATATTTTCCCGAACTAAAGCAATCATACCAATGGTTACATATGTCATAACAGATGGCGCAAATAATACATGACCGGCTAATGCAGCTATACCAAGGCATAATCCGAGTGTACAAGCCAAAATAAGTTTTCTAATGGTAAATGGAAACATGTTTTTGCAAAGCTTACTGACTAAAAAGATGAGCGGCATGACTAATAAAAAACTGCCAATAATACCATAGCCAAAGAATAAATCAAAGAAGTCCATTTCAATCAACTTCTCAACATCTTGATTATCACCAGCAAACCCTAGTCCGAATAATTTCCTTGCCACCGTAGCATCGGCAAATTCTGTTTTTGTTTGTTGCAGATACATATCACGAGAACTAAGGATATTCGTTGGACTTTTGGTTTCGGTTTGATCAGAGACAGATTCTATTTGCTCTGTTTTATGATCCGCCCCATGTCCCAACTGTCCCGTTGCTGAAAAAATCGGTGTTTTTGGAATAAGACAAATGAATAAGATAACGATTGCCAGGAAAAGAATGGCGCTTTTTTCTCTCCCAACGTGCCGAATAAAAAGCAGTATATATCCCACACCTGTTAATAGGAGGGCGACTCCACCTACAAAAGCTGTTTTTGTCCCGATCATTGGCACCATGCTGATCATGAATGCTAAAGAAAACCAGGAGAGATATGTTCGTTTATAGGTAAGGTGAACCAGACTTAATCCCAGCAGAACAATGACAATAACACTCAATTCATTCGCAGCGAAAAACCACCCGGAAAAACCCGCACTCCCATAGCGGTAACTGTCAATACCTGTGCCGGTTGCAATGGCCAGCCAGTAACTGACTCCAACGATCAGACTTGTAACCGCTGCCGCCCTGTATATGGTTGCTTTTGATAATATTCTTTGTTTCAGTAAAAGGATTGATACATGAATCATGACCAGGTAATAGCCGGTTTTAATCGCAAAATTTATTTCCTGAAACAAGTTAAGTTGGGGTTTATATAGCATCGTTATGGCCAGCATCAGTATAATCGCAAAATAGGATGCAAAAAAAGCCCATACCTGTTCCTGTTTATATAAGTATATGAAGCGTATCATCCAAATAAACAACCCAGCCATTAAAATTGCCCGAAAAAGGGAACCGATTGTAACAGTCATCCCATGGTAGCTGGAAATAGATGTCGCAATATCTATAAGCGG
This sequence comes from Lentibacillus daqui, assembly GCF_027186265.1. Lineage (NCBI taxonomy): Bacteria > Bacillati > Bacillota > Bacilli > Caryophanales > Bacillaceae > Lentibacillus > Lentibacillus daqui. The sequence goes on along the minus strand of NZ_CP114176.1, from coordinate 3,334,784 downwards.
CTGAATGATAATTAATAAAAAAATCCACTTTTCCCGCTTCTCTATTATTTCCATGTGAATAGTCCTTTCATGTCACGATCATTCCATATTCACAATTATGGGCAGTTATGTAACAAATATGCATAGGAGGCTTATAGGAAGCGGGCGTTCTTTCGCCATATTACGGAAAGAAAAACCCGCCGATTATACTAGAACAAACAGCCCGGATTCAGCAAAAGCACGAACTACATTGCAAATGCATCCCCTAAAAAAGCATGAAAACAGCCATCCTTGGGCAACCTGTAGACAGATTCAATAAAAGGTAGTGAAAGTTACATATGAAAATTTTACATTTAAATGCCGGAAATGAAACAGGCGGCGGAATGCATCATATTCTGGGGCTGTTAAAAGAATTTAACCGGGATGAATTTGTTTTAGGTGTTTTAGAAAAAGGCGAACTGCTCAAACAGGCGAAAAAATGGGGGATTCAGACCGTTTATTTTTCCAATCACCTAAAATTAAGTATTCCACTGATGCGTAAAATTGCTGGCTTTATCAAAAAAGAGCGCATTCGTTTCGTTCATACTCACGGGCCACGGGCGAATGTGTACGCAAAGATATTAAAGAAAATGGCTTCCTTCCATTGGGTAGTTACAGTTCACAGTGATCCAGCCCACGACTTTATGGGGAAGGGGCTGTACGGGAATTTCCTCTGCCATATCCATTTAAATGCAATTCGGCATGCAGATCGTGTGATTGCAATTTCCGAACCATTTCGTACCAATTTAAACGGTGCCGGGGTAGAAAACAAGAAAATTATCACCGCATTAAACGGTATTGACTTTCGGAAAAAGCTTGATTCCCCACATGTAAGGGACGACTTTGGTTTCTCTAATCATGATTTTTTATTTTTGATGGTAGCAAGGCTGGAACCGGTAAAGGGTCACCAAATTGCCTTCGAAGCTTTGGCACAATTACTAGCCGGACATGCAAATTGTCACTTGCTGCTGGCGGGTGACGGCTCCCTTACCGACAAATTAAAAGATGCTGCACGCGATTTGGGCATCGAAAATCATGTTCATTTCCTCGGGCACAGACAGGATATCGACAAATTTTACGGGATGGCAGATGTCACGATGCTAACCTCGTTAAGCGAAAGTTTTCCGCTCGTATTGCTGGAATCTGCCCGGGCGAAAACACCAGTGATCGCATCAGATGTTGGCGGTGTAGCGGAATTACTTTGTGACAAATCATACGGATGGCGTACGAGTCCGGGAAATATCCGGGAATTGACCAGTGCGATGGAAGAGGCGATGGTTTTTCGTGATAGGGGAATGCTGCAATCGATGGGGGAAAAGCTCAAATCTCATGCATCAAGTAAATTTTCATTGGAGATTTTTGCTGAAAACGTTTATAATATATATTTAAGTATGGAACATGTAAATGACAGTATAAAAAGCAGATGGATTTGAGTACCTGCATACAGATTTCTGGTGTAAAGGCCGAATATATATAGTATAGAAATAAGAAGCAGGCAGATGGTGAAAATAAAAATTGCCTGCGTAAATGCTGGCAAACGGGGTGGGCTAAGTGATAAAGATAGTGGGATTAGCCTTTTTAACACTGTTCATTTCATTAATCATAACGCCGATTTTGATAAAAGTTTCATTGAAGTTTAACGCAACAGATAAACCAAATCAACGAAAAGTTCATAAAGCGCCGATTCCAACGCTGGGTGGAATCGCCATTTATTTAAGTTTCCTCATTGGCTTATGTATACTACAACCGATCAATCAATACCATATTGCCATTCTTTGTGGCGGTTTTGTTATGGTGCTCGTTGGTTGTATTGACGATTTATTTGACCTCTCTCCAAAGGTTAAATTTATAGCCCAAACGGGAGCTGCTTGTCTAGTCGTTTTCTGGGGCGGCCTGCAGGTGGAATTTATTAACCTGCCGTTTGGTGGACAAATTGAATTTGGCTTTTTAAGTTCAGTAGTTACGATTATTTGGATTGTCGGGATTACGAATGCCATTAACCTGATTGACGGCCTGGACGGGCTTGCCGGCGGGGTATCCGCAATTGCCTTATTTACCATTGCCGGAATGGCCGTAATTATGGGCAATATTTATGTAGCGACGATAGCTTTGATCCTATTTTTTAGCACAGTTGGCTTTTTACGATATAACTTTTTCCCGGCCAAAATTTTTATGGGAGATACTGGTGCATTATTTTTAGGTTATATGATTGCAGTATTGGCACTGCTCGGGTTTAAGAATGTAACGATTATTTCGTTTATCATTCCGATCTTTATTTTGGGTGTGCCGATTTCCGATACCTTGATTGCCATGGTTCGCCGGTATATTAATAAACAGCCGATATCGAGTCCGGACAGTTCACATTTGCATCATCGCTTGGTTAAGTCCGGATTTACCCATAAGCAAACTGTGTTAATTATCTACACGCTTAGTGGTATGTTTAGTGTTGCAGCAATTTTATTCTCGATGACAACAGTTTGGGGATCGCTGCTGATTTTCGCGATTTCCTTGGTAGCAGTACAATTTTTAATTGAAAATCTGGAATTAATCAATGCTGAATATAAACCTTTGACAAATTTGGTGAAAGGGTTGAAGCATAAATAGCAGTGGCTCGGGTGGGTTGCTGCTATTGATCGTGTGCGAGATGATTGGCTACAAGCTTCAAATCAGACTTGTTTATGGAGTCGGACACGGCCATAAACCCAGAATTTTCATATCTTCTTATCTCGTAAAAAACCCCGCTAGTTTTATAACTAGCGGGTTGTTTATATTAATAGGTCAAATCCGGGTTCGTCTCCGGTTCTGTTCCTGCTTCAGTGCCTGTTTCCACGTTGTTATCGTCACCCGCGGTTGCACTCACCGAATCAGACAAATCCAGTTGTTTTCTTAGTATATGCTGTGTTTCTTCCAGTGCCACTTCATCCAGCTGGTAATAATAGACATTGGCTGGCTGGTAATCCTGCCCCTCCAATGTTAGTGATTCGATGTCTAAATCTTTGCTTGTTCCATAGGATATAAAGCTTTTCATTTCATCGAATGTCATGTTGGTGGTCATATTCTTGCCAACTGCTTCAATAACATCGTCATATTTTAAGATGGAATTCATTGATATTGCCCTATTCATGATGGCTTTGATTACTTCCTGTTGCCGTTTGCCCCGTTCAATGTCATTATCCTGTTTTCTTGTTCTGGCAAATGCCAAAGCCTCTTCACCATTTAATTTCTGCTTTCCCGGGAGCAAGTGAATTTTGTTCGCCTTATCTTTGGAGTCCTGTTCATACATTTCGTATGGTACATTAACATCCACACCATCGACTGCGTTAACCACATCGATGAATGCTTCGAAGTTTACTTTGACATAATAATCTACAGGAATGTTCAGCAGGTTCTCCACAGTTTCAATCGTTGACTTTGGTCCGCCATAGGCATGAGCGGCGTTAATTTTTGACTGAAAGCCCGCTTCAGGAATATAAACAAAGGAATCACGTGGAATGCTAAGCAGTTTTACACTTTTATCATCTTTGTTCAATGTGGCAAGCATCAATGTGTCCGTACGTGAATTGTTGCTATCTTTATTATCACGAACATCACTGGCATCTACACCCATGATCAAAACGGATACATTATCGATGGAGGGGTCAACTTTTGTTTCACGTAAACTTGATTTCTCCCTTCCATCATCCTGAAATGACTCGGAGAAAACAGAGCCGGCTTTCATATATAGATATGTGCCATAGGTAGCAACTCCGATAAATACTAATAAAAATGGGACAAGGATGAAAACAACCTTTTTCCGCAGTTTACGTTTTCTTCTGTGTCGCACAAAACGTGTTTGATTGGACATATTCATTCCCCTTTTATGCGTAATACCTATATATTAGTATTATGCATGAATATTTAGCTATATTTCAAAATGCGTTAGAAAAATCTAATGATACATGATATGATAATTTCGAGTATTTTCTACATAAAATTCGAAAGCTATCATTAATTTTACTAGAAAAACAATCAGCAGTAAATTAAAATTTGATAACAATTTTGCACCTTATATGTAAATTGTTACAAACATGGTCGCTACTTTTAACGCTTGTCGAGGGCAAAAGGAATTAAATTATAAAAAACGATGGCTTCAGCTAGATAGAGGGCGATAAGCTGAGTTTTCAATAGAAAGGTTGCGAAATATGACGAATTCCAGGACTTCAGTAACTATTATGGGCATCCCATTTATCCATACAACGAAGCAGGAATTTCTTGAAAAATACCTTGCACCAAGAATCGCGAATCAGGAGAATACATTTGTAGTTACGGCTAATCCGGAAATCGTAATGCATGCCCGCGAACACCCAGCCTATAAGGAGATTGTTCTTAGTGCCGATTATGTAGTTCCGGACGGTTCAGGCATTTTGATGGCAGCAAAATATCAAAAAGAACCATTGCCGGAGCGAATTCCCGGCTTTGATCTCATGCTTGATTTGCTTGATCATGCAGAACGGTGGGGATACCGCTGCTTTTTTCTGGGTGCTGAAGAAACTGTCAATGAAAAGATGGTAAAAGAAGTCAAACATAAATATCCCGATTTGAAGATTGCCGGACACCATCATGGTTTTTTTGATTTGGATGACACGGAAATTGCTGCTAAGGTGGAGCGCACCAATCCTGACATCATTTTTGTTGCGCTTGGATTTCCCAAACAAGAGGAATGGATTGCCAAATACAGACAGCAATTTTCCAAGGGATTGTTTATCGGGTTAGGTGGGAGTTTTGATACGATTGCCGGAGTGACCAAGGCAAAACGGGCTCCGCAATTTTGGATTTCGCTTAATCTGGAATGGCTGTATCGTTTGATTAAACAGCCAACACGATTGAAACGAATTTTGAAAGTATTTGCGTTTATGGGGCGAGTGATTTTAAAACGTGATTGAAAGCAGGACAGCGTGTGTAGTGAGAGATGTATCCTTGAAAAAGCAGCGGATCGGGTAACTTGTTCGCTGCTTTTTCATTTTTAGCTATCGTCTCTTTCTCTAAAATAGAGGGCACGGCAGTAATGGTATATATTAAATTTACTAATCACATGGCACCTTTCTCCATCCACAAACGATTGTAGTTGTGAAAGGAGGAGATGAACATGGCAGTAGCAGAATTGTATAGTTCCACTTTGCAAATTATCCTGGACGATGGCCTGGATATGGACTCAGGGAAGCAGGTTTATAAGACGAAGAGCTTCAATAATATCAAGCCTGAAGCAACTTCTGATCAGCTTTATGCCCTAGCCCATGCTTTTGTCGAATTGCAGGAGCTTCCACTTTACGACATCGAACGTAAAGACAGCTCCCAGATTATGGAGTCATAGGTTCAGGACCGGGGCTCATACATGGCGGGTAAAGAGGAGGTGGAAACGTGAAAAAGCTTGAGTTGAAATTTTTAAATGAAGATGGCAAAACCGTTACCTATTCGCTGGATAAACCGGTGGAACCAGTTGATCCAGCAGCTGTTAAAAGCGCAATGGATGAGATTATCAGCCAGGATGTGTTTACAACTTCAGGAGGTGACCTTGTTTCAATCAAGGGAGCCCGACTGGTTGATCATCAGGTGACGGAGATTGAGCTTGACTAATGATAGAGGGCGGTGCGTTGTGACAACGTGCTGCCCTTTTTGTTTTAGCGGAGGTGGGGAAGTTTTTCTAACGTTGGCCTCCGCCTCCATGAAATATCGGAATCGCCGTAAAAAATATGTAAACCGCCGTAAAATGAGCTGAAACCGCCGATAAAATTTAATTTATATTTTTAATTCCAGCCCTGCACTTTGCGCGAATTCGGTTGAAGCCGTTCCATGATTTTGTTAAATCATCAGGCGATCAATTTCGCATGATATTTTCGATTGCGTGGCCCGTCAAATTCACAAAAATATACCCCTTGCCATGTACCAAGTACGAGTTCCCCGTCAGAAATAATGATGGTTTGGGCATGTCCAACAGTACTCGTTTTTAAATGGGCTGCCGTATTTCCTTCGACATGCAAGTCTTGTGGGTGGTTCCATGGATAGATTTCATCGAGCCGCATAAGCATATCAGTTTTGACATCGGGGTCGGCATTTTCATTCACAGTAATCCCAGCTGTCGTGTGTAAGGATGAAACAATTAAAATGCCATCTTTTACTTTCATTTCACGAAGCCACTGCTCTAGCGTAGGTGTAATCTCAATCATTTCCGAATGCCGGTTTGTTTTTAAAGTGAAGCGTTTATTCATTTAACATCATCCTTTCACTGAATAATTTGCATAAGGCACCGACCAATTTTTGAATTTACGTCAATCATATGCGTGCCAGACATCTACCTGAAATGTTGTGCTTGATGTATCAATAGTTTTCCCTGTTTTCGCACATGAAAAACACTTGAATAAATGAGGCTTAATGCCTAATTTATTTGAACTAAAAAACAGTACGTTCTACCCCTGTTGCCTAGGGTGATAATACCATATAATGTGTAGATGGCTGAGAAATAATTCTACTTTAAGATTTAAGCAGATCAGGCGGTGAAACAAGAAATGAATGATACAATTGATATGCAAATCACAACCCTTCAGAGCACCATTTACTCCATGAATCAACAACTTATCCAAAAACGTGACGAATTAGAACGGTTAAAAACAACGCATCTACAACTTGAAGATTATCAAGAGGAATTCCAGGTCAATCAACGGTACTGCCTCGACCCGGACTTGTCGAGGCGTACGTGGAATGGGCAACAGGCAAATCAATTTGATGGGTTCCGAAACGGTGAAATTAAGGCAACGTATAAATCCATCCCGGATCAGCAACTAGATCATATCATTTTCCTGTTAACGGATAAAATTGAGGAAATACGCGCATCAATTGGCGATATGGAAAGTGATTATGCATCCAAAAACAGACTGTTAAGTGATTTGCGGTCACAGCGAAGGGGGAGTTAAGTAATCCATGGGTACAGAAGTAAAGATTAGTTTTGCGGACGTGGAGCAGACACTAAATGAAATGGAGTCATCGGGTCAAGCCTTGGAATCGATCCATGTTATGATTGCGGATGATAATCAACTTGATATGGCCGATAAACTGAATACGATTAATCAAGCGCTGGATGATATCATCGGATCCTATCAGTCATTGTTGCTTAACAATAAAGAGGCTACAATTCGGTCGGTGCAAACGATGCAGAAAACGGATGAAAAGGCAGCAGATGCAATACAATTTTCTGATTAAATAGAGCTGAATACTCTGTAAAATGGAAGTAATATTGCAGGGATTTTTACCGGAATTCCTTTTGAAAGCGAAATGAATGAAAGGATGTGCTTATAATCTGTGGGCATCAATGGCATACTGCAAAAAGACCCAGATCTATCAGAGAGTACTATTATGATAAATTGCTGCACGTCAAGACAGGAGAAAGTAAGAACGTTGCATATCCCGATTCACCTTATCACTACCCATATGAACCGACACCCTATGACGCACTTGATACATTATTTACCAATTATTCGATAAAGGCTGGCAGTCAGGTAGTGGATTTTGGATGCGGAAAAGGTCGTTTGAATTTTTATCTGCATTATTTTCAAGAATTAGCTGTAAAAGGAATTGAAATGGATCAGGATTTACTAAAAGGTGCGTCTGACAATCTAAGAAGCTATTTGCATAATACAAAAAATCAACAGCAACCAATTGAATTTATTAATTGTCTGGCGGAAGAATATCGAATTGTCCCGGAAGATACCTATTTTTATTTTTTTAACCCTTTTTCCATCCAGATTTTCCGGAAAGTTGTCGATCATATTTTGGTATCGGTTGCCGAAACTGATAGGGACGCTGAACTCATTTTGTATTATCCAGACGAAAAATATATCGATTTTTTGGAAAGTGAAACAATGTTCACCTTGAAGCAGGAGATTATTGTGCCAGGGTTATACGACTGGGACCTGGATGAACGGTTTTTGGTTTATGATTTGATATAAGGAGATATTTAACAACGGGAAAAACTTTTTTGACGGGAAAGAATCGACAACAATAATAGCTATTTCCCGGGAAATATCGACAGCAAATATTCCACAACAGTTGTATCTAATCACAGCGACATACTTTTTCCAAAAACAAAGAAGCCGAAACTGGAATTCCAGTTTCGGCTTATCTTATTGAAAGACGGTCTACCGCAGTGAGTGTTACTGTGGTATTTTTTACCTTGTCGCAACATATACACCTTTTTATCCTAGCACACTCCTTATGCGTTCAGGTGGCGCTGAGGGATTATTTTTTCTTAATGCTGCCTGACCCTCTTGATGGGGTCTAGTCTATTCGGCCGCTTCATGTTGGTCTCATGAGGCGGTCGTTATTATTTTATGGATCTCTACCGTTATTATACCACGATTTTAACAAATGTACACGTTCGTTTTTCTTATTTACCTAACCAAACCCAATTGCTTCAATCCATTAAAAATTCCGGAATTCTCCACCGTTGTTGTTCTGCGGTTTGCATATTGCGATAAAGCTGGGCTGGCATTTCCCATAGCGAAGCCCTCTCCAACGGTTTGCAGCATTTCTTTATCATTCATCCCATCCCCAAAGGCAATCGCACTTTCTTTGGGAATATCCAAACGTTTGAGTACACGCTTAACCGCTTCTCCTTTGTTGACGGTTTTGCGAATAATGTCATAGCAATGTTCGACACCAGTTATGTTTACTTGGGAAAGGTGGATATTAGCATCAAATTCATAATGGATAACGTCCGCTGGATTCATGTTAATGATGGTTGCGCCAAGCACCCGGTTCATTATTTCGCTGGTGAAACGCTCGTTTTTGTGCATTTGGAATGTTTCGATGAATTGGTTGACTTCTGGTGTATCCAGAGCTGTATAATAATTTTTTTCGCTAGTATATAACACGAGTTCTTGTCCACGATCACTTGCAATCTGCAAAAATGTCGCAATCGTATCTGGATTCATGGGCTCGTCAATAATGGACTGGTTTTTGTAGATGGCGTGTGCACCGTTGTAACCAATAAATGAGGTAATACCAAGTTCATCGGCCAGCTCAGAAAGTTCATGGATTGGTCTTCCGGTTGCGAGAAAAACCTCAATGCCCTTTTCTTTAAGCTGGGTAATCGCATCTTTGGTTGATGCCGTGTAGGTATGGTCTGGTTTTAATATCGTCCCATCGATGTCGAGAAAAAGTACCTGGTAGGTCATGTTGTTCTCCTTTTACTGCGAATGATTGTTATATTAAGTCTATCACATTTTTGGGACAGGGGCACGGTTTCTGATGATGGATGATTGGATAGGGGGGAGCATATCGTATTTTATTACTGAGAATGAATGTCATTTATTTATGCTTTCACTTTTGAATTTTGTTTTTTAACATAATCGCTTTAAAAACTGCATCACAATCTCTAAAGGCACATGCTTATGGCGTGGAATAAATAATGTTCCTTATGTTTAATTACCATATTCAATGGGTAAATAACATTGAACACAGGTTTGGAGTTTTGTTTTTCGATGGATGCCCACCTTCAACCCATGGGCATCCAATTTTTTATTTTAGTGGCTCTGGGACAGAACTTAACAAGATACTGTCGATTTTTCTTCATTACGTTTTTCCTGGACAATCCATTTAAGGAATTCTTCTTCATTATTTGTAAGCTTTCTATTTAATTTGCTTTCGAACTCCTTGGATAATTTTATATACAAGATGACTGGTTCCATCAAGCCGCCCCCTGATAGTAGATATGTCCCCATTGTATCAAAATTTCAGAAAGATTATATCGTCATAACTCAATTGTAATGAAAATGTAATAATGAAGCTTTTGGTAATTTAGTATGGAATGTGTTTACTTTCATACTAAAGTCCTATAAACTAAATAATATATATCATGGGTTGGGGGTATTTTAATTGTATATACATAAAAATTTACAGGAGTCAATCCATATAAAAAGAAGACAAATGATTGATTTAGCTTATGAAAAGGGATTTACCCATGAAGAGACAGTGAAATGCAGCCAGGAGTTAGATGATCTATTGAATTTATACAGAAATTATTTGTTAACTGGGCAGGGGCAACATTGGAAACTATTAAATCATTATATCTGATAATTAATTTCCTTTCCATGTATGCGATTGTCGTATGTTTCACGGTTTACATAGGTATTTTTAACTAAAATTAATTGTTCAGGTGGGTAATGAGGCTGGGTAGTAGTTTCTGAAAATGTAGAATTATTTACGGATGAAAGGCAAATGAAGAAGCATGTTTTGAAAAGGTTGAATCAAAACATGCTTGAATTTTGCAAGAATGTGGGAGAATTATTTCTAGGCAATCATGATATAGATAGTATTAGTTGGAGATGTCATCGGAATAGCCACTCTCCCTAAATCAAACCAAGTACGGTGCGCGAGATGTTCATGGTGTGATGGTAAACTTGCATGAGCTGGTTGATGATATCCAGGTAGACGGCGCTGATGTCCGGATTGTGTTCCTGTTTGGTGATCAGGTTGTTGAAGTGCTCAAATTTGGCATCTTTTTCAAACTGGTTGACGGCCGACTGGGATTGGATATTCTTTCGCGCCTTTTTTAGATCGTCTTCCTTAAATGCCTGTAATGAATCAGTATAGGATTGTTCAATATATCCAAGCAATTCGGTTAGTTGTCCCTGGTCTTTTTCACTTAATGCAATGTTTTTCTCACTAACTTTTTCTGCTTTGCTAATAAACCGAATCACAATATCCCCGATATGTTCAATATCATTTAAAATGTTCAACAATTTGACTTCCTCATTTGACTGGCTGCTCGACAAATCAAGCTGACCAACTTTTAGTAAATATTGCTGTATTTTGATGTAGGAAGCATCAATCGCTTGTTCGACCCGATCGATGTCGTCTTTCGTAACCGTGCCGTCGATATAACCTTTCAACTGATTAATCATATTTTCCCGAACCATGTCAGCCAACCGGAAAATTTCCTGTTTACTACTAATCAAAGCCTCCTCGGGTACAGTCAATAAGCTCTCATTGAGATAGATTTGAAAATTGGGTGCAGTTGCAGTTTGCTGTTGCGGGAAAAACCGTTTAAACAATGTCGCAATCCAGGGCAGAAATGGGAAAAATAACATGGCAATCGCAATGTTAAACGCCGTATGAAAATGAGCAATCTGCCGTGCTGGGTTACCAGGCAAATAATGAATCCAATCGGTGATAAAGGCTAACAATGACATAGCGATAACCACACCGATACCTTTAAATAAAAAATAAAATAGTGCAAGTTTCTTTCCTTCCAGTTGGGAGGCAAGGCTAGAAATGACGACTGGCAATGTTGCCCCAACGTTGGCACCAAGGACGAGTGGTAATACATCCGGTAGGGTCAGTACGTCTGATGTTACAAAGGCAATCCCGATAATAATCATTGCAGCACTGCTATGCATTAGGGCGGTAAAAATCATGCCAATTATTGCAAATAGAATTGGATTTTGTGAAAGAGTGACCAGAAAATGTAAAACAGCATCCTTTTCACTTAACGGTTCCAAGGAAGATGTGATGACGCCAATCCCAAAGAAAATAAAGCCAATACTGAGTGCTATTTGGCCAATCGATTTCCATATATTCTTGTTCAAAAACATGATAAAAACTGCACCAAGAAAAATGAAAATCGATGCATAGCGTGCCACATCAAACGTTAAAATCTGCACAGTAAGCGTCGTTCCTATCGCTGATCCAAGCACAATGCCGAATGCTTGCGACAGGGTAATGATGGAGCTGCTCACTAGTCCAACGACAAGAATGTTCGTAACGGTGCTGCTTTGTAAGAAAAATGTCACACTAATTCCGCTTAAAATGCCTTTCCATCGAGTATTAGTCATGGCAGCAAGGGATTTTCGCATTTTGGATGCGCCCACCTTTTGCAGGCCGTTGCTGAGCAGGTGCGTACCATAAAGGAAAATTCCCAAGCCACCAAAAAAGCCTAATATACATGTAAGCATAAGGATTCCTCTTTCTATTTTATTGTGCGTTTGTTGTAGGGCGGGGGTGTCGAATGAGTTTTATTTGGTAGCAGATGGGAGGTATCTGGTGTTGGATTGTGTGTTATTTCGGATTTAGCAGCGTTGTCTCCCGAGTAAGTGAGTTTGTGTCCCGACATAGCATGGTTTTCTCCCGAGTGGACGACCTTGTGTCCCGACATAACGGGGTTTTCTCCCGAGTAGACGACCTTGTGTCCCGACATAACGTATTTGTCTCCCGGGTTAGCAAGACTCTCTCCCGACTTGACAAGTTCCTGTCCCACGATTGGTGTACCCTCCACCGCTCTTATGTTGTTCATCCCCCACCCAACAACCATGATGTACACTAATTCATTGGTAAACCTCAATCGCATCCTTATACGTCCGCGCTGCATTCACCAGATGGTCGCCGATTCGTTCCAGAAAACGGCTGACAATTACCATTTTTAACTTACTTTCAGTCAACTGCTTCTCTTCATTAATCAAATGAACCAAACCTTTGTATGTCTGTTTATTTAGGTGATTCACATATGCATCGTGTGTAATGACGGATTGAAGCTTTTCGGCATTATTGTCTTGAATGCCTGCGGTGAGCCACGATATCATATCTTTTTCGTAATCAAAAAAAGACCGGATCATAGGCCGGAGAATGTTGGTATCAATCACATCACTGATTGTTACGATATTGGTTAACTGATCGCCAATTCGCTCCAGTTCGCGAATAATCCGGCTTACCGAGAATAACCATTTAATTTCCGATGTGTTCAGTTGTTCCAGCGAAATTATTTCAAGGATGTATTTTTCAATCTTCTTTTCATCAGTATCTATCTCATTCTCAATTTCAAAAATAAACGCTTTGTTTTCGCTTGTCGGTTTGAGCAAATACGCATCAAACTGCACCATCATTTGTTGCAGATTATCCAGAATTTCCAATACAAGTTGCTGGATTTGCTGCCGTTTGTGATCGTAATAATTTTGTCGGATGAGCATATTTTCACCTCCTTGGATGAACCGCCTGTATCCTTTGGAAAATAATTGCGGATGTCATTTTGCTGTTATCTTTCCAGCATATTAACTATGATCAAAAAATATGATCCACAAAGTTCTTTTATAGGAGCAAGTGTTTGACTCGATCGATTTTGGTTGCATCTAGGCCGCTCAACTTTTATGTGTTCTCGATCAACTTTGGGCATGAGTCGCTCAACTTTTATGTGTTCTCGATCAACTTTGGGCATGAGTCGCTCAACTTTTATGTGTTCTCGATCAACTTTGGGCATGAGTCGCTCAACTTTCATGTATTCTCGATCAACTTTAAGCCAGAGTCGCTCAACTTTCATACGCCTCGATCGACTTTGCGCTCTGGTCATTATTAATCTGGAGAATTCTATATCAAAGGTCGTAAATGATCTGTAGCGAGCATATAATCAATAGATGGTTTTTGTTACAACGTATAGGTGGTGATTCGATGGTTCCATATCGTTTATTGGCGCTGGATTTGGATGGTACACTACTTACTGATGATAAGCGGATTTCACCGACAGATAGGAAATGGATAGGGCGGGCGACCGATGCGGGGGTTATGGTTATTATAGCCAGTGGCCGGGGGAGACAGTCTGTGAGAGCATTTAGAAAAGAGTTAGGTTTACATACTCCCATGGTGTTAGTAAATGGCGGTGAGGTCTGGGGGAGATCGGGTGAGTTGCTGGAACGATCAATTATTCCAAGAAAAGATATACGTACATTGAAGGAGATTGCCGAACATTATGGAGCGGATTATTGGGGATGCGACGTAAACGGTCTCGTTCGACGCCACCATTGGACGGAAAAAATGGGCTCCAGGAACTGGTTGAAGTTTGGTATTCGGGATCCGTATGTACAGGTTTTGGATAGAGTGAAAAAGCGAATTTGCAGTCTACATGGGCTTAGCATGACTAGTTCCGCTCTAAATGTTATTGAGGTTGGGGTGAAGGGAAAATCAAAAGCAACAGGTGTCAGAAAGGTTTGCGAGCATGTGGGAATAAAGATGGAAGAAGTGATGGCTATTGGGGATAATTGGAATGATTTCCCATTAATCAGGGCTGCCGGTTTTGGTGTGGCAATGGGAAATGCAATACCGCAATTAAAAGATGTTGCCAAGGCAGTGACGGATTCCAATGAACAGAGTGGGGTTGGAAAGGCGATTGAGAAATATTTACTTAGGGGAGATGTTCAAAAAACCGGAGAAAATGGGAATCGCTGATAAGTTTATCTGGTTACTTTTTGTGAGGAAGCGGCCGGGTACTTCCTCACTTTCCAAATTCAAAATGATCTTTCCATTCTGTGGTTATCGCAAAACTTCCTGAATAGTTTCTTGGAAAGGTGACCATATGAATGACCTATTTATGATTGGTGGGAATTGATTGACGCTTCCTTTTCAGCTTCACTTTTGTTCGAATCCCCGCATAGCCTGCAATGATCAATGAGCTAATCATACCGGCAATCAGGTCTGTCATCGTATCAAAGTTACCGCCGCCCTGCATTGTCGTTTGAAAGAGCTGATCACAGGTGAACTCATAAATTTCCCATAAAACCCCACCGAGTGCAGAGAATCCGAGTATAAACAGAAATACAAACCAGGGTGAAATAGCATTGCCGGCATTACGACGAATAAGCCGTTCATATAAGGCGATGGCAGTAAAAGCGAGCACTCCACCGCTGATAAAATGAATGAATGTATCCCACCAGCCGAGTCCATACCATTCCCGGATGGTACCGAGATACTGTGAGCCAAATAAGAAAACAAGATAAGAAATAACGAGGGGAAGATGAAATTTGAGCTTGAAAAACAGAGCCAACAGCAAAGGGATGGCACCACAAACTGCTCCGCCAACACCTACCAAGGCTTTTTTCATTTCTCCGCTATTGAAGTAATACACCGCCAGAAACGCCATGAAAATGGTAAATATCAGACATATTGCAATGACAATTTTACGTTTCAATCTATCACCTCAAAAACTTACAACTAGCTGTTACAAATCCGCTCATTTTGGTGTTCCCTTTTATATATGTACTATAACTTGCCCTATTTAACTGGATACATGCCTTTTTAAAAATATAATTCTGGGTTAATATCCGCGCTTAGGTCCATACAGCCGGTCGATAGTCTATACCTCTTAATGGATCCATTCCATTCACTTCAACCAAATCCCCGTGTCACGCTTTTAACCCGGGTATAGTTTCTTTGTTTTGACAAATAATGAAATTGGTTAATGAATATTTGTCAAAAGGGAGTATTGCAACGATGATTGGAAAGAGTGTAAAAAGAAAAGAGGGTGTCAACAAGGTTACCGGTAGGGCGCAATATACGGGTGATTTTTCAGCGTCGGGGATGTTGCATGCCAAATTACTGACAAGTCCTTATGCTCATGCAAAGATAAAATCAATCAATATAACAGAAGCAAAAAAATGTCCTGGTGTGCGGGCAGTTGTAATTGGCGAGGATTATCCGGTTTTGACGGGATCGGCCATTGCGGATCGCCCTATTTTGGCATTGGGAAAAGTCCGCTATTTTGGCGAGCCGGTTGCTGTTGTTGTAGCAGATAGTGAGCATGAAGCACAATTTGCCTGTGCGAAGATTCAGGTGGCGTATGAACCCTATCCGGTCATTAATTCGGTTCAGGAAGCAGTTGCGGGAATGCGCCCGTACGTTCATGAAGAATTGATGCACTATACAAGGGGAAAAGAGGTCAGGCCGGATCCAGATCGTAATATATCAAATCATGTCAAGGTTCGCAAAGGTGATATCGATGAGGGACGGGACCTAAGTGAGGTGACAGTTGAAACAGAAGTATCCCTGCCGCAAACGGATCATGCGGCAATGGAAACGCGTACCGTTCGCGCGGAAATTTTACCAAACGGGGAAGTGCATATCCATACATCCAGTCAGGCGCCGTTTATGGTGAAACAGGATATTAGTAAATATTTTTCCTTAAATGAAGATAAAGTGGTTGTTCACACGCCATTGGTAGGGGGCGGATTCGGTGGGAAGGCTGCGATTCAGCTAGAATTTATTGCATATGTAGCTTCTAAGGCGGTTGGCGGTAAGTTGGTGAAAATTGCAAACACAAGAGAGGAAGATTTGATCAGTTCTCCTGTACGTATTGGCATGAGCGCCAATGTGAAACTTGGGGCAAAGCAAACGGGAAAATTAATGATGGCGGAAATTACCTTTTTATTTGACTCAGGTGCATATGTCGATGAAGCGTCCGACATTACTACCACTGCGGCATTGAATTGTACAGGTCCTTACAAGATTGATCATGTATGGTGTGACTCCTTATGTGTCTACACGAATCATCCTTATTCCACGTCAAGCAGGGGGTATGGGCATGGAGAACTCGCATTTGCTATTGATCGTGCCTTAGATATGCTTGCAGAAAAATTACACATCGACCCCATTGAATTAAGAATGATGAATATGATCAAACCAGGCGATACCACACCGACCCAAGCACCCTTGACAAAAAGTAATATCGGTAATACGGCCAAATGTTTAGAGCGTGTCAAGCAATTAATCAATTGGGAAGAAGGGCAGGTTGTTCCGGTATCTGACCGTATGGTGCGGGCAAAAGGGGTCAGTTGTTTATGGAAAACCTCCATGTCCCCAACAGATGCAACAGCTGGTGCAATCATTACCTTTAACGAGGATGGCAGCATGAATTTGAATGTTGGTGTTGTGGAAATTGGTCAAGGAACCAAAACCACGTTAACCCAATTGCTTGCGGAAAGTATGCAGGTAGATGAAAGTAAAATCCATGTCATGATGGAGGTTGATACCCAGACAAGCCCACGCCATTGGAAAACAGTAGCAAGTACGGCAATATACATGGTCGGTAACGCGGTGTTGGAGGCAGCCGAGGATGTAAAACGGCAATTAAAAATCATTGCATCACACGCTTTACGATGCAAGCCAGAGGATCTTGATGTCGCAGAAGCCAGGGTGTTTGTAAAAAGTAACCCGGACATCAATGTGAATGTGAAAGACGTGGCTCATGGGTATAAATATGATAATGGAAACGCGGTTGGCGGCATGGTGGTTGGACGTGGCGGCTTCATTATGAACCACCTAACCAAAGTCAATCAGCAAACGGGACAAGGGATTCCCGGACCCGCTTGGACGGTTGGTGCACAGGCAGTAGAAGTAGAGTTTGATACGAAAACATTTTCCTATAAAATCAGTAAGGCAGTATCGGTCATTGATGCCGGAAAAATATTGAACCCAAAAGGTGCCCGTGGACAAGTGACCGGTTCGATGATCATGGGATTAAGCTGGGCCAATCGTGAACAAATCGTGGTTAATGACAATGGCAACATCGAAACGAACCAATTTCGCACGTACAAAACCTTACGCTACGAGGAACAACCTGAATATATCGTGGAGTTTTTGGATACTCCACAGCTCGATGCCCCATATGGTGCGCGGCCGGTTGCGGAACATGGAATCATTGGCATGCCGGCAGCACTGGGGAATAGTTTGTCGGCAGCTGCGGGAGTTCCACTGAATCAATTGCCACTTGTTCCGGAATACATTTGGCAGCAGAAAAAGGAGGCGGGGAACCTTTGATTGCGGTAGATTTTGAATATTATCAGGCTTTTTCCATAACAGAGGCTGTCGAGATGTTCCAGCGGTTACGCAACGAGGGAAAGTCGCCCATCTTTTACAGTGGTGGAACAGAAATTATCACCATGATGCGTACCAATCAGCTTTATACGGAAACAAGAGTAGTCATTGATATCAAGACCATTCCGGAATGCACCGTTTTGGAGTCCCAGGGTGACCGTTTGGTGATCGGTGCCGCGGTTCCATTATCCCAGCTTGAAGAGTGGAGTGAATTTCCATTATTGGGGAAAAACTGCAGCCGGATAGCTGATCATACGTCACGGGAAAAGATTACAATCGGCGGCAATATTTGTGGAAACATTAAATATAAGGAAGCAATCTTACCGTTATTATTAACTGACTGTGATCTAGTGGTTGCCGGGGAATCTGGAGTGAAGCAAATTCCGATTAATCAAACGTTTGATCAACAAGTAAATCTCGATCCCGGGTCATTTATTGTCCAAATCCTTGTAGATAAGCAATGGATTGATTTGCCGTTTGTCAGTAAAAAAATGACTAGAATTGGCCGAATTGGGTATCCCCTGTTTACTGTTTCCGGAATACAGAAAGAAGATCAGGTACGATTGGCGTTTAGTGGTTTGTGTGAATTTCCGTTTCGTTCAAGTGATGTGGAGGAAACCCTAAATAGGTCAGACCAGTCGCTGGAGAAGCGGATTAACGAGGCGATCGGCCAGCTTCCCGCACCACTCCTGGATGATATATACGGATCCGCAGCCTATCGAGCGTTTGTGTTACGACAGGTATTGGAAGAATCGCTATTGGAGTTGAAAGGGGATGGCAACGGGCGATGAAGATAACGGTGGAATTAACGATTAATAATGAGACAAAAAGCGTTCACGTCAGGCCTGCGGATACGTTGTTAAACACATTACGGGATGAACTTGGATTGACAGGAACCAAACCCGGTTGTGAGAATGGCGACTGTGGGGCTTGTACGATCCTTGTTGATGGCAGACCGATGAAATCTTGTTTGATGTTGACCGTAGAAGCGGTTGGCCATCACATCACAACGATTGAGGGATTGAAAGATACCCCAATTCAGCAAGCATTTATCGAGAAATTCGCCTTTCAATGCGGATACTGTACGTCAGGATTTTTAATGAACTGTTATGCATTGGCTGAACTTCATCCTAATGCCGATGATTATCAAATTAAAAATTGGTTGCAATCCAACATCTGCCGGTGTACCGGATATGAGGAAATCAAGGAAGCGATCACGTCGGTGTTGGAGGCAAAAAGATATGCCTCGGGGTGAGGTAATGGCTGTTTATAGTGGTGTGAGGGAGATTTGGTGTGAAGTGCTTCGATAATTCGAGGCCTTTTCTTTTTTATGGGATTCTCCGAGGACAACCATATTATGCGAACTTATCTTATTCGTGTCGATATTTCCTGGGAAAGTTCATCATTTCCCGGGAAATATCGACAGTTTTTTAGTCTCCACTTCAACTTCTTGTTAATCGAAGTCTCCACTGAAGAAGT
The DNA here is from genome assembly GCF_027186265.1 of Lentibacillus daqui. Classification (NCBI taxonomy): domain Bacteria; kingdom Bacillati; phylum Bacillota; class Bacilli; order Caryophanales; family Bacillaceae; genus Lentibacillus; species Lentibacillus daqui. The sequence continues at coordinate 3,315,626 of NZ_CP114176.1, read as the reverse complement.
TTCACTTTATAGGTTTGTTTATACTTTGATGGTTTCCAATAATTCTTTTAAAGTAATGTCTGACATCGATGTTATTCGGTGTTCTACCTGGCAGAATTCCATGGCTTCGGTTACTTCATTAGGTACGATGACGCAGCTCATGCCGGCTTTTTTTGCGGCGATTGCTCCATTTGCCGAATCCTCAAAAACGAGACATTCACCAACTTCCAACCCTAAACAGCTGGCGGCTTGTAAATATAATTCCGGGTCCGGCTTGACATGTTCCACATCATCTGACGTTTTAATGCAATCAAAGTAATCAATTAGATTTAGGTTTTGCAAGTGGTTGGAAACCCATTTATAGTTAGAGCTTGATGCCAATCCAACCTTCAAATCAAGTGTTTTTGCTTCTTTTAAATATTCCTCTACTCCAGATCGGGCACTTTCATTTGTTAATTGTTCATGGAATAAAGTATTAAATTGGGTTTCAAGTTCCTTCTGATTCAGTTTATTGCCGGTTTGTTCGCACAAATATTCAAATGGCTTAAATCCTGTATATGTTCCGATTTCTTGTTGCCAACGTTTTAGCGACAGCTCGGCTCCGTGTTTGGCAAAAATATCACTTAGCAGTCTATACTCGACGGTTTCTGTATCAAAAATCAAACCATCAAAATCAAAAATTACACCTTTTATCATGTATCTGTTCTCCTCTGTAATGAATAATCTAGGGTCATTATATACACAAAGCACTTAAACATTCAAATAGGGAAAGAACGAGGGTTTGGGATTGCCATCGATCAGATATTTAATGGAACGATTATAGTCAGTCGAGTACTATTTCGAGGTCCATCATATCATCGAAAAAACGGACAAGGCAGTCACTACGCCTTTGTCCGTTTATGCGAATTATTTCTTATCAACAACCCTGTACTTATGATGTGCAACAACCGTATTCGGATATCCAAACGGTAGTTTTTTCAGGTTGTTCAGTGATTCAATATCTACAATGATACTTTTTTTGCAGTTAGAAGGTAATACTACTCCCTTCATAATAAAATCGTTTTTCTTGAATTCCACAATATCACCAGGTTTGGCTTTTTTCTTGTCAGGTGTAAACAACTCAATTCTCCTCGTAAGTATTGTCCATGCTTCAATAAGCATTAATGAAATAAGCGCGCAAATGATGCTTTGCTCGTCTCATAATTATTGGATGCAAGTTCCCGTTTTAATGTCGCAATCTCTTGCTTTAGCTCGTTTATATCCTCAACTTGCTTTTCCAACTTTTTAATTCGTTTCAGTTGTTTGCGTTGTTGTTCTTGCAGTTCATGGATGATTTTTTCTTGGTTTGTAACGTTGGATACAGTTTTTCCAATGGTTTGCATGATTGTTAACATATTTTCCTTGTCATTACCATGATCCAGTGTTGTCTGTGTTTCTTTCATTGCATGATTCTGATTGGTTGGAAGTGCGTAATTGGCCAACATGATTTTTATTTGTGCATTTTCATAGTTTTTGGCTTTCCATTTTTTTATACGTTTTAACACGTCAACAGCATCGGGGTAGTAATAAGTGGCGTCTCTTTCCTCCGTTTTCGGGATATAAACATCAAAATCCTCAATCCAATTCGCTGCCGTATATAGTGAGATTCCGACCATACGGCTTAGGCTTCTTATGCTCAACAATTCCAATGTTTTCACCGTCTACTTTCTTTATCAGTATTGAAGTGCCGTTTTTAATTTCCGACGCTACATGTTTATCATAAAAGAAGAAGTTGGGATGAATATGTGATAAATGTGGAAAAAGTTAGGGATGGATCATAACCCTGATATTCAGCGGTTATCTGTTACCTATTCCAAAACGTCTGCAACTGAAACTAGACCAGTTGTTATTTATGATTTTGAAAATGATTGTTCAGTGATTGCCTCCCTCTAGATAATTAAAATATCTTCAAAATGCTCTTGTTTACAGAGAGACCTTTCAATCTTTTCGCAAAAATGCCACTCCAAGTATTGTATTCCGATAAATTTAGTGGTATTTTAATTGTAGGCAAAGCAATTTATCAAAGGAGGTTTTTTGATGACTGTGAATAAAGCACTCGTTACAACGGATTGGGTGGCAGAACATAAGGATGATGACAAGGTCCAACTGGTGGAAGTGGACGTTGATAATAGCGCGTATGAATCTGGTCATATTGAAGGAGCAATTGCATGGAACTGGACGACCCAGTTAAATGATCAGGTCCGTCGTGATATCCTTAGTAAAGATCAGTTTGAGGAATTACTTGGCAACTCTGGCATTACCCCTGACACATTAATTGTATTGTACGGTGATAATAACAACTGGTTCGCAGCATATGCATACTGGCAGTTGAAAATTTTTGGCCACGAACAAGTCAAATTATTGGATGGCGGCCGGGTAAAATGGGAGCTTGAAGAACGCCCATATGTAACAACTGAACCTAATGTAACCCCTGTAAAATATGAGGCGAAAAATCCAGATCTGTCTGTTCGTGCGCTTCAACCTGAAGTATTAGCTGCAGTAAAGGATGGCAACGTAGCGCTTGTAGATGTCCGCAGTCCACAAGAATTTAGCGGTGAAGTTATTGCGCCACCAGGAATGACCGAAACAGCTCAACGCGGTGGACATATACCAGGAGCTGCCAATGTGCCATGGAAACAAGCTACAAATGAGGATGGTACGTTTAAATCTCCAGAGGAATTAAAAGAATTATATGGAACAAAAGGAATTACTTCCGATAAAGACGTTATCACCTATTGCCGAATTGGTGAACGTTCTGCTCACACATGGTTTGCCCTTCACGAGTTACTTGGCTTTGACAACGTCCGCAACTATGACGGCTCCTGGACCGAATGGGGAAGCATGGTTGGCGTACCGGTTGAGAGGTAAAGCAATGGCGGTAGAAATCATTCGTGTGAGTGACGTTCCAATCATAAAACAGCTATTCTCAAAAGCGCTAAAGGATGGACAGCTTGAAAAACTACCAATCTATTTGGATGCATCTGTGTTAGATTCCTATAAAGAAAAGGACGATTATAAAATCATTCGAACCGATACGTCTGGACGAATTTCCAAAACCGGTGGCTGGTCCTTGGACTTTGGAATTAGTCACGATGATGCGATTCTTCAGGTTACTGCAGAAAGTTTTGTCCACAGGATCCCGGATAAGGAAAAAGAACAATGGCTGGCTCATCTGGTGTCATTGCCAACTAGCCAAAACTTTATCAAAGGTGTCATTCGTCCCGGTTGTTTGGACGATGGAGCAATACGTTCCTGGTAGGATCATCCCCCCCAAGCATCAAGGGGGGATGTTTGTTTTTGTTTCTTTTGATAGCTGAAAATATGAAACAGTCATTGTATGCTCATTGCATGTTTTCAATAAAAAAGGAACTCCTCCATTAGGAAGTTCCTAATAAAAATCCAGACTATCCCCACAACACTACAGAGACCCTTGAATATCCTTAACCGAAGACATTTCGAGATTGTACCAATGATCAAAATCCCCATACTTCATTGGCGATCTCGACAATAAACTTCAGCTTCCTCCATTGATCTTCCTCAGTTAATTTATTTCCATGATGGGTTGAGGCAAATCCGCATTGTGTACTTAGAGCTAGTTGTTCAAGCGGTACATATTGTGATGCTTCCTCGATTCGTGCTTTAATCTTTTCCTTATCTTCCAGCTCACCAGATTTGGAAGTGACCAGGCCAAGTACAACCTGTGCCCCTCCATTTGGGATATATTCCAATGGTTTGAAATCACCGGAACGATCATCGTCATACTCTAAAAAGAATCCATTGACATTTTCTTTGGCAAATAATGTGGGTGCAATCCGTTCATAACTTCCTGCAAATGCCCAGTTGGATCGATAATTACCGCGACAGAGATGGGTTGTCACATGCAAATCATCCGGTTTTCCTTCCAGCACGCCATTGACAACTCGCAATGCCAAATCAATTAATTGTTCCCGATTATATGTACCGTCATTGAACGGAATATCTGGTGACGAAAGCCCGGCAATATACACATCATCAAATTGTAAGTATCGTACACCAGCATCATAAAACGCCCGTAATGCATCCCGGTAGGTTTGGATAATATCATCTGCATATTCCTCTATATCCGGATAGATACTTTCATCGCGAATGCCGTGATTAAACAATTGGTTAGGACTTGGAATCGTTTGTTTGGCAACTGCCCGGCCATCTACAATGTCATGAAACAAGGCAAAGTCGTTTAGAAACGGATGGTCCGGATTGAACGAGATCTTGCCAATGTTTCGTACATCATACTTTTCCGTTTCCTCCTCACCATGAAAAATGAATCCAGTTTCAGGAACATAGCCTTCTACACCATTTAAATGTTCCAGGAAATCTGTATGCCAGAAGCGGCGTCTGAACTCTCCGTCACTCACGGCTTTTAAACCGACCTCAATCTGCTTGTCAACAATGCGCTTGATTTCCTTCGTTTCAATCTCGCGCAGTTGTTCAGCGGAGATGCTTCCTTCTTTGTATGCCTTCCTCGCCTGATGCAAATTTTCTGGACGGAGCAAGCTGCCAACAAGATCAGCTTTAAATGGTGCTTTGGTTAATGTAATCGACATGTAATATACCCTCTTTCTTTTTTGTGATGATTAAAATCAATAGGTTCAGATATTCCTGCAACACCGCTCCTTCCTGTCTAGTTTATGTGGGGGGCCTTTATGGAATCAAAAAACCCCTTCTTGAATTAAGAAGAGGTTTCACGATCATAGTTGTTCGCTCTTCTTATCTTCAAGCATGACGCTTCTGGAATTGGCACAGTACTCTATTCCGAGTCTGCTGCCGAGGCTTCCAAGGGCCAGTCCCTCCACCTCTCTGGATAAGAAAAAATTATATTAAATTATTAATATTTACGTTACACGTGACGATACTAAATGTCAAGGGATTTTTGAATGTTTATAAAAGTAACAGATACTAACCCCAAGCCAATAAAATATATTCAATGAATCAAACAAGTAAAATACTTATTCCCTTTTCTCCTAAGAAACTATTCCTCCTCCATTTTTTAAATACTGAATCATTCCCTCTGTCGCACGGTAAGCGAATGCACCGATAGTAACGGTTGGATTGTAATTACTGTTATGTGGGAAGGAAGAGCCGCCTACAACGAATAGGTTTTCCATATCCCACATCTGTGAGTAGGTGTTTACCGCTGACGTTTCGGGTTTGTCGCCCATGATTGCGCCACCGAAGAAATGATCGGTATAAAATTTGTGGTCGAATTGCGTATCATCATCAATTTCATCGACATCCACGATATCAGCGCCCATTTTTTCCACGATTTTTTTGGAAGTGTTAATACCGTGACGGGTGCGGCTGATATCATAGTCCTGGTATTCACAGGTTACTCTGAGCAGCGGATTGCCAAGATAATCGGTGTACGTTGGATCCAGGTCCATGTAGCTGTTCTTGTTTGGCAAAAATGCGGTCTGTGGGGTCAGGAAGATATTGCGATTCGTGTAGTGCAATGAATTTTTCTTAAATTCCTTCCCCCAGATTGGTGTACCTTTTGGAACTTAGTTATTGGCAATTGGCCGCATTCCCGTCTGGAAGTAATGCACTTCATACCCATGTAGAAAATCGAGATCGGTATGGTCGATATTATCACCGCTAAAGTCATCAATCGTCGTACCCAGGGCACCTGCACCGGCATACAGATTGAATTTTTTATCTTCAAAGAAGCCGCGGGTACCGACATAGGTAGAGAGATTGGAAAAATGGCCGGTGAAATTTTTGCCGATGATACCTTTTCCAGTTTTAGGATTGTATGGTTCGCCAATCTCAGATAATAATAATAACCGGTTATTGGTAAAAACAAATCCGGCAAGCACAACAATGTCAGCAGGTTGCTCGTATTCCTGACCGGTTGAGGTATCGGTATAAATAACCCCGTTGGCCCGATTGCCGCTATGGGTAACCCGGGTGGCAGTGCATTGATTACGCAGTTCGTAATTGCCAGTCTTTTCGGCAGTTGCAAGTACAGTTACAATCGGATCCGCCTTCGCACCAAAGTCACAGCCATATTCCTCACAAAATGCACAATACATACAGGCGTTAATGGTTTCTCCGTCCGGGTTCGTGTACTGCCTGGTGACGTTGGCAGATGGTATGTGATAGGGATGATATCCGAGTTCTTTCGCGGCTTTTTTATACAGCCGGGTAACCGCGGTCTCCTGCATCGGCGGATTCGGATATTTATCTGAACGCTTGGGCCCGATTGGGTTTTCTTCTCCGGATATACCGGCAGTTTTTTCGAATTTGTCGTAATACGGTTCCAATTCGTCATAGGTAATGCCCCAGTCCTGAATGGTCATATCTTTGGGGATTTTATCCTTGCCGTAGCGATCCACCGTTTTACTGTAAATCTCAAAATCATATGGCAACCAGCGGAAACTAATGCCATTCCAATGTACACCTGCCCCTCCAGTGTCTGTGCCGATGCGGGCGTGACTATTGTTGCGCACGGGCAATGCTGTACCGTTTATACTACTTCTCGAGGTAATGGTGTCCTTATTTAATTTCTGCATCAAATCATAGCGGATGGAATATTTTAATTCATCCTTGGTACCAACAAAATCATCTTGCTTTTTGTTCTCTCCGCGTTCTAACACGACAACTTGGTAACCTGCTTTGGAAAGTTCTGCAGCGGCAATACCACCTGCCCAACCAGAGCCAACGATAACTGCATCCACTTTATCGAGTTTTTGGACCATATTCTCTCCTCCTTGTCATGTTGATTAATGTCCTTGATATTGCTTTAGGCTCATTGGTTCAATTTTGTCGAATTTCTCGTTGCTAATAATATTAGTGTACGATGGCTGGGAACCGGGAAATTCTTTCATACGCCAGCCGTCCATGTTTTTGTTTCCGCCATATAGCGGGTCAGCGTAACACCCCTCTAATGTTGCTTGCCGTAACAAGGTGAAAAAATCAGCGGCAGAAACACCTTGCATCTTGACTTTGTCATGTTCAAAGTCCTGTAAAATTTCAATTTGCTGATCTTCATCAGCCTTATCAAACGTTGTATCGAAGCGTTTTTTACTTTCATCATTCATTTTTCGCAGCCCATTGAGAAAAATCTGCCCGCGATCCAGCATAGACTGATCGGCCTGACCTTCATTACTCCGATTTTTTTTCTGATAAATAAACGGGCGATGCCGGTAATCTCTGCCGTTAATGCCCCAAAGACCGGCTAGCTGATTATCAATAAAATAGGGTACACCAAGCTCGATTGCACCCGGCCCATTATCATCCTTGGGATAAATTCGTTCGACGGCCGCTTCCAATACCGTGAAGTCCCCGATGCGATGGAAAAATTGCCGCGCGTTTTGATAGTCAGCTGTATTTTCTTTCTTTGATTGTGTTTTTGGTGTTTTCGCCTCTTCGTTTGATGTGAACTGATTAGTTAAAAAACCGCCAAGTAATCCCCCGCCAATCACACCGCCAGCTACCATCCCGCTGTTTTTGAGAAAGCGGCGGCGACTGGGGTCATGTGTAACATCATCATGTTGGTCACCTGAATGATTTTCCGGATTGTCCTTTTTGGGATCCTGATCATTATCACGCTTATCTGTCATGACATATACCTCCTGCATTTTTTGTATACGGGTATTTTTACCAATGGGTGGGGAAATATACAGTTCTTAGAAGCATGTTCTTTCAAATTGCAGTGAATTACATATGCGTGGGGAAAGAAATAGTGCAGAGGTAGATTGTTAAAATTACGGGGTTTATCAGCGACTTTGTCAATATATCCCGGTATATTGACATTTTAAGCATCTCTTTTTGCACGTGGAAATAGATGCTTTTGTGAAATAGTAGTGTGTCTTTACAACCTATGAAATTTTCCCCTGGCGGATCGGAAATATGTTACACTAAGTAAAAGAATAAAAGAAGGTGAACCGGTTGGAAAAAGAAGACAAAATCATTGGAATGTTGGAGTCTATTGCAGAAAGGCTCGATGGCATGGACAAGCGATTTGATCGTACGGATGAGCGAATGGATGGGTTTGACCAAACACTGAAAATGCAAGGGGAAACACTAAAAGAACATGGACAGATTTTGCGTGCTTTACAGTCCGGGCAAGCGTATTTGAAAGCGGAAATTGACGGTATGAAAATTGCAAATGCAAAGGAATTTGGTTCTTTGAAAGAGGCGTTGGATGACCATGCCGCAAAATTGGAACTTGTGCGGGATGACACCTGGGCAAACAAAGTCGACATTCATCGTATCAAGACAACCATGGGTATGAAATAAGATAACTACAAGATTACTTCACAAATAAGACTTCGGAAAAATTTTTCTTCAGATCAAAGGATGGCAAATGCTCGTCTTTTTTTATTACTCATTTGAAAGTTAATTGGGGAAGATCAAAGTTGACCGAATGCATCTGAAAGCCAATCAAGGCGAGCATCAATCGCGCTATTATTCTTTTCCACCACAAAAAAACAAGGGACTATCTATTATTAATCCCTCGCTGCAGATAAATCATTTCATCGGCAAGTTTTTTAATCCTTTCTGAAACGTTACGATCAATAATTTCATCGCTTTCTTCATTAAAGGAATCATTTTGGATAAAGACGTTGCCTGTTGGAATCAATCCTTTAAAATAAGAAAGGACCGGCTTTAATTGATATTCCGGCACCAAGAAATGTTTATTGGACCAACCAGTTGCGACAATACCGGTTACTTTATATTTAAAGGCATTTTCAGGAAAAAGGTCTAACAAGTTTTTTAATGCTCCTGAAATGGATGCCTGATAAATGGGTGTGCCAAATACCAAAAAATCGGCGGACAGCATCTTATTCACAACATTCCAGGTATCATCGTTATAATCCGATAATGGGGCACCCACAGAAAATTCCACTTCATAGTCCCGTAAGTCAATCAACTCCGTCTGTATAGATGAGTCAATCAATTTGGCCGCAACCAACACATCGTTTACAGCCAGAGATGTCTTGTCACCGGCTAATGCTCCTGATACTCCGACAAGTTTCAACAGGATTGCCTCCTTTCCCATAACCATTCATAACATGAAATAAGGCATCGATATTGCACCTTATTCCTATTATTGTATGACTATTTAGGTTGATTGTTTATGTACCTGTTAAATAAGTGCTGCATATTTATTACAGTTGAAGCTTATCTTGTCCTGAATTTTAACGCAAGCCATTTGCTCGTATCCGGGTGAGCGGCATCCCCCACCCCGCGCGTCAATCATTGCCCCGCCAGCATAACAACCAGTGTGCAAGAGAGACATGTAGTTTTTGATTGACAGGAAAATCTGCCCAAAGGTGTGACTCGCCAATAAAAGTTGTGATGTTGGCGATAGCCTTATCTTAGGTACATCCACAATTTCCGTAACAAAGAGTATACGCAAGGGTGGTAAAACATTTAACGACGATTTTTGCTATATATACGGTGATTTTATTACCCTTCGAACTATCATTTCATCCTCAAAAATTAAAAAACAGTACTTTTCCCCCTTTAAAATTGGTAGAGATTTCCCATATAATATAGATAGAATTCATGAAATATTTGTGAGAAGCAGTTGCGAAATACATCAAATAGAGAATTGCAACTGTGGGTTACCGGGACAAAGGAACCGTCCCTGTGTCCCATTTGGGGGTGTTGGTTTATTAAGGTTTTAGATGTTTATCAGTTATTGAAAAGAATTAGAGAAACAGGGAAGCGCTTACATAGTTTGGGTGAACAGGTTCAGGACCTAAAGAAGCGGGTGATGGCGGTTGTGACACTGGATGATTCGTTTCGTGGGAAGGGTGCGCAGGCGATTCGTTCGTTTTATAAGGAATTGCATCTGCCCTTTTTGCTGTTTTTGGAGGGGTTTATTGCTGATTATCAGGATGTGTTAAAAGGTATGGAAAGTGAACTGCTGGCGATGGAGCCTGATGAAAATGGTTATATTCACCAGGAGTTTCTAGAAGGTGATTTGGTCGATGGGTTGAAAAAGGCGGAGCAGATGACAACTGCTTTGACGGATGAAACCAACGCAGCGATTAAATCTATTCGAGATATTGTATCGCTTCCGACTGTCGATGATGAGGAATTCCTGTTCACGTTGACCCAAGGAAGAAGCCAAATTTACGAAACGGTAGAAAAGCTACATGCATACGATGCCGACCAAACAGCCAAGTTGGAACATGTGGAACATGATATTCAGGTGATGAAACAATATTTGCAGAAGATCAATGAAAAGCAGGTTAGCGGTGATCTAAGCATTGCTGGTTATTCAGTGAAACAGCTGTCTGGTGTCGATGCGTATGATGAATTGCTCAAAGGCCTAAAGGGTAAGAGGGCGAGTAATGCCTTTTCCCGTGATAATCTAATGACTTATGGTGTTAAGGGATTTTTGACGCGGTTTTTGAACATACCGATACCAGGTGCTGTGGTGAAATATGCGCAGAAAAAATTTGAGATGCGCACCATGGATTATAGTCTGCGATCCATGCAAACGTTACTTGATATAGGCGGTAGCTCCATTTCTTGATGAATGCGTGTCAATACGTCACGTTACAAGACAAGGTTGTAAATGCCGAGGAAATTTCCGATTACAAAGAAGAGCTCCAAGGAAAATATATGACCTTAAATAATGGCCGGATTGTCCGGGAGTTTGAAGAAGATGAGGAAATGAGGCACTTGTTTGTTGACCCGTATCCCGGAAGATCGGCTGGAACCGGAGAAAAGGTTAAGCCGTTTGAAATGATGTGATAGAATGATAAAAGAATTGATTAATCAGTTAAAAAGTGAAATGAAGTCATTTGGAGAAAAACCTCCACAGCCTGCTGATGAAACTAGTTTAAAAAAGGTTAGGAAATGGGTGTTAAATCGTTTCGAGGGAGAGAACTTCTTTAATGAATATGAAGAATTTTTAAAAATAGTGAATGGCTTTGATTATAATGGCTTGATTATTTATAATTCCGATATTAATGATGAAAACAATGGTTTTATTAATGCCAATACCATTTGGTGGGAAAACGAGGAACTAGAAAACTATGTTTTTTTGGGGATAGTGATATTTCTTGGCTCTGCTACGATTTGAAACACAAGCGTTTTTGTGAATTAGATAAACCTAGCGGGGATCTTATTGAGGTTTATACAACATATGAACAAATGCTGGAAGAAGCGATAAGGAATATATTGTGAGTGAACTCAAGATCCATCTGGAGATAAGGTAACAGATTGTTTTTCATCTTTTTGATCAACCGGTAGTCCCACAGGTGTTTACTACAAAATCGACAGTATTACAGATGAATGGCTGAATTCACTTGTGAGAAGACAGTATATACAAGATTTATGCAATAGGTTTACTAAATCAATCCTGGTAACATGTAATGTACTATAAAAAATAATGCCAGTAATTTTAGTGAATTTATGCATGCATAGAGATGTTGGAAGTTAAAAACAAATAAAATAACAAAACGTTGGACGGAAGGTGTAGTAATCTTTTGTCCAACGTTTTAATATTGTTTTAATTCAGGATAAGGGTTTATATATAAAAAGTAATTCCATAAGTGTGGAGTAGTCGCAACATTGGCATGATATCACGGACATCTTGGGAGTGGCAGGTTTACTAGGCATTGCAAGGCCCCCTGTTAAGTCAGTGGCTCAAATACAGTAAAATCCGCTGACAAAGCTGCAAAGACAGAAAATAGAGTGGGTTCAGTTAAACACGGGGAGAAATCATCAACGAAATCCGTATCTAGGGCTTCAACCCCGATAGTAAGAGGAAATTCGGTGGAACCATTCCAGATTCCGACAGTTAATAATTTGATAAACTCGTTGAAAAAGAGCGTTCCAGAAGTTGGGGCTGTGCAGGATAGTGCTGGTGGGCAGTATTGGTTTGTGCGGAAGCAAGATAGAAATGACTTCAATAAAAAGAAAACTGATGGCCAAGTCTTTGGGGTAATAAATGGTTTTGAGGCTAAAGTGCACCCGGGTAAGCAAGGAAAACATATACAAGGGCATTCAAATTATAAAAAGGGAAAGAGTATTTTTAACGGCGATGCGCAAAAATTATTGGATGAAAAAGCAGGAACTGGGCAATGGCTAGGAGCAAATAAGGAAAGGGTGGACTTTGGACAAGTAATAGGTAAATATGTCGATCCTATAACTGGGGAGTATTATGAAACTACTAAGGGAATTATACATTATTCAAAAAATGGTGCACATATTGTACCTTCGAATCCTATTAGTTGGTAAAAAAGGAGGACGCAAATATTATGGAAACCGATTCACTTCATAAGGTTCTACTTACTAGTTTAAAAGACAGATATTATGTCATAATTAAGTGGAAAAGTGGTTTAGAAATCAAGGGGAAAGTGGATACCTGTTATGAAACGGATAATGGGCTAGAGATAGAAGAAGAAGATTATCAAGAGTTTTATGCATGTGCAGTTGAAGTTATTGAGATTTTAAATGTACCGGTCAAAGTTGATAATTATATAAAGAAAGGGAATTTGATAGAAGTATCTATCCAAAATAAACCAAAACAAGTTTTATTAGAGGATTATACAGTGATTTGGTCCCAGTAAATACTTGTTAGAACCTTAGAACAGAATATTTACTAATAAAAGTTTACCTCCGATTAGAGAAGATCCCAGAGGAATGTCATGTTTTTCAAAAGCCTGTTCTAAGATAAAACAATACCCCAAGACGTGATCACCTTGGGGTACATGTTAGACAATAGACGTTAAGCTAAACGAGAAGGTCATTGATGCATCGCTGTTCCCGATGACTCGCTTATAGAACCGCATGCCAGTCGGTCACCTGCGTCTCCAGCAGGCTGTGATTTTCCGTCATCAGCACCTTCATGAATGACGAGGGATGTTCCTTCATCGGTTAGTAAAGAGTTATTCTCGCCTTTTTCCAATGATACATTTTCAACCAGAAATGACTGTTTCACCGTGCCATCATTCCCTACCACAATATTTGGCATGTCGCCAGCGTGTGGTCCATCCGGGTCATCAAACCCATGATTGGTATCATCCGGATTGTAATGGCCTCCTGCTGATTCGAAGTCTGGCGCCTCACATTGTCCTTTTTCATGGATATGAAAAGCGTGGGTGCCTTTTGGGAGGTTTTTTCCTTCAATCATGATTTCAACCCCATCCGAAACCTGATTTAATGTTGCCGTCCCAACCGACTCACCATCACCGTTATTTAGGTCAACGTTAACCTTTTGGGTATTCTCATCCTTGTTTACTTGTTGGGCGTCGGCATCTTTTTTAACCGTGTTGTTCCGACTGTCTGCGTTGTCATTATCTGCGTTTCCACCACATGCAGTTAAAACAACCGCAATAGTTAATAGAAATAAAAGGGAAATCCTGCGTTTCATCCATGCAACTCCTTTCCAACTCCAATGTTTACAATATATATTTAACATAAATGGAGTAAGTTAAACCTTTTGGTGTTAAATCATTTCTATGTCGAGACTCCCTCCAGCCTTGTAAGCAAATTGGGCCACTTCATCAATTATTGGATAAAAGCACCCGTTTTTTAGCAAATTGAATAAAATTATATTGTGACGAAGGGGGGAAATGATGTATTACTATTATCCACTCCGACCAAATGCAAGGAATCAAGAGAATGAAGCAAAAAGTAGTGTAATGCCTCCATCTGGCTTTCAAAGTTCATATTCGTATAATCCATATCCGTCAGGCCCCCAGGTTGCTAATCCGTCTAACCAGCAATATCCCGGGAGCTTCCCTGCACCACCCAACACCAACAAAGGGCCTGAAAAAACGTCAGAACAACACAATGGAAAAAATACGGAGGGTTATTCCTATAATCCGATGATGTATACACCATATATAAAATCTGGAGGCGATATGCAAGCACAGTTAGAGCATATCCAACAGCTGCTTGTACAACTAATTCAGCAAAACAATGCGATATTACAGCAACTACAGCATCAGCCAGAACAAAGCCAAATGGTTTCAACACCATCTGGAGGAGGCGCGGTTATTGTACGCATGTAATTCAGTGCCAGGCACCCGGACAATTCTGAATGGTTTGGGTGCCTGGCACGTGTACCATTTGTCACGGTAGAAAGGGAAAGAAATTAGTTGAAGAAGATCAGTCGCGCATAAAAATGGGGACGACAGAGACCCTCTATCCCATGTTATAATAGACCTATCGATTTGAAGGAAAGGGTGTTTGCCTACATGAAAGTAACGGTTCTTGGTGGAGGAAGCGAAATAGGTGCTTCCTGTTTACATATTCAATTGGGCGAGACAAATATTTTGATTGATGCCGGGATGCGGATGCATGGGGAGGATCAGCTGCCGATGCTGGGAATGACAGACGAGCTCGGTAAGCCGGATGTGATTCTGGTCACCCATGCACATGCGGATCACATTGGTGCGTTGCCGGTCGTTCATGCGTTATATCCGGATGTTCCGATCTACGCGACGCCGCCGACTGCTGATTTGATGCAACTGATGATGAAAGATTCCTATAAAATTTTGACAGAGCAAAGCCGGTTGAATCAGACGCTGATGCCATATACAGAAGAGCAGATGCAGCAAATGCTGAAACAAGTGCTTGTTTTGCCGGCAAATGGTGTGATGAAAATAGGTCAGACGACGGTAACTGCTTATCGTGCCGGACATATTATGGGTGCGGTGATGTTTTTGCTGGAGAATAACGGTGAGCGTCTACTGGTGACCGGGGATTTATCGTTTAGTGGCGGGCGGACAATCCCAGGTGCCAAGGTGGCGGAAAATATCCAGCCTGATGTGGTGGTGATGGAATCGACTTATGGTAATCGTTTGCACGCGGATCGGAATATGGAGGAAAAGCGGCTGGCACAACATGTGGCGCAAACGATTGAGGATGGCGGATTTGCTTTGATTCCGGCGTTTGCACTTGGCCGGGCGCAGGAGGTTCTGTTGGTTTTACAAGATTACATGGAAAAAGGGCTGATTCCGACATTTCCAATTTATGTGGATGGTCTGGTCACACCGGTCAGCCGAATTTATCGCAATTACCCGCATTACCTGAAAGGCCCGGTTGCACATCGGGTGCGGACAAATGGGGATGCGTTTTTAACCGAGGGCAGGTGCATACCGGTTGACCCGAAAGAACGGAAAAACGTAATAAACGGTCAACCTGCCTGTATTGTTGCGTCATCGGGAATGCTAACCGGCGGGGCGAGTGCTTGGTACGCGAAACATTTGGTCACGGATAAAAAGAATGCAGTTTATCTGACCGGTTATCAAGACGAGGAAAGCCCGGGTAAAAAATTGCTGGCACTTGCTGCGGGTGAGGAAGATACGCTGGATATTGATGGCGAATCTTATCAGGTGAATTGCCAAGTGGATAAATTTGGCTTGTCCGCACATGCGGATGCGAGTGAGATGACCCGATTTATTGAAACGCTGAATCCAACGTATACCCTTTTAGTGCACGGAGATGATGATGCGCGGGTTGCGTTGGGTGATAAAATTCATCCCCGTTTTCATCCACTGTTAACAGAAAATGGAGAAACGTATCCTTTTGATAAACGGAAAGAAGGAAAGGGCGTTGTTGGCAAAAAATACAAACGGAATCGTGAACAGGAGCGGCTCCGCAGTTATATTGGTCATGTACTACTATATAAGAAAGAGGCAGATGAAACATTAAAATTTGGCCTCTGTCAAAACGTGCATCCGAAAATCGCGACATTTTACTGCGACACGCCAAAAGGAAAGCTGGATAAAGTGGAGGCCAATCGTATGATGGAAACACTTGGCCCGTGGGGATTATCCATAGAAAAATTTGCAGATGTAGCCAATCGCGTATTGACTTTTAGCCGTCCATATCTGGAAAACGTGAATTGGGATCTGGTGCCCGATTATACCTTGTCGTTGCAGGAAATTTTCCAGCGGCTTGGGATTGAAGATGAAGCACAGCAATTTGCCGTTGCCTTGGCACTGCAAAGTATCCCAGATTCACATCGACATGTAGATGTGGAAGGACGCGTTGGGTACAAACTGGATCAGAAGCTACGGTTTCAACTGAGCAATTTGGACTTGCCCATCCAGGCGAAAAAAATGAATGCCAATCATGCGATGGACAAGATCCGCGACTATTTTGCCGATCACCCACGATTCTTGCGCTGTGGCGTGAAGGAAAATGGAACGGAAAATGAGCACATGCTGTTGTCGTTTGATTTTCCCGATAGTATTTCCGATAAAGAGCAAAAACAGATTTCCCGGGATTTGATGAAGCAAACTGGCTGGAATGTGGCATTTTCTGATTCCGTCCGGCACGAAGCATTCCAGCCACTGCTTGCATCACTGTTGGAAAAGAATGTTGCCATGCCATCGGTTCACATTCATGATGCCACGGTTGTGACCAAAGAAGCGAAACCGGAAAATAGCGCGCACATCGCCGAGCAATTTAAACAAACCACCGGATTTACACTCGTGTTTGCCGAAGATGCGCATGCTGTTAAGGGGACTAGCGGTGGTGCAAGTGGTTCGGATGACGTGTACACTCCTGAAGTCGGTATTGAGCCGTTGGAAAATAATCAGGCTATTGCAGTCGCCAAACAATATGGTGAAGATTACGGTGTGACCATCTTCAAAACAGGAATGAAACAAGCTGGCGGTCAACCGTTGATGGAATTGCATTTTATATCGCCGGAAGTTGCCCAGCGATATGGCGAGATGATGCAGGCGTTGAGCAATGAAATCGGTATGGCCGTAACGTATGCCAAATCCCCGAAACAAAATGAAATCATCCGCATCACCAATCAAGCTATCCCACCTGAATGGGAACAAAAAGGCAACCCATCCGTACACATGGACAAAGCGGAAGTTTCCGTTAAAGTGGGGAATGAACCTGGCGAGGAAGCATTTGCAACAGTTAGCAGGGAGATTGAAGCGGAGACTGGATATTCGTTGCGATTGAAATAGATGGGAAAAGTTTGGGTGCGGGGTACTGATCCCTTAAAGTTTGGCGAGCGCGGAAGTTGATCGAGTGAGCGCGGAAGTTGATCGAGTGAGCGCGGAAGTTGATCGAGTGAGCGTGAAAGTTGATCGAAAAGATGCAGAAGTTGATCGAAAGGATGCAAAAGTCAATCGAGAATAGGGAAGAGATACGATATCGATCGCCATTTTTTAAGTTGCACAATTGTCATATCATCGGTACACAAACCCTTGTATAATAAGATATAATGAAATATATCTTATTATACAAGGGGACCAAAAGATGTGGAAACAGCTTAAACTTGTGGCGGTGATTGCTTTTTTATTGGTGGTTATTGTTGCATGTTCCAATACTGAAAATACCGATCAATCATCCAGGAGCAAGAAGGCTAAGGAAAAGATAGAATTAACCATTTCCGCGGCAGCCAGCTTAAAGGATGCGATGACGGAGATTCAGGATACATATAAGAAAGAGCACCCTGAAGTGGCGTTGAAATTCAACTTTGCCGGTTCGGGTTCCTTACAGCAGCAAATTTCGCAAGGGGCTCCGGTTGATTTGTTCTTCTCCGCGGCGGAGGATAAATTTGATCGGCTGGTGGATGAAGGAAAGATCAGCAAGAAGGACGGTGTGGATCTCCTTGGTAATTCGCTTGTCCTGGTTGTCCCCAATAAAAAAAGTTCCATAAGCAGCTTTAAGGATTTAACAAAAGCGGATATCGATCAAATTGCGATTGGAATACCCGAATCGGTACCAGCGGGCAAGTATGCAAAGGAGTCCCTGGAAAAAATGGAGATTTGGAATGATGTCGAACCGAAAATAGTTTATGCCAAAGATGTACGGCAGGTATTGTCTTATGTGGAGACGGGAAATGTGGCAGCGGGGGTGGTTTATAAAACTGATGCAGTGATTTCGGACAAGGTAACAATCGCGGCCACTGCTGATGCCAAGACCCACACGCCAATCATTTATCCACTTGGCATTGTCAAAGACACGAAACACAGGGAGGAAGCAAGGGATTTTTATCAGTATTTGCAAAGTGATGAAGCATTAAAGGTGTTTGAAAAATATGGATTCACTGTGGAATGAACTAACGACGAATGAATTTCTGAGCCCGATTTGGCTATCCATAAAAGTTGCGGTGATTGCTGGGATTATCGTAATTTTAACCGGCACGATTGTTGGTCGAATTTTGGCTCGCAAACGTTTCAGGGGCAAGGCTGTCTTGGAAACGATCCTGATGTTGCCATTGGTTCTTCCACCCACTGTTGTCGGGTTTTTCCTAATTGTTATTTTCGGTAGGCAAAGTGTTGTGGGACGAATGATTGAATGGGTTTTCCAGCAACCGGTTATTTTCACTTGGGTGGCTGCCGTGATTGCCTCCGTTGTGGTAGCCTTTCCGCTTATGTACCAATCAGCAAAGTCCGGTTTTCAAGGCATTGACCAGGGGATTGAGGAAGCGGCTAGAGTGGACGGTGCAAAGGAATGGAAGCTGTTTTTTCTGATTTCCATCCCGTTAGCATCAAAGGCGCTCATTTCCGGAAGTATTCTAAGTGTGGCACGGGCATTGGGTGAGTTTGGGGCGACATTGATGTTTGCCGGCAATATTCCCGGGGAGACGCAAACGATCCCGACGGCCATTTACATTGCGATTGATTCGGGAAATATGCAAATGGCCTGGATGTGGGTGCTGGCGATTGTCCTGATTTCGTTTGTGATGTTGTGGTCGGTTCAGCGGAAATAGCGGGATGTGGTGATGATGGTTGTGTATTGGGAGTGGTGGTAAGCTGGGGGGAGAGAAGTGTGCCAGGCCGGGAGGGAGCACGACCAGGCTGGGGGAGAGATGCACGAAACCGGAAGAAACGCGCAAACCTAAGAAAGACACGCCTGCCCCAACTCATCCGCACCCTATCAAAAAAGAAATCCCGCCCGCCGAATTCTAACCTCCTCCCCCAATAACCGGCACTTCATTAACCAAAAGCCGGTTACAAAACCACATTAACAAAGCCACTGATACCCTTTAATTTGCCTATGCCATTATGGCTACTTAGCCTAAACAAATATGCCAGGCCCCCGAACCAATATGCATCGCCCAGCTGCTTGTTCAATTTCTACACAAGTTGTTGTTCAGAAAATTCACGGTACAATGCATGTGACTGGATTAATTCCTGGTGTGTCCCACTGCCTGTTACTTGGCCTTTTTCAATGAAAATAATTTTATCTGCATCGACGATTGTTGAAAGTCGGTGGGCAATAACAAATGTCGTTCGTCCTTTCATTAATTGTGTTAAAGCTTGTTGGACAGCTTTTTCCGATTGACTGTCCAAGCTGGCGGTTGCCTCGTCCATCATTAGGATTTTCGGATCGCGCAGGAATGCCCGAGCGATGGCGATGCGTTGGCGCTGACCACCAGATAGCTTCACGCCGCGTTCCCCAACCTCTGTATATAATCCCTTTGGAAAAGTTTTGATGAATTGGGCAGCGTACGCCATTTCGGCAACACGCCATAATAGTTCATCAGGTATTTGTTCTTCATTTTCCAGACCGTAACACAAATTTTCGCGTATCGTCCCGGCCATCATGGCGCTATCTTGGGGGACATAGCCGATTTGACTCCGCCAAGATTTCAGGGACAAATCTTGAATATCGGTGTTTCCAATGCGGATGACACCTGTTGCCGGTTCGTAAAAACGCTCAAGTAGTCCGAACATGGTTGTTTTTCCGCCGCCGCTCGGACCGGCAAAAGCAATCTTGTCGCCGGGGTTAGCGGTAAAAGATACTTGTCTAAGCACGGGTTCATCCGCTTGATAGGCGAATGATACGTTCTCAACATGGATTGGCAGGTTTGCAATATCCATTTCCATACCGGTTTGACCAATTTCCAGTGGCAGCTCCAAGATATCGATAATCCTTTCCGTGGCGCCTTTTGCTTTTTGTAATTGGGTAAAAAACATGGCAAAAGCGGTAATTGGCATAATGATTTGGAAAAGGTAAAGTAAAAAGGCAACGAGGGATCCAGTTGTCATCGTTCCACTTGCCACACGCATACCACCGTAACCAATGATCGTCACCATTACGACCATGACGATGAGGGACATAAGTGGTGCGACCAGTGCAAAAATACGAGCCTCCTGTAAGCCAAATCCGAGCAATTTCTTGATTCCTGCCAGTCCTTTTGCTTCTTCGTTTTGTTCTGCATTCGAGGCTTTCATTAAGCGTGCTTCGCCAAGTGTCTGCTGGACGTTACCAGTAAAGACAGCTGTTTCATCCTGAAGTCCACGCGAAATCTTGACCATCTTTTTGCCAAGCGGGACCATTGCTGCCACTGTAATCGGAACAGCAAGGAGCATAATAAGTGTCATTTTCCAATCCATTATTAGGAGGATAGCGACTGCTCCTATGATCGAGATGATACCTGTAACAAATTGTGGAAAATGCTCCGAAATTAAGTCTTTGACGATATTCGTGTCGTTTACCACGCGGCTGACTGTTTCGCCGCTTGAAGTTTTGTCAAAATAACTAATGGGCAGGCGGATGAGTTTTACCCACATATTTTCCCGAAGATTGGCTACGATTTTTTGGCCGACTGCAGTTAACAGATACGTGGACAATCCATTGACGACAGCCTGGATAATAAAGGCACAAGCAATCGCCGTAATAAGTGGGATGCTTAGCGAGGAAGCGGAAAAGCCGTCGACTAATTGTTTGGTCAGTAATGGAACGACCAGACCGGCGATTGTTGTGAGGATGCTTGCGATTAAGCCGATTGTTAACGCAACTTTTGGAATGTTTGTTGATAAAATAAGCGAGAAAAATGGCTTAAGACCGACTTGTTTGTTATTTCCCATGGTATGATAACTCCTTCTACGGGGGAACTGTGAGGCGTCCCGTACGGTGTTATTATATCATGTTAGGGCGTGTGTGTTAGAGTGAAAAGGGTTACGTGAAATTATTCGGGTGCCAGGCACACAAACAATTTTCCTCATATTATGTTGTAATTATATAAATAATCATAATAATATTGACAAGAGGTTTTGATATTCCATTTTTGTCAATAACGGACCCGCAAGCTGAAGGACGGGATGCCTATTTTTCCATGCAAGTAGGCGAACAGTTTTGGATGGTTGAATGCAAACAATGGCTTGTACCTTTGTTCCAATATAAAATATAATGTTGCCTGAGAGGAGTGTTTATATGGAACCGTCAAAAGAGGTACGGTGGCGACAGCGGTTTGAAAACTTCGAACGATCGTTCAAACTGTTGAATAAATATGCTACACAATCCGTTGAAACGGAATTAGAGTGGGCTGGGGTCATTCAGTTTTTTGAAATGACATTTGAACTATCGTGGAAAGTTCTAAAAGACTACCTGGAAGCACAAGGGTATGTAGTAAAGAGTCCAAGAGAAGCGATTAAACAGGCATATCAAATTGACTTAATTGATGACGGACATGTCTGGATGGATGCTTTATCCAAACGTAATTTAATGACTCATACATATGATGAACAGATGGCAAAGGAATTTGTCGATGAAATTGCAAACGTATTTTTGCCGCAGTTGAAGATATTGTATGAAAAACTTCAGGAGGAAAGAGAATAATGTTTGGCTTGCAATCTCGAGATCAGACGTTAATAAAAAATGCGATAGGTCTTTTTGATGCAATTGAACGCATTGATTTTTGGAAGTCGAGCGATGGGAAATTATAAAAAAGGCTCAGACGTGGATATTGCGATAGTAGGGGAAGAAGTCACGAGAAAAACGGTATCCGAACTACATTTCCTGTTAAATGAAGAGTACCCGCTTCCATATTTCTTTGACGTGGTTCATTATGAAGGGATTACGAACAAAAGCTTAATTAGACATATTAATACAGAAGGGGTTGAAATGTATCGCAGGAAGACCGGGTGAAGGCACGCCATCAACCCCGGAATACGCTGAACTGTCCGGATGCCAGGTACGCAAACAATTGACTGAGAAAGCTTCCTGCCATTGGAACAGTTCAAGCAAGGCGAAAAATCGATCGAGCGCGGTGTGAAATCGATCGAGTGCAAGAGAAAATCGATCGAGCAAGGCGCAAATCGATCGAATGCGATAAAAACCAGGAAATGACAGCACCCTTTCAATGAAATATTCGGGTGCCAGGCACACATCTAATTCTTATCATTCAATCGGTATATTTGTGAAACCATCTGTATCGTCATCTGGTTGTTGCTTGCCTGCAAAATAGCCGCTGTGGCCTCGACCGTGGTAATCAAGATAGGATTCATCACGTGACCCATTATCCGCCCCATTATCCGGCTGATTTACTGACTCACCCTTGGATTCATCACCTGACTCATTATCCACCCCATTATCTGATTTATTTACTGCCCCATTATCAGATTCGCTCCCAGAATCACTCTCGTCCATCATTTCTTGTTGTTCAGCTTCTTCTTCAGGGTTTTTCCAATCATCTATCAGCTCATCAGTAATTCCTGATGGGAGGGCGCTTTTTCCGTAAGTTGCCCCTATATTCAGTTGCCCACTAATATTTTTGATTCCCAAGTTACCAAAATTATTGTTCTGCTCGTATTTATCCAGCATAATTCTATCTACTTTCAGTTCCCGAATGACAACCGGTTTTTCTTCCCTTGGGCTTAATCCCGCTTTTATGCGTTCCATCTCACTTTTTAATTGCATTGTCTGCTGCAGGTTTTTCTCGATCAAATCGCTCATTTTCAGAACATTATTTTCCATAACAGACAACCTTTCTTCTAAGCTGTTCATTTTCTTTTGAATGGGACTTGTGGTCTGTTTGACATAATCGGACACTTGTGAATAAATATGATTCTCCATGGCGGAAAGTGTTTCACGTGTTAAAGCATTTTTCTCCGCTGATTTCCGCGTCTCCTTTGATTTATTATTGCTATATTTGGAGGTATAGGCTTCTGATCGCAATTCGTTCTCAAACTTTGCAAATTGTCGCATATGTACATCCAACGTATTCGTTTTCGATTCAAGTGCCATTACCCTTTTGGCCAGCATCTCTATTTCATCATCATTATTTTCATCCCTGTTGAATAAATCTTTTATAGGCATCTTATCTCACACCTTTTCAAAAAATATTGTCCAAAAAATGACGAAAGGAGATCCTGCAGATGAAAGCAAAGACGACTATTGGGTTGCATCATGTAAAAATAAATACAATCGATAAAAATTCCACCATTTCCATTGGCAAAACGATTGCACGTGGAAATCATGTAGTCAATCATCGAAATGAAGGATTTGGTGAACAAAATGCGGATGAAGTCACCCAAATTATGCCTGCTTCTACCGTAGAGGATTCTGATTTCACAGACGCGGAAAATATAAAAAAATAAGCTCTCTCTTATTGGATGGAAATTGGTTCATGCTGGTTATATTTTCTAATATATGTAACCAGCAGGAGACCATTGTCAAATTTGGCTTGCATGTCTTTGCTTTCAGTGGGCTCCGGCAGCTCAATCTGTCTTTCAAATTCACCATATTTCCGTTCTTTTAGGAAGGGTGATCCCGACACAATAGGCATCTTACTTTCTCCTTTGACAAGCAATTTATTTCCGGAAAGGGACAATTGAATATCCTCTTTCTTCAACCCGGGTAGTTCAATAATAATCATTATTTGCGTGTCCGTAACAAAAATATCAGCCAGGGGGAATTCGGCCGAGGTATGATGCTTCGGTGATTCTTCTGTATATACATCATCATTTTGCCCCGTTGCCCCCATATTTTGTTGGTCTCCATTTGTGTTTTGCTGGTCCATACCAGGATATTGATCAAAGATAGCATCCCAAAAGTTACCGTTTTGGTATTTTTGCGCCATCTCCATCCATTGTCTGAGTTTTTCCATGTCCATTATCTCTGCCTCCTGACAAATGTCATTACACCTGGACAGGAACTAAAATTAGTTGTACATCTACGTTCTAAAAGGAGGACTTAGCCGAATCAAATGATGAAGAGCACCGTAAATGTTCATTCGGATTAAAGGTCTAAAAACATGAAGGAAAAAGTTTTCCCGGTTTTTCGATTGATTCAACTTCCACGTTAAAATAGTAATAGCGGTGTTATATATATGTATTAAGCCAATGGAACGTTCATTACCTTGATCACACAATGAATATGAAAATTTCCTTTTTTCTCATAAGCAAGCAGGCGGTGTAATATATTCACTTAAGGGAGGGGGCAGCAATAGATGAAAGGTGCATCAGTCAATATCAATATTTTTGTGTTAAAAATCAACTCCTTTGAAAATGCGTCTGCCGTCAATGTAGGTCAAAACGTGCTAGCTGATTGGAATAACTCGGATAAGAAAACACAAGGGTTTGGGCAAAACTTTGGGGATGGAAGTGACTTTGTAAGTCCGCAAAGTTTTATTGATGACCGGGATCAAGTGGATTCGCCATCAACCTTTCATGCCTTACCCAAAAAGATGGAGGGATAACAAATGGTGTTTTTTGGACCTGTAGCCGTAAATGTCTTGGCGATCAAGGTGAATGCAATGGATAGGAATTCATCAATGAACTTGGCACCTTCCCCGCGTGTAGATACATTTTTAACCATTAAGCAAAACTATGGGTTAGGAGAAGAAAACGGCGATTTTACAATCACGAATGTCCCGCTCAATCTCGTCAATGATTTGGATGTAAATGACACAAATGCCCAGAAGACAAGTATCGTGTAATGCTGGCAGTTCTGTTCACAAAAATCATCGGAAAGGCGGATCTGGTAGTGGTTCGCCTTTTTGGGTGATTTAGAGTAAGCAACAAGTCGATTGAGATAAAGCTGCGGTGTCCGATGGAGATATAAACAGTGATGCATGCGCCGATAACGTATAAACCGGTCAAGCTACCGAACATCTCATATTCCGATAACGATCACTTTTTCATTCACCTTGATCAACTTTCACGCATGTTCGACCAACTTTCCCTCGTTTCCGATCAACTTTCATGCATGTTTGCTCAACTTTGCTTCGTTTTCGCTCAACTTTCATGCATGTTCGCTCAACTTTCCCTCGTTTTCGATCAACCTTCCACGCCGGTTCAGTTATTCTTATTAAGATTAGGGTAATTTTAATAGCACTAAACTCCCATTAGGTTAACTTGTCCTATAACCGGCCTTTGGTTAATTAAATACCGGTTGATGAGTGAATCGAATCGTATCCGTTATTTAACTTGTGCGGGACATCAGCGTTTTTTCGTCCAGTATTTGCCCTTTTGGAAATAAGTCAAGTTATATGATTTCAAAATTCTTGAGGCTAGATGACGCGAATTAATTTTTAGGAACCACATACATTCACGGTTCGTTACTTTATCACTAATCAATAGGAAATAAACATCCAGCGCCCGTGCATGTGCATCTTTGCTTAACTTCCCACATCGTCTACATTTCCAGTTCGCATACTGTCTTTCCATTGCCAAAACTCCACACTCCGGACAACCCACCCCAGGCAAAATCATTTCCTTCGTCATACCATATTTCCCCAAGATATCTATATCAAATTCCTCACATTCACTCAAAATAGCATCACTTATCTTTTTAACCGGCAAGTTGGCACTATTGCTCTGTGCATATGCTGCATCTATTTCGAGTATTCGCTGTGGGAGATGTTCTGCATGTGTGACGACTTTGGCGATTCCCTGCTTGTCTCCTTCTACTTTTATAATCGTACCTGGATCGGCGATAGCTATGAAATAACGAATGGGTACATTTGCAAAATGATGATCGTGCAGCCAATTTTCGAGGTGCAGCTGATGATTCTCCGCTTGTGTAATTGGGTATTTAAAGCCTGTCTCCTTTTCACCGTCATCACGGATAAGTTGCTTGAGAAGCGTGTCAAAGGTGATCGTTCCTTTATAATTTTTAATTTCAATGATAAAGATGGCATATGGAGTAAGAATAAATGAGTCGATCTGGATAGAGTTTCCATATGGGAGTTTGAGGTGGACATCATGCAGAATGGTATATTTCTTGGCGAGCGATCTTAGGTGATAATCAACTCTTTTTTCACCGATATATCCTGTCATTCGTTTTGCCAGATCCTGTTGCATATCTGGTAAACAACTGAAATAAGAGGGTGTTCGTGGAATAAGCACTTCCAGTTTCCGTAGTGGCAGTGGCTTGGGGCGTTTTCGAAGTAACATAGAATTCTCCTTTTCCTATTAAATTGTTAGTATATATTTCATATTATAGCATATTTCGGGGAGTTTAATAGCACTGAAATGATGTTGGCGAATTAATTAAACTGGAGGAAATTTTAGGTTCGTTCCTCCACCCGGAAATGCCTTGGCACGGATTCCCTGAATGTTGACCGTGCCAGGTGTTACACTTGGTATGGACTTCTCATTGGAAGTGTCTTATGGAAAATTTGATCGATCGAATGTGAAAGTTGATCGGGAATGAAGAAAAGTTGATCGATCGGTCAAGAAAGTTGATCGGGAACGAGGAAAAGTTGATCGAAGGAGCGAGAAAGTCGATCGGAAACGGTGAAAAGTTGATCGAGTGTCCCGCCCTGCTCCAGCCCACACACCAACCCAACATAAAAAGGAATCCGGCCCAGAGCCGGATTCCTACCATCTTCTCCAATAACCGGCACTTTCATTAATCAAACCAAATGAATCAAAAGCCGGTTATACTATCATTCAATAAGGCATACCAAAGGGAGCGGTTAACTCGATGTATTAATAAAACCGCTTATATCCTTCAAAGTGCTTGCTCCAATACGGGTTGCTTAGGCTGTTAATCTTCACGCCATCTGATTCGGCGCTGATGAATTGGTTGCCGCCCAAGTAGATGCCGACATGGGAGATGCCGCTCTTATAGGTGTTTTCGAAAAAGACGAGATCGCCTACAGCTGGTTTGTTGACATAGGCCGAACGGTTGTAATAGCCTTCAGCTGATGTACGGTTGATCGATTTGCCTGCTTGATTGTAGGCGTAATAGATAAATCCGCTACAGTCGAACCCGCTTGGACTAGAGCCGCCCCATACATACGGGACCCCACTTTGACTTTTGGCAATGCTAGCCACTTTGCTTGCATCATAGCTGGCACCGCTGGAAGAATCGCTTGAGCCGGATGAACCAGAGCCCGAGCTGGAACCGGAACCTGCCGATGATGAGCTCTTGCTAATGTTCAACTTTTGCCCGACAATAATCAGATCGGATTTCAGGTTGTTCCATTGTTTCAAATTGGCAACACTAACGCCGTACTTGCTACCGATGCCCGATAACGTGTCACCGGAACGAACGGTGTGCACTTTTGCTGAGCCAACACTACCACCATTCGAGCTTGATCCCGAAGAACTTGAGCCGCCAGATGCATTCGCACCGCTGGAAGAACTTCCATTTTTCGTGACAGCCAATACATCTCCAGGAAAAATTAATGTCGATTTCAAGTTATTCCAGTTCATTAATTCAGAAACGGATATGTTATGTTTGGCGGCGATCCCCGATAAGGTGTCACCCGATTTTACAGTATATGTAGAACCAGATTTATTAGTAGAATTAGAGTTGGATGATTGTTTTTTATTCCCAGTTTCCAGTACCTGCTTTGGATAGATAACGTCACTGGTCAGGCTGTTTGCCGATTTCAATTGACCAACCGTTGTATTGTATTTTTGTGCGATGGCCCATAGCGTGTCACCACTTTTTACTTTATAGGAAGCTGCGTCTGCTTCATCAGCGACAAAAAATGCCGAAGCGATGGCCGCACTCGCAGATACTGACATAATTAATTTCTTATTCGTCAATTCTCTACCCCTCTCACATGAAAATTTTACTAACTATGTCACGATTATATCAATTAAGGTAAAAGTTTGATAGATTTCCAATAGATTTGTAATATTATTGTAATATGACAGTAAGTTCGAATAGTTCGGTAACAGACCATTTCAAAAAAGTCTTACATCACCAGACAGGTTTGTGGTATAATGTCGAATGGAATTATCAATTTTTCAATAGACATGAAGTATAATTCTTATAAAAATCGGCAAACGAGCCCAATCATAGGGTTTGATAACACTGGATTAAAGAAAGAAGACATAACATTTCAGGTATTAACAGTAAAAAAATAAATCGGAGGGTCTGATAAAATAACAAAATTATACGAACAACCTATAAATGTGCGTCATGAAGTTTTAAAAAGGTTAAATACCAAGAACAGATGGAAAAGTATATAAGGATTTGATTTTAGTTTATTGAAAGCGGTAAAGGGCAAAGTCATAAATGCCCATTTTTGATTATGCCCCTTTTGCACAATTATTCCGCTAGGTGAGAAGCGTATGAGAGTTTATTATTTAACCATGATTTATAACCACGTAAAGTGTAGAAACCTCCAAACCAATAAATAACCTTACAAGAATTAATAGGTGTTTAAAATATATATTATAAAGTTTTACAAAGGCAAGGGATAATTCATGAATGACCTATTACAATCAATACTACCTTTAATTGGCGTCGGATTAGGTGGATGGATTTCATACTGGGCTCAAACGAGACATCAAAATAGGATCGAGGAAACAAAGAATAGACGAATGAAACTAATCGCTTATAATACTATTCTAGGAAATGAGGGCAATAATAGCCCACTTGAGTTTCCTATACATTATGGAGAACCTAAAGATTTTGATTGGAAAGTTTATGTAAAAGGCAACAGAAAAGTGTTATACGAAAATTTGCATTTGTTTAAATATGAAGTGGTAACACGTGTATTACATATAGACGAGATAGCAGAGAAATGTGAATACTTAGGACCGGGGCAGGAATATATAGAAATGATTTTTGACGATTATCATAAAATAATAATGATTATTAAACAGGATTATAAGAAATATATTTAAATAAGCATTTATGCAACAGCTACTTTTTGAAATTATATTTATTTGACAAATTAGTATATTAAGTAAAATATGTTGAAATTAAAGAGGCAGAAGGTGATTTTTTTGGCTAAATATTTAAGTGATTACGGTGGTATGTTAGAAAATATGGTGGTTTGTTTATTTAAGCACAATGAGAGAAAATATCTTGAAGATTTGCGATTGGGTAATATTTATATGAATAATTTCAAATATTTTATCGACCGTGAGAAAAAAGATGCCTGTAAAGGGATTGGAGATAAATACGAAGCAGGACTACATATGAGGGATTTATAAATTCAAATCTACAAGCATGAAACCGATGAATTAATAGCAAAGGCTGATGCTGATTCAGTAACCATTCACAAGACAATAGATAAACATCGTCCTGTTTTTTGTCTGTTTGCCTTGATGGCTAATGAATTTATTGTTGAAAAAGAGGAAAAAATTGATGATTATAATCTTCGAATTAAGGCGCGTTCATTGGTTGCGGAAGAGAGGAAAAGAAAATTAAAAGAGAATTTCCAAGGTGAAATATTATTGATAGCTAATCCAGAGGAATTTGTAAATAGATTTGAAAAATATATAGCAAGGAATAATATGGCGTATAAAGCTAAATTAGTAAAGTATGATGACTTTTCAGTCAATAACAGGGAAAGGATGGATTCACATAATAAGGAAAAGAGTCTAGATTATCTATTTTGGAAAGATGACACGTTATCTTTCCAACAAGAATATAGGATAGTGATTACATCGGAGCTTAATAGGGGACCTGTTAAACATAATATCGGTGATATATCAGACTTAACTATGTATTTAGATTTGAGTGAACTATTGGATGAAGGGTTGTCAATTGAAATGACAATAAAAAAAGAAAAACTTTAGTCCAAGGAAATAAAGAAACCAATTAAATTACGGTCTTCCGTTAAAGGGTGTAATTCCCTAATAAGAATTATTGGTGTTCCTCAACATCAACACAGGGTGAGATAATTTTTATGAGTATTGATCAATGGATATCATTAGGGTCGGCAATAGCAGCCGCTGTAGCAGCTATGGCTTCATGGAGAGTAGCCTTTATTACAAAAAGGCAATATGAAATACAAAGTGATGAAAGAATAAAAAAATATAGGCCCTTCTTTAAAATCAAAATTTATCATGGGTCAAGTCAAAATTCCTATTGGTTTGACATTGTGAATGAAGGATATCCATTTTATGCAATAGTTAATGTAAAATGGGTTGGGAACCATGTAGTAGTAAAAAGACAATTTAACGCTTTAATGGTACATGGGTGCATCAAAGGAAACGTGAAAACAGAAACAGATAGGTATGAGAATCTGACAGTTAGTATTCAAATATAAGAAAATAGTAATACTGAAGGTTTTTTGAAGTAGTTGGATTCGACATTGAAAACAATGATTTTTGCTTTAAGATCCCTAAGATTATTATTAAAGAAGGAAAGATAAGACCTAACATATCAGTATCTTAGGTAATAATTTTACCATACAGTAAAAAAGCTACTCTGCTTTAACTCGAAGTAGTGTGAATTCAGTCATGATAACACGGACAAATCGATTCTAAGCATTCGTTGGCGGGGGACCTCGACCCATTCCAGAAATGCAAAGGATTGGCGTTACAGTCAATGGCAAGCAGCTTCACTGTGGCTTTGACTCTATTCCGTGAAAATGTAGTTTTCTGTATAAAGACCGGTAAAGGAGCTCTCATTCCGTGGTAAATTTTTTGGCAAACGGTAAAAAGGTGGCTAGAATGGTGAATTCTAATGGCAGCAATCAATTTTGAAGGTAGAGAAATAAACTGGAGCTGGGGAAATGAATATAGGTATCTTTTTGAATTCCGAAAATGAATCAACATTTTTGGGATTAACCGAAAATTTTTGGGGTAATGTAGTAGGAGCGGTTTTTGCTGCTGTAATAACGCTAACCATAACCTATTGGGTACAATGGAAGGATAAGAAGAAACAGGAAATAATAGACCAAGAAGAGAAAATCGAGGGCATTTTTAATCAGCTAATTATTCCGTATTATGCAGATATAGTGTCTTTCATTGATATAGAGACAATGCCCGGAAAGCATGAATTTAAAGAAGATAGAGTTGCTTTCCTCCATCAGGATATTAATGCTAATCTTCAGAAGATGTTTAGATCAATATCCTATACTTATCCGTCGCTTCAAAAATCGCTACTTTCTTATAAACGTTTGGATTACATTGATTCAGGCAAGGGCGATGAACAGGATATTAAATTAATAGAGGTTTGCTATGACTTCCTTAGATATATCGAATTATTGTGTAATGAAACAACGAAACGTTCAATTGATGACTTTCCCAAATATAGAGAAACAATTAAGAACGCTGCAATGTTTCATTTAGCAATTAAAGTCTATAATTCTTATTATGGAGGAAAGGAAGTCATGGAAAAGGTAAGATTTCCGGGTGGTGGCATTTTTGACACCAATTATAGTTATTCGGATATTGTTAACCAAGTCGTGACAGGTGATGGAGATGAGAATACAAAATTTGTTAAAAGGATAGAAGATTCGGCTGTACAAATAAGATACTAATCTAGCATCGATGGATATTTTTGACCGTTTGTACTAGAAATCTTAGGGGGACTAATTTTTACTTGTATAAGGCTAGTTAATCTGATAGTACATTGAAGCTGATAAAAAACGTACTGTATAGACCACCGTTTACTATTTGTATGATTAATATCAGGAAATATCCGATTATTCCTGCTACATTCAGGATAACCATCATCTAAGGATATCCTTGTTTTTCCTTACTGAGGTGGAAGTCCATACTCAGTTATAAAGTCAGACCATTGATTGTAATTTGTTTGATGATAATCATAAACAAGTGATTCCATGTGCTTATCTAAGTTAAAGTTTTTAGAAAGTAGTTCATTGATAAATTGTTCTAACTCTGATTCATTGTACAGTATCGCGAAAGGTATAATATGCTTTTCGCATAACACCTTAATCAACTTTAATTTTTCACCCGTTAATTTGTAAACATGACCTTTATTTAAAAGATAGGAAAGTATAAAATTTGGGTCTACCGCAGTGAGTGTTACTGTGGTATTTTTTATGTATGGGGAAAAACATATTAAAAAAAATCTTCTTTGACGAAAATCAACATTGGGAATCATTCAAAAGGAAATACGGAAAGAGAATCCGTCCTATTGTCACAAAGGAGGTAGAGAAATTTCGTGACTGTGGAGATATGAAAAAAGGATTCAAACTTTTTGTTTGCGAGGGCTGCCATGATGTAAAGCGTATTCCCTTCCGATGTAAGGGACGTTTTTGTACAACCTGTTCTGTTGGAGAAAGCGAAGAATGGAGTCGTCTATTGTCTGAGGACGTATTACAAGTGAATCACCGACATGTGATACTCACAATTGATGAAGGGCTACGGGATATATTCCTTTTACATCGTGAGCTTTTAAAGCCACTTATGGATGAAGCAGCCAAATTACTTACTGACTATTTTCAGAAGAAAGCCAAGGTGATACCGGGGATTATAGTTGGATTGCATACGTTTGGTTCCAAAGTGAATTTCAATCCCCATGTACATATGATGGTAACGATGGGGGAATCACGAAAAAAGGGGAATGGAAAGGATACGATTTTATACCATTCAAGATGCTTCGAAAGCAATGGCAGACGGTAGTGTTGAAGCTCATCCGAAAAAACTTGACGAAGCAAGAAAAGAAAAGGATACAGCCAAGATTACAAAAGGCTTTTTCCGCAAATGGGGAAGGCTTCTATGTGTATGCCCCAAAACAAAGAGGAAAGATAAAAGAGCAGCTTCGCTATATTGGCCGCTATATTCGTCGACCAGCGATTGGAACCAATCGGATCGAGGCATATGATGGTCAAACTGTAACTTTTAAGTATGTGGACAAGACAGATGGGAAAGAAAAACATGAAGTAGTTACAGTAGAAGAGTTTATCATCCGTTTAATACGTCATATTCCGGATGAACAATTTAAAACGATTCGTCATTATGGCATGTACTCAAGAAGGAGCAAGAAGTTAAGTAAAAAGCTGTTGGCTACATGGCAACAAGGAACAAAACGATGGATACTGAAGGTGAAAAAGACATTACGCCGCCAAACATGGAGAGAGCGTATTATTTCAAGTGGACAAAAAGATCCAATGATTTGCCCACATTGCAACAACTATTATGAGTACATGGGTGAAGTCTGTCTTGAGGGAGGACGATTAGAAATAAAAATAGCATTAACGAAAGAAGCAAAAAGCTATCTAGAAAGGGTGATTCATCATCTCGAAGGCAACGGGCAAGAAAAGCAAAAAGAGGAAAAAGGGAACCGACCATCTGCGCCCCAAGAAGACGTTTGTCAATTATCATTGTTTGGTGTGTCATGAGGAGGAGAAGATTCCTTATGATGTCGTACAGGAATTTGATTTGATGGATGGAGGAGATCCAACAACTCCACCCAGATTTAGTTGTGAACAATGTGGGGGAGACATGTATCCGGAGTATTATAAGGGCATACATGGACAGGAATATAAATTATCGGATTTTCTCTAACTATGGTGGATACAAAAGGACCGGGCGGGGTTTGCCCGGTTTTTCTTAATGGGTTCATTCAGATGTTGAAGACTTAAAACGCATGGCTGCTTTTTCTGTATCTATCCATACTCTCACCTCACTCTTAGTATGAACATATAAATTTCTTCAACAAATATTTCATCAACTCATTTTATAAGGCTTTACAAGTGTAATCTATATTATTTTCAAAAGTGAATAAAGATTGTCTAACAAACTTATCTATTTTCCTGGGTTATCATCCAAATTAAAAGGTACTAAACCAATACCCTAATGCTGATCCGGCATAGTTTCCTATAATGTATCCCATCGTGCCAACAAGTAAAATTGGACCAACTAATTTTGTCCATCCTTTAGAAATGGCCATCGCCGCAGCTGTTGTGGGTCCGCCTATATTGGCATTACTTGAAAGAATAACCTCTTCCAATGAAAAGTTGAATAATTTCCCGAAAAGAAAAGAAAGTAACATATTAATAGCGACTGCAATTGCCACAAAAACAAGTATTAGTGGTGCGTGTTGCAAAATTAATGGAAGTGATGCTGGAACACCAATTACGACAAAGAAAATGTAAATCAGGAATGTTCCAATTTCTTGTGCGCCGTTAATACTTTCGAAAAAGCGGGAAAAAACGGTGACAACGTAAGCGTCAAATAAATCCCACCTACTAATGCAGGTGGGATTCGATGTATACTTTATTTAGATTTCAGGAACGCGGCATTCCTGCGGGAGTGACACTGACCATGGTAGAAATTGAGCTAATTTCTCTTTATCTGTCGTATCCATATTAGGGAGTTCCTCAAACAAATAGCTGAGGTAGTTAAATGGATTTAACCCGTTTTCCTTGGCAGTTTCCACAATACTATAGATAATTGCACTGGATTTAGCCCCCTTTGCGGTGTTACTGAAAATCCAGTTTTTCCTTCCAATAACGAAGGGCTTGATGGACCGTTCTGCCCGATTGTTGTCTATTTCCAAACGCCCATCCTTTAAAAATGCCTCCAAACGCTCCCATTGGTTACGACAATATTTAATAGCTTTGCCAAGTGCACTTTTTGGCAGCACCCGTGGTGTTTGTTCACGAAGCCACGCTGAAAAAGCATCCAGCACAGGCTGACTGCGTTCTAATCGTTTTTCATAACGTTCTTGTGGACTTACATCCTTTAAATCACGTTCAATATCAAAAAGCTTATTACAGAAAGCCAAGCCTTCCTTTGCTTTTACAGAAGTGGTGGCTGCAGACTCAGGCAGTGCTTTTAATGCTTCTGTAAAATTGCGGCGCGCATGTGCCCAACATCCGACAAGTACGACATTAGGAAGTCCGTTATAGCCAGGATAACCGTCTACATGCAAGTAACCCTGGAAACCTTCCAAAAACCGGCGAGGGTGTTTGGCAGCTCGGGTCTGCTGATAATCATATAGAACGATTGGGATATCCTCCTGCCCAGAGCGGTATAGCCATATGTAGGAAGTGGATGTTGCGGGACGTTCCGGCTCAGATAAAACCTGAAGCGTCGTCTCGTCCGCGTGTAAAGCATCTAGTTCCAATAGCTGGGCACGCATCTCATCATAGATCAGCTCAAGCCAGGTATTGGCGCCGTATACGATCCAATTGGCCAGTGTTTGGCGTGAGATGGATACTCCGAATCGTTCCAAATGTTTTTCCTGGCGATACAGGGGCATGCCTTCCACATATTTTTGTTCCATGGTATAGGCCATTGCCGATGGAGAAGCCAAACTTCCTGGAAATACAGGTTCCGGCATTTTTGCTGTCACAATAGGCGTTTTTATTTCGTTGTGTTCGCAATGACGGCAACTATAGACATAACGTACGTGTTCAACAACTTTTACTTGCGCCGGAATGACTTTTAATTCTTTACGCATCTCGGTGCTCATTTCATGCAGATCGCCACCGCAACACGAACAGACTTGTTCCTCATTAGACAAACGATATTCGATCGTTTCTGTAGGCAGGTTTTCAAGTTTTTGATCACGTTGACCTTTTTGTTTCTTGCGCTTATATGTAATCGTCTCGACAGTTGGTTCTTCAACAGTCGGATTAGCTGTATCTTCAGCCTCATTGAAAAGGGAAAGTTGTTCCGAATCAGTCTTCTCACTGGAAGACTCAAATCTGCGCTGTTGGCTTAGGCGAAATTGCTCTTCATACCATTTCAATTTGGCCTCCAACGCTTCCTTTTCCATTTCGAGCCTTTCGTTTTGTGCCTTGTAATATTCGATTGTGTCTTTTGATGTATGCGCTGTATTTTCCATAAATCTAGTATACGAGAAAGAACCCGACTTGCCTAGTCGAATTCCCGTATTTGTATATTTCACTTTATTATAGAATGGTGCGCGCTGTCACTTCCTGGTGTGCCTGTCTTTGTTCGATGGGCAAGCCATCCAAAAGCCAACGCAATTGGCGCGGACTAATATTCATTGGTGTGGAATCCTTTTCTGATGGCCAATGGAAGGTCCCTCTTTCCAGCCTGCGATAATGCAACCAAAACCCATTGTGCTCCCATTGTAAAATCTTTAGCTTATCTCGTTTTCGATTACAGAAAACGAACAAGCAAGGGGAAAAGGGATCCAGATCAAAACACTCTTTCACAATAACCGCCAGGCCATCAATAGATTTGCGCAAATCAGTGCTTCCACGAGCCAAATAAACACGATCAAATGAATGATTGGTCAGCATTGGTTTTGGAGCATATGCACAACATCGGATAATAGACTCATATTGGCTCCCGGCCGTACTTCAACGGAGATAGCTCCAAAGTGTAATAAAATGGGGCTATGTCCCGTAGAAGGTAAAGCTTCTTCATCCACTTGAACGGAGAGCCACTGTGTATCGCCAGGAGTTTCCATGAAATTGCCATCGCGCTCAAATCGCTGCACCCAATAGTACATTTGGTGAACGCTAACTTCTTGATTCCGACACCATTCAGCGATACTTTGTCCGCTTTCTTTCCAGGTATCGTAGCGTGCTTTCCATTCTATTCTTTTGTCTTTCTGGGTCATCGCATAACCTCCCGAATTGATTTCTAAGAAGATTATCGCACGGATGACCGTTGTTTCCTACGTGTGTTTTATTTGACGCTTACGCCGTTAATACTTTCGAAAAAGCGGGAAAAAACGGTGACAACAAGCATGGTAATGGTTGTTAACATTAAGTAATTATCTCCTAATAATCCATTTAAAGCATTCAGCAGGAAATTTACATTTTCACCTGAAGGGATAATACGATCTAACCATCCCGCTAGTTTAAAGGATATGGCCACAATTACAAAAGCAGTACCCACTGCAAGAGCAATATCTTTTAATGACATGTCCTTTCTTCCCCAATAGGAAGAAGCCAAATTCTCGTCACTTTTTACGCCGCTTTCAACTTCATTAATATATGGTGTTTTGTATCGTTTTCTAAAAAAATTAAGAGTTGGTATTAAGATTAATACTAGGAAATAGATGGCCATTAACATGTTATCAGCCACTGTTGTAGCAGATACAGTTTCCCCCGGCGCCTCAAATTTAGCTGACATTGCCGCGAAATTCACACCGCCTCCAATGTATGAACCAGTCATCATTGCTCCAATTTTATCAAGGTCGGGAATAACATCTTTCAATAAAAAGAAGCCTGTGATGGTCCCTGCTACGGTGCCAATAGAACCTAACAGAAACATAATTAATAATCTTCCACTTTCATTCCATATTTTTAAAATATTTGACCTGAATAATAACAGTGGAATGGATAATGGGACAACATAAGACCACACTGAATCGTAAACTGGTGAATCAGTTGGAATAATATTAAAGTTGGCTAAAAGCATTGCCCCTATTAGTGCAATAATTGCTCCAGAAATTTTTGATGCCCAAGTATATTTCTGTTCGAGATAGATACTAACAGCTGCCCAACCCGCCAGGAAGCCCCAAAGTACCCAGGTGTCATCAGGTTGGATAATTGAATATACCATATAAAGTCCCCCTTAAATGTCTTTAAAACTTTAAATCCACCCATTGGTATGACTTAAATTCGAATTAATAATAGATATCATTTTTTTCTGCCATATCTTCTATATTTTCTTGTTTAATAGGATTGAATAAATTTGACGAGGTCGCCCCCTGTTAATTGGTTGTTCTTCACCTGTTACTGCAGCTAGTCCTACCTGTTCGAGTCTAATCAAAATTCTTCTGGCACTTCTTGGAGTAATCCCAAAACCGTCGGCCAATTCAGCGGCTGTAAATGTCATCTTTCCATGAATTTCACAAAAGGAAAGTAGTCTATTAATCACGGAACCGCTCATATTTGCCCGCTTTGCAATATTCAATACTTTTTGATTGTCAACACGGATGGAATAGCTTAACTGAACTTCATTTCCAATGGGTCCGTGTACAGCTCCATCATTATCTACTAAAAAACAACTTGGCTTATTTATTGAAGCTTTTCCTAGAGCTTCCTTGGCATGAATTTCTGCTTCATTTGCTGTCCGTCCAATTCCAATGCCTAGACTTGCCTTGATTTGTGTTTTATTAAATAGTTCTTTTAGTAACTTTAATTCTTTTGAATTACCATTTTTGAATTGTAGTGCTCCGCGGGTTGTAATAAATCTAACTTCTTTTCGATCAGGCCATTTAATAATTGACTGTGACTTTTCACCATAATCAACCAAGATATTCTGTAATGCTAGGATTCTGCGTTGTAATTGATATTCTGAAAGATGCTCACCTTCATACATATGACTCAAATTGATGATCCCGATAGCGATTTGTGAATCAAGATACCGTAAACTTTTTCCTTCTAGTAGTACTCGCTGTAAACCGTCTCTAACAGAAGATCGTGTTGGAATAATCCTTGATACCGGGACATCTAATGGGAGTATATCAATATGTTGTTCATGTTTCTTGACGATTTTTACTACTTCATTTTCACTGTTATAAGTAACATAGTTAATAATTATTTCTGGGTATTCCTTCCCTACATCGTAAATCAGATCTTTTATATCATTTGGACCTACTGCAAGTACTTTAATTGGCAAAGCGTTTCGTACACCTCCAATATAAAATGCGGGAATGTATGCAATAATAGTTTAAATTCAAATTAAAATGAGGACTTTTAATTGAAAGGTTCTAAGTGCTTTTTATAGTCTAAAATTCTGTTATAATAAGCGATACTGCCAGTTGAGAAAGCCCAGTTCTGATTACCGTAATCATAATGCCACCATTCATTCTTAAAGTTGGTAAATCCTGCATTTTCCATTATCCCTTTTAAAAGTCTACGATTATTTCTAAATATGGTTTCTTGATCACTTAAATCAGCTTTTTTCTCATAAAAGTCAGTATGTGCTTTTTCTGTGAATTCATCAAAGCTTGTTCCAAAGTCCAGAATTCTTTGCTTTGTTGCAATTACTAAATCGATAGCTCCGCCAGTTAAATGATTGGATGGCTTTGACGGATCCTTGGATGGTTTGTCCACATATTGGGATAATTCTTTATCAAGTCGGTTTCCCTTATATCCTTTTAATTGTAACTTTTTCTTTAATCTTTGATACAGTTCTAATTGGACTTCATAGGGTCTCCATGCATCAAGGACGACAAAAAAATGATGACTTGGCAACCGTTCTGAAGCTTGTATCAATCGATCAGCAGCACGGCTTCTTAAATAGCATTCATTGATAGAACCCGGAATGTTAGCATGAAAATAATGTGGTTTTACTACAATTTTCTCGGATAGTTGCGATAGAGCGACAAGTTTATCGCCATTCTCTCTTATTGGTATAGATTCCTTATAGTTAAACATAATTAGTACCCCCCTTTCATGATGTCGAAAAAGTTATTGTTATTTTTAAATAAATAAAACATGGTAAGATAATATCCCAATGGATTGCACAACGTAAACTTTTATCTAAATTTAAGGGATTTAGGTCTTTTATTCCTCTAAAGAAACCGTTTTCAGATAACTCGATTTTATATTACAACGAATACTTAATTAGTGTCAATGACCGTTAATGGCCCCTAATTATAGACAGTTCCTTATGGGTGAATTCATTCTGAGTGTTGTCACGGAGCAACCGTCAAGGATGAAAGTCCAATGGAGTTAAAGTATCTTTTTAAACAAAAGAGAAGTTAGGCTTTTGATGTTCCATATATTTTATAAACAATTGGTGGGTCTAATTTATGCCAAAAGTGAATCACTTGAATGGAAATATTAAAAACATCATTAGGACATTTTGATTTTTTGTACTTAACATTTATATTTGAATAATTTAAGTATTGACAAAAATAATCATCGCAACTAAAATGAACATAAATAAACACAAATGAGCACTAATGGAGTGATGATATGGAAAATAAAGGTATAGTGAATTCAAGAGCTTATCAATTGATCGAGCCTGAAAAATTTGAAGAAGTTATACTTCAACATGCAGTTAACAATGATCAAGTTGTGGTACAACCAAGTTTAGCAAGTATATGTCATGCAGACATGCGCTATTACACCGGCCAACGTAGAAAAGAAGCTTTACAAAGAAAACTTCCTATGGCTCTGTTTCATGAAGGAATTGGTCATGTGGTAAAGTCAAAGGATGGATCTTTGGCTAAAGGCCAACGCGTCGTTATGGTTCCGAATATCCCGGCAAGACGTTTGAAAGATAATACAATAGATGATAATCCCTCCTCTAATAGACGCGTTGTGAAGGACAATTATTTGCCAGACAGCGTTTTTTTAGGGAGTGGTTATGATGGGATTGGACAGCAGTATTTGGTACTTCCAACAGAAAATGTGATACCAATACCTGATCATGTTCCCGATGAAATTGCTGTCTTGGCTGAACTGACATCCGTATCCTTACATGCCGCAAGCCATGTAAGCGGTTACTTATGTTGTGGCAAGGTAGCTGTTTTTGGAGATGGTCCAGTCGGTTATTTGACGGCAGCAACATTACATCATGTTTTTGATATACCAAAAGAAAATCTATTAGTCTTTGGCGCTATCAGGGAAAGGTTGGCGCATTTTGATTTTGCGATAACACATCTTGTGCACGATTTTAACTTTAGGGAGGAGGAGGATGTTGTAGCAGTCATGGAATGTACGGGGGGCGCATTTAGCAAAAATGCTATTAACCAAGCCATTGATTTAATCGAACCACAAGGAAAGATTACCTTAATGGGTGTATCCGAAGAACATGTTCCGCTTAATACAAGAGATGTTTTGGAGAAAGGGTTGACGATTTGCGGTAGTTCCAGAAGTACAGATGAGGAATTTAAAACTCTCATGAATGCTTTTCAAAGTCAAGCGTATCAGCGTACATTGGCGAAGCTTTTGCCGGATCAAAATGAACGAATCAGAAATGTGAAAGATTTACAAAGGGCGATGAATAAAGCTACGAAAAACAAGGACTGGGGAAAGATTTTCTTGTCATTTGAGTGGGATTGATTTACATGAAAGGGCATTTTTAATTTTGAAGGTAGGCTGTGAAATTAAAAAATTCATTACGAATAACAAGGGAGGAAATGAAGTTGAAAAAAGTATTTGCGCTTATTCCCATCATTTGTGTGTTAGTTTTAACCGCTTGCGGGAGCGATGATACATCCAATGGAGATAAAGGTACATTAACGATGTACACTCCTATGCCTGAAGAAAATGCAGAAGCATATGTAAAAAAATTTGAAGAAGATACTGGGATTAAAGTGAATTATACCCGTCTTAGTACAGGAGAAATTCTGGCCAAACTTAAAAGTGAAAAAGGCCGTAGTGATGCAAGTATATGGTTTGCTGGACCATCTGATAGTTTCATTGAAGCAGATGAGGAGGGGTTGTTGGAAAAATATGACCCTGAGAACCTGGAAAATCTCGACAAAATTGATGAAAATGCAATGGTGGAGGATGCTAGTTGGCTCCCGATTTATCAGGGACCCATAGCCTTTGCATCCAATGAAAATTGGCTGGAAGAAAATAATGTCGAGGCCCCAACGAGCTGGGAAGATCTATTGAAACCTGAGTTTAAAAACAATATCATGCTAGCCCACCCCGGGGCATCAGGAACTGGATACCAGTTTATATCAACGCTTGTTCAAGTGATGGGGGAAGATGAGGCGTTTGATTATTTAAAAGCGTTTAATAAAAATGTGAAGCAATGGACGAAAGGCGGATCAGCAAACGCACAATTTATTGGGCAAGGTGAAGTTGGCACTGGGCTTGCTTTTGCTCAGGATTTGTTGCCGCTTAAAGAAGAAGGCTATCCTATAAAAATCACTTACCCAGAGGATGGAGTATCCGTGGCTGTTGAAGGAGCAGCTAAAATAAAGGGCGGACCGGAAAAAGAAAAGGAAAATGCAAAAGAATTTATGCATTGGATAAACAGTGAGGAAGGACAAAATGTGTATGCGGATACTGGTTATTATCATCTTCCCGTCATACCGGACGCTAAAATACCAGAAGGAGCTCCGTATTTGAGTAAATTCAATGTAGCTGATACAGACAATGTTTGGGCCAGTGAACATCGTGATGAACTTGTTGATAAATTTGAACGAGAGGTTCAATCAGAAGATGAGGCTAGTGACAAATAACTAATTTCCCCGAATTGGGCTTCATCTAAACCGCCCTAATATGGTGAAGCCTTTATATTCGAAAAGAATTCCTGCAAAAAAGAATCGCTTGAAATAATTGAATGATTCTCGAATAATAACTTTCTGATATGGAGGATTTATTACATTGGCTTATTCAAATGTTGTTGGGAAGACGTTAAAAAATAAGTTGAAAGCAATAGCAAAGAATCCATATTTATTTGGGTTAATCATGTTGGTGTTACTATCGCTTCTTTTATTTTCAGTTTATCCTATCTATAGTATTTTCAAAACAATTTTTGTCGGTGAGAATGGATTGGATTTTAAAGCGGTACAAAAACTTTTTGATAAGCCTCGTATCTATCAAACTATATGGAATAGTCTAAAGCTTGGGGTTGCATCGGCAGTAATTAGTACTTTGATAGGGTTTATTTTTGCTTATTCGGTAGCAAGAACCCGCATGTTTGGCAGGAAATTTTTTAATTTTATTGCTGTATTTCCTGTTGTTTCTCCCCCTTTTGTACTAGCATTGGCTATGATTTTACTCTTTGGGAGCTCTGGACTAATTTCTAGAGAAGTATTTGGAATGCAAAGCACCGATGTTTATGGTTTCAAAAGCTTGTTAATTATTCAAGCTATGTCCTTTTCTCCTATTGCGTATCTTAATTTAAAAGGCGTACTTGAATCAATGGATGCTTCATTGGAGGATTCTGCTTTCAATCTAGGAGCTTCTAGGTGGAAGGTATTTTATACGATCACTTTACCATTAGCGATACCTGGGATTTTTAGTTCGTTACTTTTAACGTTTATTAAATCGCTTGAGGATTTCGGGAACCCTATGATTATTGGTGGGGACTTCTCAACTTTAGCAACAGAGGCATATATGACAATTACGGGCAGAAGCGATTTAAGGACAGGTTCATTATTAGCTGTTTCCATGCTACTTCCCGTTTTAACTGCCTATTTGGTTCAACGGTTTTGGGTCAATAAAAAGTCATATACTACCGTAACAGGAAAAGCCTCCCAAGGATCAGCAATCATTAAAGAAAAAAAGGTAGTTGTACCATTATTTATCATCTGTATGTTAATAACAGGAACCATTGTTTTATTTTATGGGACAATTATTATGGGTGCTTTTGTCAGGCTATGGGGTATAGATTACTCCTTATCGCTGGATCATTTTAAATACGTTTTTGATACGGGCTTAGGCACTGTTAAGGATACATTAATTATTGCTATTATTGCCACTCCGATAATGGTTTTGCTAGGCATGGTGATTTCGTTTTTAACTGTAAGAGTCAATTTTCCAGGAAAAAAATTAATAGAAATAGGTTCGATATTGCTCTTTGCCGTTCCTGGTACAGTTGTTGGTATCGGCTATCTTCTAACATTTAATAGCCCTCCATTAGCTATTACAGGAACTGCAGCCATTATCATTTTGGTGCTTGTGTTTCGATATATGTCCCTTGGCATTGAAGCGGGATCGAACGTCTTAAGACAAATTGATCCATCGCTGGAAGAGGCATCCAAATCACTGAATGCTAACGGGTTCACGACGTTTAGGAAAATAACCTTTCCGCTCATGCGATCTGCACTATTCTCAAGTGCCATATATGCCTTTACCCGAGCAATGACGTCCATAAGTGCTGTCATATTTTTGGTTTCTGCAAGTTGGAATCTGATGACAGTGGCAATTTTGTCAGCGGTTGACTTTGGTAAGCTAGGGGTTGCTGCGGCTTATTGTGTTATCTTGTTCGTCATTATTTTCCTTGCCTTTTCTGCCTTGAATTTATTGTTAAAACAAAATGAAAGGTCGATGTAAATGAGTTCAAAACACTTGGAATCTAATTCTGTAAAGATGAGGATCGAAAACCTAGTGAAGATATTTCCATCTCGTAATAAGAAAAAAGATTTTAATGCTGTTGATCATATTTCTTTAAATTTTAAGTACGGGGAATTAACAACGTTATTGGGGCCTTCCGGATGTGGTAAAACAACAACATTACGTATGTTGGCAGGCTTTGAGTTTCCGACAAGCGGCAAAGTGATTGTTGATGGGGAGGATATTACAACTCAACCTTCAAATAAACGTGATGTTGGTATGGTGTTTCAAAACTATGCGTTATTTCCTCACTTAACCGTTTTTGAAAATGTATCGTATGGACTGAAAATAAAAAAAGTAAATAAAGCCGAACTTAAAAATAAGACAGAAAACGTATTATCACTTATGAATCTAGAAGAGTTGAAAGATCGTAGTCCTTCACAACTTTCGGGAGGGCAACAACAACGTGTAGCGATCGCTAGGGCAATTATAACCGAGCCAAAAATACTATTGTTTGACGAGCCGCTCTCTAATTTAGACACGAAACTTCGTCAATATATGAGGACAGAGATTCGAAATTTGCAGCGCAGACTTGGTATCACCAGTATATA
This sequence comes from Lentibacillus daqui, assembly GCF_027186265.1. Lineage (NCBI taxonomy): Bacteria > Bacillati > Bacillota > Bacilli > Caryophanales > Bacillaceae > Lentibacillus > Lentibacillus daqui. The sequence goes on along the minus strand of NZ_CP114176.1, from coordinate 3,271,217 downwards.
TGTTACCCATGATCAGGAAGAGGCTATGGCTATTTCCGATCAAGTAGTAATTTTGAATGAGGGTAAAATTCAACAAATCGGTTCACCGCTGGATATCTATTTAAATCCTGTTAATAGCTTTGTGGCAGATTTTATTGGGGATTCGGATATTTTAAAGGCTTCAGTAACTGCTATTACTGAGGAATTCGTAAAGTTAAATCTCGAAGAAACCATTTTTAAAGTGAAAAATGGTTTTGATCATACATTTCAAAAAGATGAAGTAGTTAACTGTGTCACGAAACCCGAGTTCTGGTCAATTAATGATCAAGGAATTTTTTTGGTAGAAATTATTCAAGCTACATTTTTAGGATCTCATGTGGAATACGTAGCACAGCTGGGAAAGCAGTCATTTAAATTTTTCGATTATCATTATTATGAAAATGGACGAAAAGAAATAGGATCGAAAATACGGTTAAAATTAAGAATTGATTTGATGAAAGTTTTAGAGTACGACACGGAAAAGTAAACTTTCAACAACATTACAAGAAACGATTGAGAAAGAGATGATGTTAATGCTTCCGCTAGAAAGACAAAAAGGATTATTGGAATTCTTAAAACAAAATCATGCATCAACTGTATCGGAGCTTGCTTCACATTTTCAGGTTCATGAGGCAACCATTCGACGTGATCTCACCATGCTGGAGAAAAAAGGATTAATGAAGCGAACTTATGGCGGTGTGATGCTGGAGGAAGAAGTCCATTCCGAACCCTCTTTTCAGGAAAGAGAATCCGTTCAATATGAGGAAAAAGAAAGAATCGGCAATCGTGCAGCAGAACTTATAGAAGACGGTGATAACATTATTCTGGATTCGGGAACAACAACATTACACATTGCAAAATCAATCAAGCATAAGAAAGATTTAACAGTTGTTACAAATGATATTAACATTGCGGCAACATTACGCTTTTCCAAGTCCATTAAAGTGATCGTAACAGGCGGTGTACTTTTTCCCGAAAGCTACATGCTGAATGGAATGATTACCGATGAAACATTAAGTACAGTAAATATCCAAAAAGCATTCATCGGGACACCAGCCTTTCATTATGAAAAGGGTCTTACTCATTTCGACGAATACCTTGTCTCGGCAAAACGGGGGATGATTCGTGCATCTAAACGAATTATTGTCACAGCTGATCATACGAAAATTGGCCGAATTTCTATTCATTCCGTTGCTGATATAAATAAAATTGATGATCTGGTGATTGGTCAAGAACTTGAGGAAGCCGATCTAAAAAGATTGCAAGATACAGATGTACAAATACACCTCGCATAATCGGTTTCACATCCTCGACGTAGCAGCTATGGCTAATATATCCTCGGATCTTAACCTTGATTGGAGGTGGTACATGCCATATTCTAGGACAGAAAAAATGATGGATGGCGTTTACATGCGAGAAGACATTTGATCATGAAACTGTTTGACGCGAATCAACGAAGGTCACGTAAAATGTTCGGGATCACAAGTAGGTTATGAAACATAGGAATGATTAGAAGTGGGAGGAGTATCATGATGAAAATTAAATTTTTAATGCTTTCCATTTTGGGTATCTTTGTACTCTCTTTTACATTTGGTTATGCAGCCAATGCAGAATCAGCTGACAAGACCGATGAATGGCTGCGCAATGATAAAACAGAAATAAGTGCTCATCGCGGTGCGCATGTAGCCGTTCCAGAAAACACTGCCGAGGCAATAGAATGGGCTGGATTACTAGGATATGGTTTTGTCGAAATTGATATACAAGAAACCAAAGATGGTCAGTATGTATTAATGCATGACGAAAACATTGAGCGAACAACAACTGGTTCAGGGAAAATAGAAGATTTAACTTTAGAGGAAATTAAAAGCTATAACGTTGTAGACGCAGATGGAAATGAGACCAATTATAAAGTGCCAACACTTCAAGAAGCGTTAAAGGAAGCTCACAAATATAATGTTGGAGTCAATTTTGACGGCTCAAAAGGGGAGTGGGATAGTAAGAAATTCGTAGATGATGTCATGAATATAGCTGAGCAAAATGATATATTAAATCATTCCTTTTTTGTATTGAGCGATAAGGGTACTCGAGACCAATTTAACGCTTGGTATCCCGAAGCAACTGTAACTTTTCTTGGAAATGCATCAAAAAACTTGGATGAAGATATCAAAGAATTAAAGAAATATGATAGTGCGATTTATACAACATCTATTCACAATATTGATAAAGCGGCTGCTGAAAAAATTGATGAGGAAAATCTAAAAATACATGTGTATCAAGTAAACTCAGCGGAAACATACGCGAAAGCTAAGGAAATCGAACCACGATTAATTGAGACAGATGTGATTGTACCTGGTGGAATAGATAGATTATTGGATCTTGTGGAGCAGTTACGTAAGGAAGAGGGAATAAGAGACGATCAAGCTGCTCATGCTCTGAAGATACATCTGAATGCAATAAAGTATTTTGAAAAATCAGGAAATAATGATAAGGTCGTTAAACACTTGAATGGCTTTAAGGAATTGTTAAAACATCAGGAGCACAAAAAATGGATTACGGAAACAACTTATAACACCCTGAATGTTAATGCAAATAAACTAATTGATAAATGGACGTAAAAGTCTAATTGTGTCCTCTATGGCAAATTCTTGATTTGTCATAGAGGTTATTTTTTCGGCTAAGCGAGGTAAACTTGTCGGTTAATGATATTTGGCGGTTACTTTGATGATCATACTTATATTAGGTTTGATGGATGTTAGAATATGATTTGGTCTAGCCAACCTTAGGAAAGTCATAGGTTGGCTAGACTATTTAAATATCTCCTTTAAATCCTTATACTCTTGATGGATGTTTAAACTATCAATTGCATTATCAAAATGATTTTCAAGGCAAACTTTTAATTCTTTGCGTTTCTTTTGTTTAAGTAATTGTACAATCTCCAAGTGTTCCTTATATCCATAGGGTTCTGCAGACGGATCCTCTTCGAAAACTATATCAAAAAGGATTAAATAGATGGATGTTTGGTTAATTAGTTTTTTGACAAAATCAATTAAAAATTTGTTTCCGCATTTTTGAGTATATGACATGTGGAAATCCTGGTTAGCTTTTAAGTAGTTCGTTATGTTTTTTGCAAATAATGCCTCCTTCTCTTCTGCTATATAGCTTTCCATTTTTTTGAAATCATTTTCAACTAAAAATTCAATGGCCTGATTAGCTGCCATAATCTCTAAACGCTTACGCAAATCATACGCTTGAAGGATTTCTTCTTTTGTTGGATTTGTCACAAAGGCACCCTTATTCGGTACGATGTCTACCAATCCCTCATCAGCTAATAAATTGATTGCATTTCTAATTGGGGTGCGGCTAATATTCAACGTTCTAGAAATCTCATTCTCTATCAATTGTTTTCCGGGTGGAAGTTGTCTTGCTAAAATAGCTTCTTTCAAATGATGATAAATAAACACCTTCATGGATTGTTTTTGTTGTATTTTCATTACCTCCCCCAAAAGGTTATTATTATCAAATATGTACATTGGGCTGATTATATTCAATTTATATGGAATATTTAATTAACGGGAATAACCCTGATTTATAGAGCATATATTGTACTACAATTTGGAACTACAGCGATTAATTACGGAAAAGGGAGGATCACAATTTGGAAAGCGCTAACAATTAAAAAATACCCAAGGGAGGGTTAGCAAAATGAAGCGTTTTTACCAATCCATTGTATTGCTTTTTTTAGTATTAATGATTACGGCTTGCAGCGGAGAAAGTGGGGCTAAAACCAAGAATGCATTAGATAGAGTAGAGGATTCAGGTGAAATACGAATCGGATTTGAAGGAACATATCAGCCATTTAATTACCTGGAGGATAATAACGAATATGCCGGATTTGATGTTGATATCGCTAATGAATTGGCGAAAAGAATGGGGGTTAAAACTAAATTTGTTGCTACAAAGTGGGACAGTCTTATCGGAGGGCTTAAAGCAGATAAGTTTGACGTAATCATTGCCCAAATGACGGTTACAGAGGAAAGAAAAAAGAGTGTGGATTTTACAGATCCATATGTTGTTACAGGTTCAGTTTTAATTACGAAAGAAGATACTACCGGAATTTCCGAATTAGAAGACATCAAGGGTAAAAAGGTTGGTGTTGGTGGGGGGACAACATTTGAAGAGGTTGCCAGAAGTGTTGATGGTGCAGATGTTAATTTGTATAAGTCAATAAATGATTATATTCAGGACTTAATTAACGGAAGGCTGGATGTCATTATAAATGATCAACTACTGATGAGTTACAACATAAAAGAAGAAAAGCTTCCATTAAAAATAGTTAGTGACATTATGAACAAAGACGAGATAGCTATGGCAGTGAAAAAGGGTAACGATGACCTAGTTACGAAATTAAATCAGGAACTGTCTGAAATGAAGGAAGATGGAACATACGATGACATTTATAAAAAGTGGTTTGACTCGGAGCCATTGGTCAAATGATTTATCAGGTTTAGCTACAGAGAGGGGAGTCTGAATAATGAAACATGCAGTAGTTTTAGGTACTGGTATGATAGGTACCACAGTAGTTCGCGAACTTGCAAAATTTCCAAACATACAGAGGGTAACAGCTGTTGATGGGTCGCAAAAAAATATAGACAAATGTTTACAGGTTGCTGATAATCCAAAGGTTACCGGAAAATTAACTAATTTGCAAACGAAAGAAGATATTTATAATGTTATAAAAGATGCTGATATTGCCGTTGCATGCCTGCCACATTCCTTAAGTGTAACTGCAGTAAATGCTGCAATAGCTGCTAAATGTAATCTAGTTGACCTAGTTGGCTCACAATTTGAAGAAAAAATGAAATTGGATCATCAAGCAAAAGAAGTCGGGGTTATTATCGTACCAGGATGTGGAGTTGCTCCAGGGATAACAAACTTCCTAGCTGCAAGGGGAATCGAAATGCTTGATGAAGCAGATGATGCTGTAATGGTTTGCGGTGGCGTACCTAGGCACCCGTTACCACCTTTATGGTACCAGGTTATTTTTCGATTGGAGAGCGTGATGGGGCTTTATACGAGACCGGCGCTTGCTGCAGAGAATGGAAAGCTTGTAAATCTTCCTCCATTATCGGGGTTGGAGACAATGAGTTTTCCAGAACCTATCGGAGAGTGTGAAGCGGTCGTAACGGATGCACATAGTGCTGCTTATACATTAAAGGATAAGGTCAAACATCTATATGAGAAAACAGTTCGGTATTCAGGTCATTGGCGTAAAATGGCTGTGCTCGCGGAACTTGGCTTCCTTGACCAGGAGCCCATAGAGGTTAATGGAGATCTAGTAAGTCCTGCAAAGTTAACAGAAAAGATTTTAGAGCCAAAACTTCATGGTCAATCTAATGAGGATATTACGGTGTTACGCGTAACAACAAAAGGAAGGAAAGATGGTGTGAGCAAGACATATACTTGGGAAATGATTGATTTTTATGATCACGATCGTAATATCACCTCCATGGCAAAAACCACTGCCATCCCCGCTATGTTAGTAGCTAACTGGATAGCAAACGATCGAATCAAGGAAAAGGGCATTGTACCGGTTGAAAAAATTATGATTGGTGAGCGGTTTGATCCGTTTTTAAGTGAATTAAATGAATATGGAATTGATATCAAATTTCAAGAGGGGCATTAGTACAAATTCGTTTAAGTAAATCTTACAGGCAATATATTATGGAGGGATACAAATGGATTTTACCATCATTATTGAATCGTTACCTCCTTTATTAAAAGCTACACTGATAACTATTTTGTTGGCATTAGTATCGGTAGTTTTTGCATTAATATTGGGGTTTTTTACAGCATTAGCCAGAATCTCAAAAATAAAAGTGTTAAAAGCAGTTGGATCCTTTTATATATCTATTTTCCGTGGTACCCCTCTTTTAGTACAAATTTTTGTCATTTACTATGGTCTACCACAAATAGATATTGAATTAAGCCCGATAACATCAGGAATCCTCGCCTTAAGTTTAAACGCAGGCGCCTATCTGTCTGAATCATTTCGGGCAGCTATTTTAGCCGTTGATAAGGGGCAAATGGAGGCCGCTGTTTCTATGGGGATGACATATGGACAGGCAATGAGGCGTGTTATTTTACCACAAAGCATTCGCATTGCTATTCCGACGTTATCTAACACATACATTATTTTAATTAAAGATACATCGCTGGTGTCCGTTATCACCGTTACAGAGTTACTGCAAATGTCTACATTAATCATTGCCAAAACTTTTGAACCTTTAACCATTTATTTATTGGCTGCCGCACTCTATTGGGTTGTCATTTCATTTTTTACTGCAGTATTAGATCGTCTGGAGAAGCGTACCTCCAAGCATGTTGCCTAAGGTGTTCTGCATTTTGAAAGGAGGGGGAAAATTGTGGATGTCATAAAGCTTGAAAATATCAAGAAGTCATTCGGTGATAATGTTGTCCTTAACGGTATTAATTTCACGGTCGGTAAAAATGAAGTTGTAGTTATCATGGGTCCAAGCGGTTCAGGTAAATCTACGTTGCTGCGTTGTATCACTTTTTTAGAGGAACCCGATAATGGAGTCATAAGACTTGGTGGAGTTGAGTTGGAAGCGGGACTGCCACATAATAAACAAAGAAAAACTGCTATAAGAGAGTTACGTCAAAATACCGGTTTTGTATTCCAACAATTTAATTTGTTCCCACATCGGACAGCTTTGGAAAATGTAATGGAAGGTCCGATGGTCATAAAAAAGATGGATCATCAGCAGGCCAAGGAACAAGCGATTGAATTACTTACGAAGGTTGGATTAGCTGATCGAGTGAATCACTATCCGGCACAACTCTCGGGCGGTCAACAACAAAGGGTAGCCATTGCAAGAGCATTGTCAATGGAGCCAATGGTTATGCTTTATGATGAACCTACTTCAGCATTAGACCCGGAACTGGTTCGGGAGGTTCTTCTGGTTATGAAAGATCTTGCTAAAGAAGGCATGACAATGGTAGTTGTAACACATGAAAAGGGATTTGCTAAAGATGTTGCAGATCGGGTTATTTTTATGGATGATGGATTAATTGTGGAAGAAGGCAGTTCGGATAAAATGTTTGGTGATCCGGATGAGGAGCGTACGAGGCGATTTTTGCAGGATGGGTAGAGAGCGTATTTAACTTAAGTAAGGATGAAAATGCTATGCTCAAACATTAGGTTTGAGTATATTTTTTTGGCCTAAACATGAACAATTACTTGTGAAATTTAACCTTGCCATAAATTAACTTAAAAAAGAAGTAGGAGCACACTTTTACTAATAAACTAGTACTATTTTTTTATGGTGACACTATTATTGGATTAGGCACACTTTACAAATTTAATGCTTAAAAATTCGTGCCTCTGTCCGTGAGTAGAAATGGAAACAAAATATTAAATCTTATTATAATTATTATTCAACATTCCTATTATTTAAATTTGATGCAATCAATTGAAAAGATAAACAACATTGTATAGTATAGACAAAAACAATTTATTTATAAAAATGTAATATTAAGTATTCTTTTTATAAATGATTTTGCAAATAAGGAAAAGACGTAAGAAAAAGATACTGCTTTCTAAATGTAAGTAGACACAAGGAGGTATGTAAGTTGGGCATAAGTATTTTTGATCTCATTATACTACTAATTTATTTTGTGGTGGTTTTATGGATTGGGTATTATACGATGAAAAAGGTATCCGATTTTAATGACTATTCAGTTGCTGGAAGGACCATGCCATTTGCGCTAATCTTTGCTACTATTGGAGCCACACTGGCGGGTGGAGGAGCGACTGTTGGTAGGGTGTCTTTCGTATACGAAACCGGGATTGTTGTATTTTTGGCTCTATTAGGGGTAGTAATTAGTCAGACATTAATCGGTTTCTTTTTAGCACCCCGCATTCGGGAAATGGATAATGTACATACTATTGGGGACATTATGGAATTTTATTTTGGTCGTTCTGGGAAACTTTTAACTAGCATATTTTCGTTTTTATTTATGATTGGAATGTTCGGTGTGCAGGCTTTAGCGTTAGGTCGTATCCTAGAACCAATTATAGGGTTACCCTTCGTCGTGCTTACTCTTCTTGGTGCCTTAATAACCATCGCCTACACCTGGGCCGGTGGAATGTTAGCAGTTGTATATACAGATGCAATCCAATTTATCCTACTTGTCGGTGGTATTGCTACTGCGACAGTCATCGGGCTAAATAAAATGGGCGGAATGACAGAGATAATAGATAAAGCCGCCTCCATTGATACAGATCATTTGGTGCTTTTTGGTGGCCCATGGACAGTAGGAGTATTTATATCCACTTTCTTAAGTTTTCTTCTGGGTGAGGCTTTGGCTCCTCACTATATACAACGATATGCTGCCTCCAAGTCATCTCGTATCACTGCATGGAGTACTGTGTCTTTTGCAATAATGTATATCTTTCTTACCATTGTAATTATGGTAATTGGACTGATAGGATTCATTGTTTTTCCAAACATGAATGGCGACATGGTTTTTGTTAATTTTGTTATGGAATATCTACCAATTGGAGTGATTGGGCTTGTTTTTGGAGCGTTACTTGCTGCAGTTATGTCTACAGGGAGTTCAATCTTAAATACCGCCGCAGTTATATTTTCTAAAGATATTTATGGGGGACTAATTAATAAAAATGCAGGGGATAAAGCCATGTTGAAATGGGCCAAATATGGGACTTTATTTGTTGGAATTGCCGGTGTAATCGTTTCCTTAATGATACCTAGCGTGATGGATTTAATGCTTTTTGGTTTTCAATTATGGGCACCGTCCGTATTGCCCCCAATGGTTATTGCATTACTTTGGGGAAATCCTTTAGAACGGAAAGTTTCACCCCGCGCAGCAGTACCTGCCATTGTGTCCGGTTTAGTTACTACAATCCTATGGTTAAATGTTTTAGGTGAGCCGTTTGGTATACCAGCCATTGTAGTAGGCATCGTTATAAACCTTTTGGTGTTTAGTATCGTGCATAAGTTAACAATTAACAAATTTAAAGGCGAATTAGGGCATTCAAAGGAGGTTGTAAAATGAGCGGTTGGGACTTCTTGGTTTATTTTTCCGTTGGAGTTTGTTATTTATCTTGTTTAGTCGTTATAGTCGGGTGGATTAAACATGCCAAAGAAAAATAAATGATATTTTGCAAAGGGGATATTAAGTTTATGAGTCAAAAAATAATAGTGATTGGTGGCGGGATTATAGGACTTTCTTCTGCCTATTATCTTAGTAAAAGTGGATACGATGTAACCATATTGGAGAAGGATTGTTTTGCAAATGCTAGTTCAAAGGGGAACCAAGGCTGGGTTTGTCCAGCTCTGCATACGCCTGTTCCTGAGCCAGGGCTTGTAGGAAATTCCCTTAAATGGCTTATGAAAAAAGATAGTCCATTATATATTAAACCATCAGCACTTCCTAGTTTATCCGGATGGCTGAGCCAATTTATGAAGTATTGTAATGAAAGGGATTTCAAGTCGGGAGAAGATGCCTTGCATAATCTTAGCCAAACAACATTTGAGCTTTATGATTCATTGACATCCGAAGGGCTTGAATTTGAGATGTATTACGAAGGTATGTTGTTTCTATTTTTAAATGAAAAAGAACTTCAACAACATATAAATAAGTTTAGTGAAAGATCAAATTTGTATGGACATGAAAACCCGATTGTCTTTTCGCAGGATGAAATTAGAAAGATAGAGCCTAATGTTTCTGATGACGTAATTGGTGGATTGTTATTAAAAGAACAACGTCATGTAAATCCAGAATCTTTATCGAATGCTTTTATAAATAAATTGGAAGATTCCAATGTTACTTTACTTGAAAATACTGAGGTCACTGATGTTGAACTGGATGAGAATAGGGTTGTTGCCATCAGTACAGGAGAAATGAAGATGGAGGCAGATACATTTCTTTTGAATGCTGGAGCTTGGTCGGGAAAACTTGCCGAAAAATTTAGTTTTAACTTGCCTGTTCAAGCGGGAAAAGGTTACAGTGTTACAATAACTAATCCGAATTTAAACTTTTCCCACCCTTTGTACCTTGGGGATACGAAGGCAGGCGTTAGTCCTTTTAAAGATGCTGTGAGAATCGGTGGGACGATGGAATTATCCGGTATTAATTCCAAAATGGATAAAAACCGAATCCAAGGAATAAGAAACTCGGTAGCCAAATATTTAAAGGCTGAATTACAAGGAAAGACTGAAGTAGAATGGTCAGGAATGCGGCCTATGACTCCAGATGGATTACCGGTAATTGGTAAGATCCCTAATCTTGATAACGCCTTTATTGCTACTTATGGCAACCGGTCTAGTATATGGCTACAGTTTCGTCAGGAGTAATAGGGCTAATGGTGTATTTATTGCATGCTGAAGAATATTTATGGCGATGGGCGGTAGGTTTAGGGGCAGTTTTTGCGCTAGCAGTATTTTTTCTTAGGATAGCTTACATGAAAGAAAGTCCATTATGGGCCGCAAATAATTTACCTATAAAGGAAGCAATAAAAATTGTAGAAAAGACATACAATATTACGATTGTCAATAAATCATTGGATACGGATCAAAAAAGCGATAACAAGCCATCGTCGTTTAAACTGCTTTTTCATAAAAGATACAGAGCACGTTCATTCCTTGCCTGGATTATTTCGATTACTCAAACAATGCAATACTATTCATTAGGGTTTTATATTCCGATTATTTCCGGATATATTTTTGGTCAAGGGATGATAAATAGTATTTATGGGACTATAATTTTTAATTTGTTCGGAATATTAGGGGGATTCTTTGGTGCTTACTTAACTGTTCGTATGGGAACCAGAAAATTAGCCATATACGGATTTGCGGTTGTTGCAGCTAGCTTAATATATATCTGATTGATATATGGACATTCGAATATTCTGCTTTCAGCTTTGCCAATTGCAACTTTTATATTTGCACACTCTGCTGGACCAGGCCCTCAAGGAAAAACAATTGCAGCAGCTTCTTATCCAACTTCTCTTCGTGCCTTAGGAACTGGTGCATCGGAAGCAGCAAATAAGGTAGGTAGTATGTTTGGTTTATTCTTTTTCCCGATGGTTCTTGCTGCTGTCGGGCTGGCTAAAACGATGCTTATTTTAACCTTAGTCCCAATAGCCGGTTTGATTGCAACTTCATTAATTAAATGGGAATCTGTTGGTAAGGATGTTGAAAATGATGTGATTGAGGAAGGTAAAGATACCTTAAATGGGATGCAGGTATAGGGAAATGATATTATCAAGAATGATTAAATATTGAGGGCTTGGATAAAAGCATAGACAAAGCAGAGCAATTTATTAAAGAGAATATCTTTGGTAAAGGGAATAAATAAAGTAGCCGATAATTTTAATCTTGATAGGCTACTTTATTTTAATGGTGAATTGGTTTATTGGCTGTTTGATAAAGTGCTGTTCCAAAATCGAGTTGGACTATATGATTGATATTGAAAAGTCTTAACATCAATGATAAGGTCTGCACCAATTTTCCCATCTACCACCAAAGAATCCGCTTAAAAAATATTGTATTTTTTAAACCAGGAATCTCTTCAACAAGTGAGTCATTATCTATTGGATATTCATCCATCTATGCAGTCAATCTCGCGGGATCTGGATACAAATTTGGTGAAAATTTAAGAACAGCATAATTAATAGTTTCAAGTCCTTGCCAATTCGGTTGGCTATTATTAATGGATGTTCTTTACTTTTGGCAGAAAATCCGGTATCCGTGGCCCTGCATTAATAACAAGCATTCGAACTCAGTAATCAATTCCGTTAATCTTAATCCTAACCCCTGTATACAATTTTATGCTTGAATTCTTGAAATACAGTTTGAGGGGTTTGTATAAACAAGGAAGATCTAAAGAAATTTAATCCTTAAAGCTGTACTGGCCAATTTGTACTTTTCAATAATCCGTATTATAGTAGATTAAAGAATTGACTTATTGTATTTCTCCTGTTTGATCAGATGTTTATCGAGCACACTGGATGGAATGCGAGGATTAATATTCCATTTAAATTGATGATTAATTGAATAAAAGACAAATACTTGTCGGATAGCATTGGAAATAGAGGTGCTGAAATGTGATTTCATATGTTATTTGGGATCTAGGGGAAACTATTACCACTCCCCCGCCTGGAGGAATGGATTTAAAACCGCTTAATGAATATCCAGACATAAAGTTAAGAAAAAATGTAGACGAAGTACTTAAAACAATTAATAAGTTTGGCCTAAAAAATGCAATTCTAAGTAACACTGCACGTAGTGATAGTAACGCGGTTAAAAAGCTACTAAAGAGACTTGGAGTTCTTGAACTGTTTGAATATGTATACGCAACGCAATCTGAGTTAGATCCGAATATCCCGGAGAAACCGGATGCAATTGTTTATAATATGGTGTTGGATGATCTTGGTATAAAAGCTAGCGATGGAATAATGGTAGGTAACACGTGGGATACGGACATTATTGGGGCAAATTATGTTGGGATGCATTCTATTTGGTTACAGAATCCATCGGTGTCTGTTAGGAAGGATAGGGAAACAAAAGTGAATAATCCACCGTGGGTTATACCGATATGGGACGTTGATTCGGTGCCAACAGCAATAGAGCTAATTAATAGTGGTGTATAATCATAACCACCCGTTGAACGGGTGGTTATGATTATGACTTTAGTAGTTGAGACAGTAGTTGACGAAACAGAAATCAAGTGCATACTATAGAATATTGGAAACAATAAACATTTCATCTTGTTTGAAAAAGTCTTATAATTGAAGTGGCACAATTGTACTAGAATAACAACAAGGGGTGACACAGATGTTGAAAGGAGATTTACTTCATTTCCTTGAGGAGAAAACGCCATTATTTCATATAGATAGCCCTTCAGATGAATTCACGGCAAATAAAATGGCAGAACTTTTTAATGTTAAGCGCAACACAATAAGTCAATACCTTAATCAAATGGTAGATGAAGAAAAAGTGATTAAAATTAATACACGACCAGTTTATTTTTTACATCGTGGCGTGTTTGAAAACATTTTTTCTCCTATTCAAACCTGTGTTTTTGATAGTTTGGAATCAGTTAAAACCCAAATTGATAGCGCAACCAATAATATTGATATTTTTAATCAATTAGTTGGATCAGATGGAAGTCTAAAAAAAGCAATTGAACAAATAAAATCATCCGTACTGTATCCAGATGGCGGTCTACCACTTATCTTATGTGGACCAACGGGTGCTGGAAAAAGTTATACTGCCAACCTTATTTACCAGTATAGTGTCGAAAAAGGAGTATTGCCAAAAAATGCTCCTTTTATTAGTTTCAATTGTGCACAATATGCAAATAACCCTGAATTACTTTCTAGTAACCTATTTGGTTATGTGAAAGGTGCATTTACAGGAGCTGATCAAACTACAAAAGGAATGCTGGAGGTTGCAGATGGCGGTATTTTATTTTTAGATGAGGTTCACCGGTTGGATGAAGAAGGTCAGGAAAAGCTATTTACATTCCTTGATCAAGGAGTTTATCGCAGAATGGGAGAAACAGAGGGTTGGCATCATGTGAATGTAAGAATTATTTTTGCAACAACCTTAGATCTCGAGGGGAATTTTCTTAAAACATTCTTACGCCGGATTCCTATACGTATAACGATTCCAAGTCTTGAACAGCGAGAGGCCAAGGAAAAAAAGCAATTTGTATATATGTTTTTGATCAACGAAGCAAAAAAGGTTAATTTGCCGATTCATGTTTCAAATCGGGCCTTGGATGCACTGACAAAACATCATTATCAAGGTAACCTGGGTGATTTGAAAAATACGATTAAATATTTGGTAGCATCATCCTTTGCAAAAGATACACAATCAGACCGTATATCCATTTCGCTGTATGATCTGCCTGATACCATTTTGCGGGAAACAATCCAACCAACTGATCGGAAATTGAAGCATAACAGTGAAGTCATCATCGAGCCTACTGCCACATTGCATCAACTTTTTGAATCAAATTTATCGCGTACAGATGATATTAAGAAGACATATGATACCATCTTGCGTTTATTTCAAGATAAATATGAACAAAACTTGGACAATAAGTACTTGGAACAACATATTTTTAATGAAATCCTTGCTTTATTCGACAGATTCATTTTTAATACGAACAAAAGTACTGGTGCCCTCCTGGAGGTTATTACAGTAAATGTACAGGCAATTATTAGTTATGTAGAAAACACGAATAACGTAAAATTCAATGGAAACAGTGTATTTGCCATGGCACACTTTCTTTATTTTAAGGGAAACGCAGCTATAGAATGGTCAGCTGAGCAGGGGAAAATCATTGATCAAATGGATCTTTTTGTTTCAGAAAATTACCAATCGGAACTTTTATTAGTAAAGCAGCTGGTTGAACTGTTAAATAATAAACTTGATGTACACATTAGCAAAATCGATGAATCAATCCTAACATTTTACTTGAGAAGCCAATCGATTGAACCGGTCAGCAACCAGCGTATGAGGGCTATTATTTTGGCGCACGGCTATGCTACGGCAAGTAGTATTGCCAACGTTGCGAACCGTTTGCTTCATGAAAATATATTTGAGGCTTTTGATATGCCACTGGACACATCAGTAGACGATATTGTAAAAAGTGTTCTGCAGTATGTTGAACGTACGGATGTTTCTAATGGGTTGGTAATTTTGGTAGATATGGGCTCATTGAAGGATATTTATTCACAGTTCATGAAATATATGAATGAGCCGATTGCGATCATTAACAATGTCTCTACACAAATGGCCTTATTAGTTGGAGAAATGCTTAAAAAAAGAACTTATTTACAAGATATGATTGAAAAGTTAAAAACCGCCATTGAGACCGAATATAGCATCATCTACCCGGAAAAGAAAAAAGAAAAGGCGATTATCACATCTTGTTTTACAGGAATGGGAACAGCTTTACAAATTCAGAAACTATTAGAGAATAGTATTCCTCAGGATCAGGAATTGAAAATCATTGCACATGATTATAACAGATTAGAGGAATCTGGTTATACGGATGCCATATTTCAACTGTATGATGTTTTGGCAATAGTAGGAACCGCTGACCCGAGAATAAATGAGGTGGATTATATTTCTATTGAGGATTTAATTTCTGGTCAGGGGGAGGGAAAGCTAAGAAAAATATTTAAATCTGTAATTGGTAATGACCAAATTGAGGTTATAAATAATAATCTTTTGCGAAATTTTTCACTTGAACGAGTAATTGATTCCATTACCATCCTGGATACAGAGAAAATCATTACTCATGTTGAAGAATTCCTAAATCGATTGGAAATGTTAATAAACCAGAAGATTACAAACGATAAAAAGGTAGGCTTATATGTCCATACAAGCTGTTTAGTAGAGCGTCTAATTCGACAGGAACCGATAAAAACGTATCCTAATATTAATGAGTTTATGAAGTGTCATAAAAATACGATAAAAATAATAAAAGAAGCATTTAGTGTCATTGAATCCATATACAGTGTCGAAATAAACATTGCTGAAATCGGATACATTTATGATTATATTGCGGCAGATCCCGTAGAGGAAACCGTTTTCTAAAAGAATAACCAAAAATTTTTAAAGCGTGCCACTAACTTGGCACGCTTTTTGCATTTACTAAGATGATAGAAAGATTAGTGAAGGGGGATAGGAATGAGATATCTATTATTGGCTTCCCATGGAAAACTGGCTGAAGGAATTCTTGATTCGACAGAAATGATCACTGGTAAGCATGACAATGTTTTTACAATTAGTGCTTATAAGCATGAGGAAGATGATTTGAATAGGCAATTGGAATCGGTAATGGTGCAAATCAATCATGATGATGAATTGATTATTGTTACGGATATATTTGGCGGTAGTGTTAATAACGAGTGCATGAAACTGCTGGACGATACAAGAATCCACTTAATCGCTGGGTTGAATTTAGCATTAGTGATTGAACTGGTCACACAGATGAATTTCAAAATAACTACCGATGAATTGATCCATACATCCATAAAAAATGCGAAAGATGCGATGTTGTATTGCAATCAAGTTATCCAGGACGTACCAACGAATGAAGACTTTTGATGAAAGGATGAGCAGATATGATTAAATTGCTTCGCGTAGACCATCGCTTGTTGCACGGACAAGTTGCCTTCTCCTGGACACAAAATTTGGGAGCGGATTGTATTTTAATAGCTAACGATGATGTGCCAGTTAACGATTTGCGTAAAACGACGATTAAACTGGCCAAGCCTCAGGGTGTAAAGCTTGTTATCAAAAACATTGAGGATTCTATCAAAGCTTTACAAAGCGGGGCGACAGATAAATATAAACTTTTCATTGTCGTTGAATCTGTTGCAGATGCGCAGAAACTATCCGAAGCCTATCCGGCCATTGAGCAAGTAAATCTGGGTGGTGTGAAGGCAAAGGAAGGAAGCAGAAATATTTCCAAAGCAATAAATCTATTGCCTGAGGAAGAGAAACTAGTGAAGAAAATGATTGAAAAAGGTGTAGAAGTAGAAATTCGACAGGTTCCTAATGATAAAAAGGTTCTTGCTAGTACTGTCATTTAAAGCAAGCAGCGATTGGGGGAATTTACTATGATTACGGCATTATTATTAGGCTTGATTGCTTTTGTGGCCCAAAGTGAATATGCCCTTGGTACGAGTTTGATATCCCGTCCAATCGTAACGGGCATGCTTACCGGGTTGGTAATGGGCGATGTCAAAACAGGTCTTATTATGGGGGCTACTTTAGAATTGGCTTTTATCGGAGCCTTTTCCGTTGGTGCAGCAATCCCACCCAATGTAGTAGTTGGGGGCGTATTGGGGACTGCTTTTGCCATATCTTCCGGAGCTGGTGCGGAAACAGCTTTATTGCTGGGCTTGCCGATTGCTACGTTAGCACTGATCTTTGAAAATTTATATATGGGTGTCGTGCTTCCAATCGTTCTTCACAAAGCGGATAAATATGCGGAAGAAGCCAACATCCGGGGTATTACAATAATGCATGTATTAGGTGGTTTGGGAATGTCTACCATGATAGGTGCGATTGTATTCATTTCATATTTTGCTGGAAGCGATGCAATTAAGAATGTTTTGGATGCCATTCCTAGTCCAGTACAAACGGGCCTTGAAGTGGCAACAGGGCTTATTCCGGCATTAGGTTTTGCCATGTTGGCAAGGTTGTTAATTAATAAGCAGGTAGCACCATACTTCTTCTTGGGATTTTTAATTGTTGCCTATTTAAAGGTACCGGTAACCGGTATCGCATTACTAGGTGCAATTGTTGCAGTTGTTATGGTAAATGTGATGCAAACGCAGAAATTGGCCACAGAAAAAGGAGGAGTGATGGACGATGACGACGAAGATTTCTAACGATAATGGGATCAAACAGGAGGAAAAGTCGCTGGAAAAATCGCCAGAAATCAGCAAAAAAGATTTAAATCGATTGTTTTGGCGCTCATTTCAGATGGAATTTTCATGGAACTATGAACGTCAGGCAAGTCTGGCTTACACCTACGCCATGATTCCAATATTGAAAAAGCTGTATAAGAAAAAGGGCGATTTATCCGCCGCTTTGAAACGTCACCTGGAATTTTTTAATACGACGCCACATATTGTCACGATGATATTGGGTATTTCGGCAGCCATGGAAAAACAAAATGCAACAGATTCCAAGTTTGATTCTTCATCGATTAATACGGTAAAAGCATCCTTAATGGGCCCCCTAGCTGGTATTGGTGATTCCTTTTTCTGGGGGACCCTTAGACTCATCGCAACCGGAATTGGTACATCCTTGGCGTTAAAGGGAAATATTCTGGGACCGATTCTATTTTTACTCGTTTTTAATGTTCCTCACATTGCTCTTCGTTATATTTTGACGAAGATCGGTTACAAAATGGGAACAGGCTTTTTGAAAAAATTGCAGGAAAATGGAACAATGGGTAATTTGACATTTGGAGCAGCAATATTAGGGCTGATGGTTATTGGCGGAATGAGCGCAGACATGATTTCCCTTGATGTTCCATTAAAGATAGGAAGCGGCGAATCTGCCACAGCTGTGCAAGATATCTTGGATGGTATCATGCCTGGACTGTTGCCTCTGGCTGCCTTTGGGGTTATTTATTGGCTACTTGGAAAAGAAGTCAAGGCAACAACTATTTTAATCGGGATCGCTGTTGTCAGTATCCTGGGTGCGTGGGCAGGTATATTTAGCTGATTTTATATCAGGCACCTTTTTTATAAAGATTTGTCCATCAAAGCAACATCATATTCTTAAATTGGAGGGAGTTGATAATGTTGAAAGAGACGATGATGGATTACATCCATGAAGAAGAAAAAACATGTAGGGAAATAATAAGCAATTACAATGACAATCTTCAGTCGTTTAAACAACTTATCGACGAGAAACAACCAAAACATTGGCTGATACTTGCAACCGGTTCAAGCCTTAATGCGACATTAAGTGCAAAATATTATATGGAAAAAATGGCTGGAATCTCGATCGAGGTAATCGAACCATTTACATTTGTTCATTATGAAAAGGTAAAATCATCTACAGATTTTATCCTGGCTATTTCACAAGGCGGGCATAGTTCTTCAACAATTGAAGCAGTAAAAAAAGCAAATTCGCTCGGAAATATTCCTACCGCTGTTCTTACCGCAAATTTGGATAGTCCGATTGCGAATGCTACAGACCTAGTAATTGATATTGGTAGTGGTGTGGAGAAAGTAGGATATGTAACTAAAGGTTTTTCTGCTACGGTACTAACCTTGATGCTAATGGGTATGGTTGCGGGACATGTGCTTGGAAACCTGAGTGAGGAAGAGGTATTGAAAGAAATTGCTGAATTTGATGTGGCAATTGAAAGCATACCCTCCGTCATAGAACGTACAGAAAGCTTTTATCGTCAATTTGCTGATGAACTAAATCAAATTCCACGCTTCGCAACTGTTGGATATGGTCCAACAGTCGGGACTGCAAAAGAAAGTGAAACAAAGTTTACAGAAACCGTTCGGGTCCCTACACAAGGTTTTGAATTAGAGGCTTTCATGCATGGACCATATTTAGAGGTAAATGAATCGTATGGATTATATTTCATTCAAACAAAAAGTCCGCATGCAACAAGATTGAAGAAATTAAGTGCGTACTTTTCGGGATACACAGACCATTGCTTTACAATTGCTACTGGCAATGCGGATGGAAATAAAACATTGTCCATCGGAATAGAGCTGGATGAGTTTAAAAGTCCTTTATTGCTTGTGATTCCTTTTCAAATCCTTGCCTATCGCATCACAACTGGCAGAGGTATTGACCTTCAAGAAGACATTTTTGGGGATTTTGACGACATTCTTAAAAGCAAAATATAATATAATACACATCTTGGGAGGAAAACAATATGTTGAAATTTGATGAAGAATTATACCTGAAAGATGGAAAAACAACTTATGAAACTCGCGAAAGAATAGAGCATGTTGCAGATGAAATTTCGCGGGAAGGATATGAAAATATATTTTTTATCTCCGTTGGTGGTTCGATTGCCATCATGCTACCTGTTGTGGAAATGCTCAAGCAATTAAGTGATGTGCCGGTATATGCTGAACAAGCGGCCGAGGTCATTCTTACAGGTCACCGCCAATTATCCAAGGATTCTTTGGTAATTATGTCATCAAAATCTGGGGATACGAAAGAAACCGTTCGTGCTGCAGAATGGTGTAAAGAAAATGGATACCGCGTTGTTTCCCTTGTAGGCACACCAGATGCTCCATTAGAAAAGTTGAGCCGTTGGGTTATCCCAAATAGAGCAAAAGATGGTGTGGAATTCGAATACATGGAAATGTTTATGCTTATATTTAAACTTCTTGCCAATCGAAATGAATTTCCAAGGTATCAAGAGTTTGCTGATCAATTGAAAAAGCTACCCGGAAATCTGGTAAAAGCTAAGCAGAAATTTGAGCCGATTGCGGATGAAATTGCAAAAAACTATTATAAGGAACCTTACAACATCTGGGTTGGTGATGGTGAAATGTGGGGTGAAGTCTACCTGTTTGCAATGTGTGTCCTAGAAGAAATGCAATGGGTGCGTACAAAAGCAATATCATCATCCGAGTTTTTCCACGGAACGTTGGAATTGGTTGACGAAAATGTACCAGTTTTCCTTGTTAAAGGGGAAGGGAAACGTCGTGCACTTGACGAACGGGTGGAAAAGTTCTGTAAGCAATACACGAAAAAATTAATAGTCTTTGATACTAAGGACTATGAATTAGAAGGAATTGATGAGGAATTTCGCTGGATTTTGGCTCCGACAATTTCTACAACGTTATTGGTCGATCGCCTCGCAGTCTATTATGAAAAATATACTGGTCACGATTTGGATATACGTCGTTACTATCGCCAATTTGATTATTAAGAAGAAAGATATTATTTAATCCAAGGCAGGGAGTTCTTCTTCTCTGCCTAATTAGCCATGGATTTTTTATGTTACAAATATAGGGAATGGGAGAAAGATGAATGAAGAAGAATTTAAAGCTTGTCATATTTGACATGGACGGATTATTATTTGATACGGAACGCCCCTCTTACAAAGCAATGAACCGATCCATGAAAGCCTATGGGTTTGATTTTTCCTTAGACATATATAAACGTATGATTGGTATCAATGATCAAGCAAGCAAGAATATCATCAAAGAAGTTTGGGGATCAAATAATCCAATCGAACAAATTTTCAAAAGATATGACCGAGAATTTAAAAATATATTGGAAACAGAAGGAATCACGGTGAAAGCCGGGGCTCTTAAACTGTTGGATTGGTTGGATGAAAAAATTTTAAAAAATGTATTGCCTCTTCAAGTAGTAGAAATACAATTGCAAACTACTTATCAATGGCGGGATTAACAAACCAATTCGATTTTTATGTTAGCGGGGAAGAGGTTGACAACGGAAAACCGGCTCCAGATGTTTTTCTGGAAGCATGTAGACGGGCAGATGAAATACCATCATCTGCAATTGTATTCGAGGATTCACTTCACGGATTACGAGCAGCAACCAAGGCGGGGATCCCTTGTATTATTGTGCCGGACTTGATTGAAACGAATGAACAAATGCGAAGAGATGCCTATCGCATTGTTTCAAATTTGAAAGAAGCAATCAACGTACTTGAAAGGGATGTAAAATGAAGCTTTTGAAAAAATAGCATATAAAATATTGGATCGATTATTTTGAAATTGCCTTAAGAGGTGATTTCTTTTTTATTTGATGATAGTTTTTATGTTTTTAAAAGGGTCACACTACTAATATAAATTTTCTTCAAAAAGTTAATATTGACAACCCACATTTGTGTTCTGTACAATGTATACATAATACAAGCATGTGAGGTACCAAAATGAAAAAGATAGATTTGAAACCAATTGCAAGAAAGAAAACCACGAAGGAAATTGTTTATGAGGATTTAAAAAGGGCTATTTTGACAGGTTCTATCAACAATCAAGAAATACTAACTGAAACAATGTTATCAGAAACAATGGAAATTTCTAGAACACCAATAAGGGAGGCGGTTGCTGATTTAATTAAAGAAGGATTACTGGTACAAATTCCTAGGAAGGGGTTTCATGTACGGAAAATTACAGAGAATGAAAAGGAACAAATTATCTTTTTACGATTATCTATTGAAACGGAAGGGTTAAAAAAACTTTCTCCTATTATTACAAAAGAACAACTGCACACACTAAGGGGAATTGTTGCTGCACAAGAACAAGAGATGGTGAATAATGATCGCATTAAGTTTATTGAATTAGATCAAATATTCCATCGTCAAATTCTAACATTCGCGAATCAAAATCTGCTAGAGCAAATACTTCAGGAAATGTATAATCTCACACGACTAGTTGGCCATAATGCGCTAATGAAAGAAGGTAGAATGGTAGAAGTAATTCAAGAGCATAGGCAGATTTTAAATGCTTTGGAAAACAATGATGCTTCTAAAGCTGTAGAGCTAATGAAAAACCATTTAGAGATAACAAAGGCAAATGTTAAAGCTGTTAAGGAGAAATAATATTATTTTTCGGATACCAGAAAGCGCTAACAAGGAGGAACTTATTTATGAAACAACTATTAAATAATTCTACTTATCAAATTGAAGTTGAAGGTAAGGCAAGAGATTTAAAAATTAATAAGGCATTTTGCATTGGCTACTCAGGAAGGGATAAAGAGAAAACATGGGAGCATATCAAGGAACTTGCTGAAATTGGTGTGCCTGAACCAGAGGAGGTTCCAGCCCTTTATCCAGTAGCAGTTAGTACATTGAATCAGTATGAATCGATAGAGGTTGTTGGTGACCAAACAAGCGGGGAAGCGGAGATTGTACTGATCTTTGGAGATTCTCCGGAAGAAATCTATTTAAGTGTTGGAAGTGATCATACGGATCGTTCGCTGGAAACAGTTGATATTAATAAGTCAAAACAAGTGTGTGATAAACCATTTGCCAAAAAGGCATGGAAAATTGACAAGGTAAAGGACTATTGGGATCAATTAGTATTATCGTCGGAAATGATGGTAGATGGAAAATGGGAAAAATATCAGGAAAACCCGATATCCTCCATCATTTCATTGGAGGAAATAAAGGGTTTCCTTCAAAAGAAGAATGTACCTTTAACAAATAGTATTGTATTTTCTGGAACGGTTCCATTGCTTGATGGGTTTAAATATGGTGAGAAGTTTAAAACAATCTTGTTTGATCCAATTACCAATGATTCTATATCGACCGAATATAAAATTATAAATATAGCTACCGGGGAGGAATTTTAATGAAATACGCAATCTATCAAATGGATATATATCCAGGTGATCCGGAGAAAAATAGACAAAAAGTAAAGGAATGGATGGAACAAGAGGTGAAGAAAAATAATCCTGACACGGTAGTTTTACCAGAAATGTGGACCACTGCTTATACACTTGATGATTTGGACAAGTATGCAGATTCCGATGGGGAACCCACAAAAAGCTTTTTAAGAGACTTGGCCAAAGAATTAAATATAAACATCATTGGCGGTTCTGTTGCGAATAGGGTTAAGGATGACTTTTATAATTCTTCATTTGTTTTTGATCGTTCAGGAAAATTGGTTTATGAATATGACAAGGTTCATCTTGTTCCAATGCTCAAAGAACCTAAATACCTAACAGGTGGGCAACATGTTCCAGAAGTATTTGAACTTGAGGGTGTCAAAATGGGTTTAATCATTTGTTATGATTTACGTTTCCCTGAAGTTGTCAGAACGTTAGCACTTGAGGGGGCTCAAGTGCTGCATATTGTGGCTGAATGGCCGGATGCTCGAACCAACCATTGGGTTAATCTCCAAATAGCAAGGGCCATTGAAAATCAGATGTATGTTATCTCCTCCAATAGGGTTGGGTCATATAATGGGACTCGCTTTTGCGGGAATTCGATGGCAATAGATCCATGGGGGGATGTTTTAAAACAGGGATCAGACGATAGAGAAGAAACATTAACAACCCAGTTAGATTTAGAAAAAGTTAAACAAGTTAGAAATGATGTACCTATTTTTAGTAGCAGAGTGCCACATTTATATAAAACTGGTTTGTAGGGGGAAGCGCAAATGAATAAACAAGGGGAAGAGAAAGTTTCAATCGATCGGAATAAACAACAAAGAATTGCTGGTATTTCAAGTGTACTAGGCTCAACCATTGAGTGGTATGATTTTTTCCTTTATGGAACCATGGCTGCTATTGTATTTCCGCATTTATTTTTTACAAACAATGATCCATATGTTGCTACCTTATTAACTTTCACGACATATGCCATTGGTTATATCGCGAGACCAATAGGAGGAATTTTATTTGGGCATTTAGGGGATAAGATTGGTAGGAAAGTTTCTCTAGTTGCAACACTAGTTATCATGGGGGTAATGACTGTTCTTATCGGGTTATTACCAGGATACGAACAAATAGGACTAGCAGCACCACTCATATTGACAATCATTCGATTTATCCAAGGAATTGCTATAGGAGGGGAATGGCCAGGATCCGTACTCATTTCGATGGAGTGGGGTACGAATAAAAATAAAGGGTTCATGGCTACCTTGCCACAGATTGGCGTCCCGCTTGGTTTAATACTTGGAACTTCAGTAACATCCCTTTTTATATCGATTTCCGGTGATGGTTTTCATACATGGGGCTGGAGAGTTCCGTTTATTCTTAGCATAGTTTTAGTGATTGTAGGATTAGTGGTTCGATTCAATTTATTAGAGACTCCTTCATTCCAGAAAACGTTGGATAAAAAAGAAATGCCGAAGTTACCTTTTGTTTCAGTGCTTAAGGAATATCCTAAACAGGTTATTGCAGGAGTGCTCTCCAATGTGAGTAGCGATGTTGCCTTTGGTGTGTTTGCTTTCTATACCACGACATACGGGATAAATTATTTAGGTTTAGATGACTCCGTTTTTGTTAACGCAACACTTACAGGTGCGATTATCTCAGTGTGTGCCATATTCTTAACTGGATATATAAGTGATAAAATAAGTCCTAAAAGAATACTGGGATTTGGTAATGTATTACTCATCTTGTGGGCTATACCATATTTCTCTTTGCTTAATACCAAAAGTGTTGGATTGATTTTCGTAGCGATTATTGTAGCTTTTATTATTCATGCTACGATGTGGGCACCATTAGCTCCAGTAATTGCCTCGAGTTTTCCAACCCATCTTAGGTTCAGTGGATCGGCAATAACATTTATGTTGAGAAGTGTAATAGGCGGAGGACTTGCTCCATTGACCTCCACTTACCTTCTTAACCAGTTCAATAGTGGTTACGCTATCAGTGCGTATATTATTGTAACAGCAGTGATCGCATTATTTGCACTAAAATATGTCGATATAAAATATCAAAAAGAGAACTAAATCCAGGGGATGGGATGGAAATATTGGACATGTCAAAACCCGTCTTCTTACCAGTATAACCAGGATAAGTGAAAAAACTGAAATAAAACCTCATAACACCTAATGTATAAAGCCCCGGTGATACATCCCCAAATGTGTATTACTGGGGTATCATTAATATAATGTTCTTTCTTAATAAATTCCCAATATCTTTATAACTGTTCCACATTTTTCTTTGGTTGCTTGCTCCTTACTGATTTCCTAAAGAAGCGATTCTTTTATTTTTCTTAGAAAACGCTTAAAAAGTCCTTTGTATAGGAAAAGTCTTCTCTAATTAAATGTGATACAATGATTTTAAACATTACGAATTGGGGGAATTATATATGACTTGGCCAAAAGCAATTACATTTGATTGTTACGGGACATTGATTGATTGGGAAGGCGAAATTCAGATGATATTTAAAGAGATACTTGAGAGGAACGGTGTAAAGAATGTTGATGTTGTCGCGTTGCAGCGTCATTGGGAGAATATTCAATTTGATTACATTCAAAATCAATACATGCCGTATAAAGAAGTGCTGAGAAACACTTTACCAATGGCCTTTAATTATTTTGGATACCCTTTCACGGAAGAGGATAGCCGATACTTTGCGGAATCCATGGGGGAATGGCGGCCATTTCCCGATACGATAGATGCCTTGTTGGAGATTAAGAAATACACAAAAATCGCCTTGCTTACGAATACTGACGATAGCATTATTGAGGAAACAGTATCAAGGATTGAACGTTGATTTTGATGAGATCGTTACTGCGGAGCAAGCTGGTGCATATAAAGCGAATCACGATGGCTTCCATCTATTGTTGAAGAAGCTAAACCTCGATAAATCAGATATACTTCACACTGGGTTTGGATTCAAGTACGATGTTGTGCCCGCCTCAGAGCTTGGTATTACTTCTTGCTGGGTGAACCGTTATGGTGAAACCCGACCTGCCAATGTTAAAGAAGATTATTTAGTTGGTGATATGAAGACGTTAGCCCTTCTTGTGAAAGGTCTAGCTAGTTCAAGCATCAACCCAGTTCGATATGAAGGATGATGGGGGCTATTTCTATATATTGTTTGAGAGACACTAAGAAAACAAGAGTATTTTGAAGATATTTTAATTATATAGAAGCAGCGGTTGTTGGATTAGCTGTTCGGCTGTAAAAATACACATCTGGTGTCCAATTCATTCCTTCATCAACGGCAGATTCTTTATCCTGAGCAGACTCAAAAGCGAATGTTGAAGTTTGATAGATTGGTGTGTTAAGCGCCCTTGTGACGGGATCTGTTGGTTCACCAGCTTGGATAGCACGTGTCGAAAATGCATACCTATCTCGATTCAAAAAAAATTCCTCCCTAAATCAAAGTTGTAATTATCTTATGTGATTTTCACTGTAAAAGAACCTTAACCCGAATTATTCACAGAAATCTTATGATGGGATTGCTTATATTAATTGTGACTTTATACCCTAAAATGTCATAAAATAGACACAAATACCCATCGTTGCTATTTTCCCTTTTCTAATTATTTTTAGACATAAACCACTAATATTCGAGTTTAATCGACATGCTTAGACCGTTGTTTCGGGTTGTTTCGACAAATTAACGACTTGTTTGCAAGATTTGGAAATCATTGGCAAAACCTGCGATAATAGGAGTTAGGATAGCGCTATCACTTTATATTGGAAAGCCGGCTTTTTAGAAAGAGGACAGGAATGAAACAAAACGTTCGAGAACCTTTTGAGGAAGTTTTTAAGATACATGAGAGGCAGATTTATTATCTCATCCGTAAATTAAACATCGATGATTCTCACCAGGAATTTTACCAGGAAGGGCTATATGCCATGTGGGAGGCGGTTCAGACTTTTCAACCTGGGAAATCACAACTATCGACGCATCTTCATAATACGATTCGCAACCGTTTAGTTGATTTGATGCGTATAAAGAAACGTCGACAACGCCATGATTCTATTTATTGCAAAGCAGAAATGCAAAAACTAGGGAGTGGGAATCATTACCGCGACACTGATATTCCTATTCAAGAGGAACTGGCTGTAACAATCCATGAAACGGATCTGTGGGAAGAACTGAAACCCTTGTTGACCACGAATCAAAGAAAATGGGTGAAGTACTATATTTTTATGGATATGTCGAATCGGGAAATTGCCGAGCAGGAGCATGTTTCTATTGATGCGGTGAAAAGCTGGGCGAAAATGGCGAAACAAAAATTGAAAAGGAAGGGCTTAGAAAGGGATTGGCCCGAAATAAAATGACGTGACATAAATGAGAATGGTTTTGTTGAGATGGAGGAACAACTGCTTATCTATTGATGAGCAGTTGTTTTTTAATGAACTTATGCAGGGATATTTCATTTTTGATAACAGATGAGCATATGTCTTTGCTTTCTGGAACTTTTGCACCAAAAAACTGTGACACTTTTTAAATAAAAATAAAATTTTCAATAAAATATGCCCCCAAATAGGCCTTCAGAAACGATAATAGTAATAGGAGGGGTTATAAATAAAATATAGGTTAAAAGTTATATGAAAGGTAAGCGTCCTGATACATTCATACTATCGTGGATTATCCCCATGTTCCTTGCATTGGTCGTGCTAGTCCTTGTCATTTCCTAAAATTAGACTTTGTGACATGAATAGATTTGTTGCTATCATTTGTGAGATTCCATTAACCTTTTTCACACGATTCGGATGATAATGTGGGATATCTGCTTTAGTGTATTTCGTATTATGTAGAAAATGAGGAGGAGAAAAATGAATAAGAAGGAAAATAGTCTTGAGGAAAGCAACAATGGGGAAAACAGTAACGAAAAGAAGACAAGTTTTGAGGAAATCTTCAAGCAGAACGAACGGCGGATTCATTACCATATTCATAGGCTACATATTCAGGATCCGCACAATGAATTTTTTGTAGAAGGTCTGTATGCGATGTGGTGTGCCTACAAGAAATACAAGCCTGACCAGGGAGTGATGTCCACTTATTTCAACTTCACTATTCGCAATCGATTAATTGATATGCTCCGCAAGAAAAAGCGGGAGAATCAACACCAAGAGACATTTGTTCAACATGAAAAGCTAAAAATCGATAACGGTAACCGTGACTGCAAGACGAATCTGCCTATTCCCGATACAACCGGGATAGAAGTACAAGATGAGGCGTTCTGGAAGAAGATGCGGGGGATGCTGACGGACAATCAGTCGAAATGGGTGAAATATCATGTGATTGAGGGCCTGCCTTTGGCGGAAATTGCCGAACAAGAAGGAGTCACGGTGGATGCAGTGAAGAGTTGGGGGAAGACAGCCAGAAAGAAACTGAAAAGTGTCGGGGTTAGAGAACTGCTGGAATAGGTGGGACAGGTTCATTGTCCCACCATTATTTTCCATGTGGGGATGGGAGGCAATCGTTTTGAGTTGTGCGGAAATTGATGAGTTGCTTGGGTAAAGCGTTTGAGTAAAGCATATAGCCGTTCGAACAGGTGAGAAAGCGTTCTGGAAAGGCGTGTGACCACTCGAACTAGTGAGAGAAGCGCTCGAGAAATGTATGTAAACTCATTTTAGAAGTAATAAATAGCTATTTTATTAGAAGGGATAGAGAGGCATGAATTACATAAAAGAAATCAATGCATTTTACGATCGCCTGGAACGGGAACCATTATCAGCATCCGCAATTAATCTGTGGTATACGTTAATGCATATCAACAATAAAGCTATGTGGGCAGAGACGTTTACCGCATCTGCCACAGTATTGCGGTTTAAATCGGGGTTGAAGGAAAGTTCATTTAAGCGGGCACGGGCGGAATTGAAGGAGAAGGGTTACATTGATTATGTGTCACGCCCGAGGAACCAAGCGCCGGTTTATCGAATGGTGTCGTTATCCATGGAAATAAACGGTAATGATGAGCATACTTGGGTTTTAGAGGAACGTGGTAATTTCCATTGGGATCGTGGTACCGAGGATTGGATAGACCAGCCGATGAATGACGGTACGGAGTATTTGGATGGTCAGGACGTGACGTATGCAAGCACGCACCGGTTGACGGATTCGGAAGCGGACCACCTAATGAACCAGTGTGGGGATGTAGAGCGAATGACTGAACGAGGTGTGGACCACTTGACGGGCCAGCCGGTGAACCAGCATGTGGAACGGGATATGGACCAGGGTACGAACCAAAATACGGGCACATTAATTAAACATAAACAAGACATAAACCAAATAAAACAAAACCAAGCATCTGCTGCAACGGACGTGTTTGTCTTTTACCAGCAAAATTTCGGCCAGATTCGTCCGTTTATGACAGATGAGCTATTACATTGGGTGAATGATATTGGCGAGCCTTTGGTACTGGAAGCCATGAAGCGTGCGGTGGAACATGATAGAATCACATGGGCCTACGTGAAAGGAATTTTGCTGGATTGGCGTAAGAAAGGGATTTCGAGTTTAGAAGACGCGCAGGCGGAGGAAGTAGCTTTTCGGAAGCAACGACTTGGGCAAGTTCACGGTGCGACGGCTGCTCGGGCAGGGGGACAGCGCACAGAAGTTGTGCCGGAGTGGTTTGATGATTATAAACGAAAGCAGGAAATCAGGGCAGAGAAGAAGGCAGCAGCGTCGACAAGGGTAGAGACAGAGGAGGAAAAGGCAGAATTTGAGGAGTTACTGGCGGAGTTTGTTGGCAAGGATAGGAGGGGAGAAGTGCGGGTTTAGGGTGCCTGTCACTTCCTGAATTTTGTCGTATAAAGGGGTGTGGTGCTATTGACCACTTAAGCACACAGTTGATAGGCATGGATGACCTTCAATGGATGTTGTCTCCGTGAATGTTGTATACGAAATCAACCTTTATTTACATTAGCAGAAAAAGAACAGGTAAATAAAATTAAATCCAGTCTTAGTGATAAAAACTTCTGGTGAAAGTCCTTATAACTTAGAGAGTTTAATCTTTCGGGAAACGGCATAGAGCCTGTGCTAAGCTAAGTGGAACAACTCCTTAGAACTTCAAATGGCTTGAATACTTCATAGCGTGTATTTTCAGATCCCCCACTCGTGGGATGGGCCTTCTTGTTTGACTTTCGTTTTGAACTTTACATCGATCAAACCTTTTACCAGATTTAACGTCCACTACAAAAAAGACTGATCGCCCCGCTTAAGCAGGCTCGATCAGTCCTTTTCTTAAACAATCAATTTTTCGCGATATCAATGATCCGTCCCTCGATTTCAGGATCGACTTTTCCGTTCAGATCATTGACCATATAATCACGGAGCTGTTCCCAGTCGTTTTCGCCAATATCTTTAAATCGGCCTTCCTCGTCTGCCTTAGCGAGTGTTTCAAAACCATCGCCGCCCTGTGCGGTAAATTCATTCGTGGTCACTAGGTATGCTTCATCTGGATCGATGTCAACATACTCTCCATTTTTATTGACCTTCATCTCCACGACCCGGTCGCCTGGTTCCCGATTGCTGTCAAATTTGAATGTCATACCGGAAACGTGCAGGAACCCGCCATGATATTCTGGTGCCAAATGCACACTATGTTCAAGGACCTCTTTAAGCTCTGCGCCGGTAAGTTTGCCGACGACAGGGTTATTACCAAACGGCAGCACATTGATCACGTCACCTGTTGTGATTGGTCCTTTTTCAATTGTAGCCCGGATACCGCCGCCATTCTGGAAAGCAATCACTGTATCGTCAAACTTGCTCTTGGCACCGGCCAACATCGCATCTGTGACGAGGTTGCCGATCGGTGTTTCCTCAACGCCGGTCCCGCTGTTTTTAATATCTTTAAGTGCCTCTGCGCCAATCGCTTCATTCTCGGTTTCCTTAATCTTTTCAGCGTATGGCTTAAGTACCTCTGTTGCCTCGGGATCTGCATCATAATCATCGACATCGAGCAACTCTCCGGAATGGCCGGTAACGACCCCATCATCGTCAAACTCCACATCGAGCGTGCCAAGGTATTGACTGTACTCACCTGCCTGAACAATGACGGTCGGGTCTTTTTCATGGCCGTCCGCGTCTTCTGTCACGACTACCGGCTCCTTCAGCGCGGTATGCGTATGACCGCCTACGATGACGTCGATACCGTCAATCTCGGCAAGGAGCTGATCGTTACCGAAGACAGGATCGCTATCATAGCCGAGGTGGGAAAGGGCAATAATCTTATCGACCCCTTCTTCCTCGAATTCAGCGACCGCTTCCTCGGCAGTGTCCAGATAGTTATGGAAAACCACCTGATTCGGTCTGGAAATTTCTGTAGTTTCCTCCGTATCCAAACTGAAGATGCCAATTTCCTCGCCATTGACTTCCTCGATCATACTGTAGTAGCTCTTGCCGGGGTCTGCATTACGCACAAGTGATTGATCCGTCGCCAGCTTATTCATAAACGGATCATCGGAAAAGTCGATATTGCTTCCCAGAAACGGAAATTCAGCAGCATCAACAAATTTAGCGAGCGTTTCATTGCCATCTTCTTTATCACCGCGATCAAATTCATGATTCCCGTATGTCATCGCGGTCATATCCATCAGGTTGAACAGGGTCATGTCTGCCTGTCCGCCGAATTCCGTGAAATAGAGTGTCCCCGAAAAAGCGTCGCCCGCGTGAAACAACAGCGAATCAGGTTTTTCCTCCCGCTCTTCCTTGATCGCCGTCACCATCTGTGGCAGCAACTCGGCATGGGCATGCGTGTCGTTCATGTGAAGAATGGATAGTTCGAAATCCTCGAGCGACTGTTTCCATTTCTGAATCAGCGCATCAGCGTTTGATAGCAACGTGTCATAAGCATTTTTTGTAATTAAATCGTTATCGTTTTGATAGTCTAGCAACTTCTTGAATCCTTCCAGATGCTTGATAACCTTTTCGGCGTTGCTATTGTTTTCATAATGACTTACTGCGGTTAAATGCACTTGTAAAGCGTGGGCTTCTTTATCGGCAATCTCGCCTTCCGTATGGAGTTGGGAAACAAGGTCTTTGATTACCTCTGCACTTTTGCTTTTGTTTTGAAAGTAATCTAAATGATCTTTGCGTGCTTGCATTTTTTCTTCGGCTGTTAGATCGCCATCATATAAGGCGCTCTCCCAATCGCCGTACATTGGGTTAGGGAAAACGATGAATGAATCACCGAATGCATCCTGTTCCTCGTCCACTTGTTGATTTCTTGCTGCTAATTCCTGGTCTTTTGGAAAACCGGTGAAATCTGATAAGTTATCACCGAAAAATAATAGAATATCATGATTCTCGTCAATTTTATCGAAACGATCCTGCTTTCCAGTTTCACCTTCTTTTGTAAGCAAAAC
Source organism: Lentibacillus daqui (assembly GCF_027186265.1). Taxonomy (NCBI): domain Bacteria; kingdom Bacillati; phylum Bacillota; class Bacilli; order Caryophanales; family Bacillaceae; genus Lentibacillus; species Lentibacillus daqui. The sequence goes on along the minus strand of NZ_CP114176.1, from coordinate 3,238,878 downwards.
ATTATCGTTATCTACTTGAGGGGCACCTATTTTTTCCAGGTTTTCTACGGTAGCATCTTGCAGTCTATCGGAACGCCCGGTTACATAGTAAATTTCCACTCCTCGGTCATCGGCATAGTTAAGAAATTCTAATGCGCCGGGGACAGCTTCTGCTTTTGCGCTTTCCTGCCACTCATCAAGTGACGCTTGTCCGCCCGTTTTAGTCATTGTCGCATTGTATGGGCCGCCATCCAACACAGTTTCATCGACATCAAGTACGATTGCGGGATTCTGATTCGTTCCTTCTTCAAGGTTAGTGTCCAACTTCTCTTTTCCAATGTTGTACGCTTGGTGATATAATGCTTCTGCTTCACCTGCCGTTTGATACCAGGCGATCGACGTCATATTCTGATCCTGGAGTTTTTTATCATCTGGTGTTGCATCATCAGATGAATCGTCATTTGGACTAAAATAGGTTAAATGATCTTTGCGTGCTTGCATTTTCTCTTCCGCTGTCAGATCGCCATCCGGATATAAGGCACTTTCCCAATCGCCATACATCGGGTTGGGGAAAACAATGAATTGGTCGCCAAATGTATCCTTCTCATCGTTTACTTGCTTGTTGCGGGCATCTAAAGGCTGATTCTTGGGGAAACCGGAAAAATCGGAGAGGTTATCTCCAAAAAATAAGAGAATATCATGATTTTTATCAACATCATCAAAGCGGTCTTGTTTCCCTGTTTCACCTTCTTGTTTCAATAATACATGATCATCATCTGCCTGAGGGGCACCGATTTTTTTCAGATTTTTAACGGTAGCCTCCTGAAGTTTATCAGAGCGTCCGGTTATATAATAAATTGCCACGCCCTGTTGATCGGCATGATGAAGAAAATCCAAGGCACCTGGCAATGCTTCGGCCTCTGCGCTCTCCTGCCATTCATCTAAGGAAGCTTCCCCGCCTGTTTTAATGGTTAAAGCATCAAAGGGGCTGCCATCTAGAACGGTTTCATCTAAATCAAGCACGACAGCTGGATCTTGATCCGTTCCTTCTTCAAGGGCAGCATCCAATTTCTCTTTTCCAATGTTGTACGCTTGGTGATATAATGCTTTTGCCTCACCGGACGTCTGGAACCATGCTGTCGCCATCACATTTTGCTCTGCTAACTGCTCCTCAGGCGTTTGTTTTTCAGGTTCACCCTGGTTTTTCTCCGCCATTACATGACTATTTCCAATTAATAATGAAAAAGATAACATAAAGACTGTGAAAATACTTACGCGTCGTTTTGCATGCATGAATTCTCCTCCTCGTATCTAATGTAGAATCTCTGTTTTAGTCAAGCCGTATCCCAACATGTAAAATTTTATCGAATGGTGGGAAAATTCACTAGTGCCTTATTACCTAGCAAAGTTATTTCATGCTAGTACTTAATAATTATTTTTTGAAAAATCAAATACAATCGACTAACTTCGACGTTTTTTGCAAAGCGCATCTATTATACTTGGATGAAACATAATCGACTTATTTCGAATGGGAGTAGGTTGAAAAATGATGTCGAAGGGAGTGATTGTATTGTATAAGCATGCTCCATAGCTGATCATTGATTAAATGGGTGATGGCACGAAGGTTTTCATAACATAATCATTAAATTTTGAGGAGGGGTTGGGTTGAAACGTCGTTATTTATCGGTGCTTTTGTCGATTACGCTTTTATTATTATGGTCTCCGCAACACAGTTTTGCCAATGCAGACAGCGCCAAAACTCTTGATGCCGATGCGAAACAAGCTGATGAAATAAAAGAAATCATGGATGACATGACAATCGAGGAAAAGGTAGGGCAGCTCTTTATCATTCATGCCTATGGAAAAACACCTACCGATGAAGAATACAAAGATATCAATTTGGAAAATAATCGGGGTGGCAAGAACTTCAAAGAGATCATTGAAAACTATCATATTGGTGGGGTGATCTATTTTAACTGGAGCGACAACATTGGTACGCCGCTTGATGCGGGGCAAGTAAACCGTCTATCGAACGGGTTGCAGAAGATTGCTGCGGAACAGGATCATACCATTCCATTGTTCATTTCAACCGACCAGGAAGGTGGAATTGTGCAACGGGTAACAAGCCCTGGCACTGTGTTTCCGGGTAACATGGCACTCGGTGCGACCGGTTCCGAGGAATATGCTAGCAAATCAGCAAGCATTCTTGGTAATGAATTACAAAGTCTGGGCATAAACACGGACTTTGCGCCGTCACTTGATGTCAATATGAATGCGGAAAATCCTGTCATCGGCGTGCGTTCCTATAGTGAGGATCCCGAATTGGTATCCAAGCTTGGTATCGCACAGATTCAAGGTTTTCGGGATCAACATATCATCGCATCTGCTAAGCATTTTCCAGGTCACGGTGATACGGATACCGATTCGCATACCGGACTGCCAGTTATCGACCATGATCTAAAGACGTTGCAGGAAGTGGATTTGAAGCCGTTTCAGGATGCGATTGACGAAGGAATTGATTCCATTATGACAGCACATATTGTCGTTCCGGCTTTGGATGATTCAGGCTTACCGGCAACCCTCTCCAAGCCAATTCTTACCGATTTACTACGGGAGGATATGGGGTATGACGGGTTAATCATTACCGACAGTCTTGGTATGGCCGGGGTGAATGAGTATTATTCACCCGATCAAGTTCCGGTTGAGGCCGTAAAAGCCGGGGTGGATGTTTTGTTAAACCCGCCGGATGTGGAAGAGGCCTATAACGGTTTGTTGGATGCGGTTCAATCGGGTGAGATTAATGAAGCAAGATTGGATGAGTCTGTGTACCGGATTCTATCCGCGAAAATGGAAAAGGGGCTGTTTCATGACCCATATACTGACCCGGAGGAAATTGAGAATATCGGGACGGATGCCCATTTACAAATAGCAGATGACATTGCTGAAAAAAGCGTGACATTGGTACAAAACAAAGATGACGTATTACCTTTGGAAACTGAATCATCGGAATCCGTTTTTATAACGGGCCCTGACCAGGCACAGCCGGAGCAACTAGCCGATTATTTAACCGAAAAAGGCATGAACGTAAGCATCCTGGCAACCGAAACAAGCCCTACGGAAAACCAAATTGAAAGGGCTGTTGAACAAGCGAAGTCAGCAGATAAAGTGATTGTAACAACATATACAGCTAATACCAATGACGATCAACAACAACTGGTCAAACAACTGGAGAAGATCGATGTACCAGTTATTGTCGCCGCACTTGGTAATCCGTATGATCTGCAAGCTTTCCCAGATGTAGATGCCTATATCAACACGTATAGTTATCTGGACGTGTCTGTGCAGGCATTGGCAAATGTAATCTCCGGAGATATCAATCCGTTTGGAACGTTGCCAGTGACCATTCCCGATAATTATGAAAAAGGTCATGGCCTCGACTATATCGATACACCCCGGACTGCTGACGGGATGAAGTCGCTCGTGTCTGATTTAGCAGCATCCGGCGATATACCAGATGCGATTGTGCATGACCTGACATTACATTTAACCGCTGTTAGCCATTATGAACAAAAAGAAGCAGTGAAAAAAGTTGTGAAACATATGCAGGGATTTAAAGCGATGTTGGACGCTCAAAAAGAAAACGACACGATTTCACATAAGGCCTATAGCTATTTGGAGACCGAAACAGAAAAATTGATCCTGGACTGGGAAGGTAAGCAGTAGTGTAATGGGTTCTTTGTAGTGGAACTTTTGTTAGTCTTTATTGACGCTAGTTGGAATGAGATTTTCAATAAATACGTTGTGTGTGGGGGATTTATATGAAAAAACGCTATATCATTGTGTTTTCCGCTGCCTTTCTATTGTTAACATTGTCCATTCATGCAGTGGCCAGTGACAATAAAAAGGATCGTGCAAATACGATGTCAAATGATGGTACCTTGGAACTCGGGATAGACGTATTGGTAAACGAGCATTTAGATGAACTGGAAGGAAAGAATGTGGGTTTAATCACGAATCCGACTGGTGTGGACCAGGATTTAAATAGTATCGTGGATTTTTTGCACCAGAACGACAAAGTGAATCTGGTTGCGCTCTATGGGCCTGAACATGGGGTTCGCGGTGGAGCACAGGCCGGGGAGGATGTTGATTATTACATGGATGAACGGACAGGCCTTCCTGTATACAGTTTATATGGTGACACGAAAAAACCGACACCGGAAATGTTGGAAGATGTGGATGTCTTGTTATTTGATATCCAGGATGTTGGGGCACGTTTCTATACGTATATTTACACTATGGCCTATGCGATGGAAGCAGCAGCTGAAAATGATATTAAAATGATCGTACTGGATCGTCCTAATCCGATTTCTGGTGGCAATGTGCAAGGGCCGGTTTTGGATAAGGATTATGCTTCATTTGTTGGAATGTATCCGATTCCACAACAGCACGGGATGACGGTTGGAGAATTGGCGGAACTATTTAATGAAGAATTCGATATTCATGCGAATCTGGAAGTCATGAAGATGCATGGTTGGGAACGGTCTATGTATTATGATGACACGACGCTTCCATGGGTTATGCCATCACCGAATATGCCAACGCTTGATTCGGCAATTGTTTACCCAGGTACAGCATTAATCGAGGGAACGAATATTTCTGAAGGAAGAGGTACAACCAAACCGTTCGAATTGATTGGAGCTCCGTTTATTAATGGGGAAGATTTAGCCGAACAATTGTCTAAAGCGGATCTTCCTGGTGTACGTTTTCGAGCAGCCTACTTCACACCACAATTTTCCAAACATGAGGGTGAATTGTCTGGCGGGATTGAAATCTATGTAACGGATCGTAATTCCTATGAATCCGTGGAAACAGGTCTAACGATTGTAAAAACAATTCACGACATGTATCCTGACGACTTTGAATTCCGTAAAGAAGATGATTCCGGTGTATCGTTTTTTGACCAATTAATTGGTAACGGCTGGGTACGGAAAAAAATTGAAGAAGGAGCTTCGGTAGAGGAAATTGTAAATGAATGGGAGGCGGATTTAGACGATTTCAAAGATTTGCGGCGGGAGTATCTGCTTTATACCACTAGTGCGAAAGATATTCAAGATGTTGTCGCTGATCTGAGGGATAGTGGTGATATTACGGATGATGCTGCACATGATTTGGAATTACACTTAACAGCTGTTGGCCAGTACGAGAAAAAGGAAGCATTTGATAAGGTAGTCAAACATATGAAAAGCTTTAAAAAAATGATTGATTACCAGAAAGGAAACAATCTTATCACCAGTAAAGCACAGCAAACGCTACAGCAAAAAGCCGATGCATTATTGGCACAGTTTTAGGGGGTGCCTGTCACTCCCTGAACTATGCCCATGTTTTATCGAATGAATAAGCTGTTTGGCTTGTTGATTGCCTGCCATCTGTTTGAATAGAAAGGATATGCTATTTGGGGGAGGACAATAAAGATGAAAAAACGCATGATATCTATGTTTGTGGCGCTGGTTATGGTATGCGGGATGTTGACCACGCTGCCACAAACCAGTTACGCCGCTCAAACCGGACTTCAACCGGGAACTCCGGAACAGGAATCGATGCTAGCACAGCCACTTGAAGATATCGATGATGCCATTCACGATGCAATCAAAGACAACGTGATGCCCGGAGCTGTCGTACTTGTTGCCCGTAATGGAAGTATCGTCAAATGGGATGCGTACGGGTATGCTTTACAGTATGCGGATGATAATTTTACCGAAGTAGACGATCCAGTGAAGATGCAGGAAGATACGATTTTTGATATGGCGTCTATTTCCAAGCTATTTACCGCGATATCGGTCATGCAGTTGTGGGATCAGGACTACTTTGGATTGGATGATCCGGTATCCGATTATCTTCCGGAATACGATACGAAGGAAAAACGGGATATTACCATTCAGCAATTGCTAACACATACATCCGGGGAAAAAGCGGGCCCATCCAAGGAATTGTATGAAATGGATGGTGATCGTGAAGAACTGTTGGAGTATGTCATGGAAGAACCGTTGGAGAATGAGCCTGGTGAAGCATATATGTATAGTGACATCAATTATATAACACTGGGCGTCTTGGTAGAACGTCTAAGTGGTGAGCGGGAGGATGCTTATGTACAAACGCATATCCTGGAACCCCTTGCATTGTCAGACACCATGTATAACCCACCGGAAAATTTAAAACCACGGATAGCTGCGACCGAATTTCAGCCATGGACAGATCGGGGGATGGTATGGGGCAGTGTACACGATGAAAAGGCGTGGGCACTGGACGGTGTAGCTGGACATGCCGGTGTGTTTAGTTCCGCCGAGGATTTAGCAACGTTTTCACAAATGCTATTAAATAAAGGAAGTTACCAGGGTGAATCGATTGTTTCGAAAGAGGCCTTTGATTTGATGAATACCAATTGGAATGAAGCATTTCCGGGGCAGAATCATGGACTTGGCTGGGATTTGAACCAGGATTGGTATATGGATATACTAGCAGAGGAAGACACCCTGGGGCATACGGGCTATACGGGAACCTCCATTGTGGTCAGTCCCAAGCTGAATACGATTGCGATTTTATTGACAAATCGCGTACACCCGACCCGTGATACAGTTTCAACAAATGGTATACGGAAAGAGGTGGCAGCAAAAACGGGTAGTTCCATTTATGCTTGGAATGCAGAGAGCATGCAAGCATTAGTGGAAAGTTTGCAGGACAAGGGAGCTTTTTCTAATGAAAATACGGCAAGATCTTTGGACGTTCACCTGGCTGCAGTAAAGCGCTTTGAAGAGACAGAGCAGACGGAAAAAGTTCTCAAGCATTTGGGTGGCTTGCAAAATCTCCTGGAACACCAGCGAAATGAGGGGCTTATTTCGGATGATGCCTATGATTCGCTTGTCGATGGTGTAGCGTATTTGATGGGGAAATGGCGAGATTGAGCATGTGCGGGTTCTGCCATGCGAATATACCGATTTATCATTTTTTTCTTTACAAATGGAATGCAAAAGGTTACAATAATAATAACTGAACTCACCACGCCTCTTAACAATGCGGACCAGGGTGGGTCATTTTTTTAGGCTAACGAAACTGAAAACTTAAAAAGTATGCTGCTTACCCAGAGCCCCCCTAGTGCTAATTTATCCATTCAACGAATCAACAAAACTTTTAGTTTAATATTACTTATGCTGTTTTATCAAGGGTGAAATCAAAATGGCTCCTTCAGATCATATACATATCAAAGAACCAAAAACATATGAAGAACAATTGGATATTTTAAGGAGTCGAAATCTTATCATTGACGATGTTGAGGATGCTTTGGGGTTCTTGAAAAAAGTAAACTACTACAGGTTTTCTGCATATGGCCTCACATTAAAACAAAAAGATAATAAAGATTTATTTGAGTGAATTTCATAATTCCTAGCCCTTGTGCCCCAACGAATTTGAGACATAAAAAAGGAAGTACCTCCCCAAATCTTGTATAATGGTAGTTGAACCGACAACCAAAAAAAGACTGGAGGAGTACTCCCTATGACCATTATACGACAAGAAAGTCTATTTAGCATCCAAGAATTATACGAGATGGAACCTACCCATCGTTATGAATCGATTATTTCAGTGATAGATTTGGATGCGATTTATTATGAAGTGAACAAAAAATCCCACCTTGGCGCACCTGTAGATTTGAATTATGCGGCGATGATTATTTCCGTTTTTATTCGATATGTTGAACGTATTCCAACGGTTAAGGACCTAATTAAACGCCTAAAGGACGACTTTGTTTTTAAACTGAATTGTGGATTTCTTGTGTCTGACCACACCCCGTCTGAAGCCGCCTATTCTCGGCTTTTAACAAAACTAAAAGCATCTAACGTTTTGGAGAAAGTTCAAGAAAAAGTTGTGCTTCAAGCAATTGCTGAAGGCTTTATTATGGATGACACTGTCGCCATTGATGCAACCCATTTTGAAGCACGTGATCAAGCGCCGTCAAAGGAAGAAAAACAAAAAGCTGAGCCCAAAAAACGCGGGCGCAAATCCAAGGAAGAACGTGAACAATGGCTTATTGAACAGGCAGAGAAAGAAGCCAATTTACCACTTTTCGAAAAGAAAATAGAAGCACAGTTGGATGCACCTTTAGCCGAATTACGCGCCGAGGTTCCTCAAGACCCTAAGTGGGGCGTAAAAAAGAACTCAGAAGGAAAGAATGTCTTTTGGTACGGATATAAGGGACATTTGGCTGTTGGGACATCCAGTCAATATATTCTACAGGCCCTTTTTTCTTCAGGCAGTTTGAATGACGGGAAGGCTGCAATCCCGTTATTAAAAGGGGTTAATGAACTTCCCCTTCCATCATTGAACCATCAGACAATGGATGCTGGTTATGATTATCATGCAATTTATGAACAAGTGCACCGAATGGGGAATCAGTCCGTCATTGCTTATAATAAGAAAAATGAAAGCGAGCCAATCGGTTTTGATAAACACTTCGCCCCGACCTGTTTTCGGGAGCATTCCTACCGTTATGATAGTTTTGATGCCAAATATGAAACATTGAAATACACAAGACCAAAAGAGTGTAGTGACTGTCCTTTGGCGAACGAAGACATCTGTCAAAAGGTTTACAAGGTAAAAATAACAACGGATCTTAGGAGATATACTGCGCCCGCTCGTGGATCAAAGGCTTGGAAAACACTATTCAAACGTCGCTCTGCTGTTGAACGTGTAAATGCCTATCTCAAAGAATTTTTTCAACTTAACAATGTTCGTTATCGTACTGGAAAACGCGCAAAAGTTCACTTTGACATTGTAACGCTTATTTATAATGCTTCAAAATTAGCTGCAGATCGTATCAATGTACTGTTAAACCAGCAACAAACTGCTTAATTAAATTTTTAAAAAATTTGTTTTAAAAATTCTGCAGGTCTGTGTATTTTTAAAAAGAGCAATTATGAAATTGACTCATTTCAAAAAGGAATAACCTTCCGTCGAATAAAAATGATTTATATATTTGACCAGAAGCTGCGTAGTCTTCTGATGAATTATTTGGAGTACATTGAAATTGAATTCCGCTCTAGGATAGCGTATTACCACTCGCACAAATATGGCTCGCTTGGTTATAAAGAAAGTGCCAATTTTTTATCCGAATCGAAACATGAAATTTTTTTGAAACAATTACAACAACAAATTGACAGAAGTAGATCTGAGTTGTTTGTTATGCATCACAAACGCAAATATAAAGGCGAATTTCCTTTTTGGGTGGCAATTGAAGTAATATCTTTCGGGGAATTGTCAAAAGTCTTTCGAAATCTATTAAAAAACGATAAAAAAGAGATAGTTAAGTCATATAAGATTTCGAGTTATTATATAGAAAGTTGGCTTCATACCTTATCTTATATTAGAAATGTGTGTGCTCATTATGGTAGATTGTATGGAAAAAGGCTGGTTATTGCACCAATGCTCCCAGGGTCAGAACGAAGCTTTAACAATAAAACTGTCTTTGCGGCAATCTATATTCTATCCAGATTACTACATATTGAGGAATTGACCAACTTTATTACGTCTTTAAATGCCTTGCTTGAACAATATGAAACGTATATTACCTATGGAGATTTGGGGTTTCCAGAGAAATGGGAATCTTTACTTCTGAGATAGTCTAGGATGCCTTTTGGGACCTCTGTCACTTCCTCAATTATGTCGTATATTGCCGAATAAGCTGTTTGGCTTTGGGTTTTGGGAGTATTTTAGTCGTTAAAACCGAATGTTTTTGGAAATTAAAATATAGAGCCATATAAAGTCTTTAACTGGAAAGACTTTATATGGCCCAGTGCCCGGCGGCTCAAACTCCAGATTTCTACCTACGATTTACCAACATCGGTTCCTTGATGAAGGGATGCCCACTAAAATCGGGTTTTGCGTCCTTCGCTGTCGTTATCCTTATGATTCAATATTCCTCGTCCCAATATTGCTCCGGAGCGCTTCCTTTTTCGGCAATAATTACTGGAGCTGTCGGTTCCCCCTCTAATGGTGCAATGTTTTCAAGGGTTACGGTAAATATCCATTCATCGCCATAATCATATAAATACATAAAGTGCTGGCCTTCATGTAATCCGGCACTACCGATCTGGATGTTTGCTGCATTTGCTCCGGAGTCATCGTTGGGAGAGGCGATACAATTGGGAGACCATTTTTCTCCATCCATAAAAAAGGAATACAAGTGTTCGTCGTCGAAGTTAAAGGCTTGTATGATTGCCTTGTGTAAATCCTGCATCGTATGTTCAGATGAAATAGTGATTTTCCGCCAAACTTTCACATGCCACATCACATGAAAGGTATACAGCCCGGGTGTATATGTCCCTGAATCCCTTGGCAATGTTTGGGACAAATCCCTTTTCGGAAATAGCCCATCAAATGCATGATGAAAAGCTTCTGGCTTCTTTTTATTTACTGTTCGCTTTTCACTGGGCATATCGGGAAGCGCTGAACCAGGTACAGGGTTGACTTCTCCATATTCCACCCTGAGCGGAATATTCCAGACAGTTATATCCCTAGACTCCAGTAAGATTCGGAGCATGTTTTCTCCAAACGGCGTTAGTGAGATGGATTTTGCATAAAAATCGTTTTTCTTGCCGTATTTATCTATTTGCTCCTGATCCTTTTCGCATACCCAAAACCCGAACCACTCTATGTGCAGGAAAAAATGATTCCAGCAACGTGTTAAATTAGCAAGCATGGTATTGAAGCCAAAATCGATTTGCTTATCATCAAGTAATTGTTTACAAACGGTAGCAAACATGTGATGGATTTGGTTGCGATGTTCTCCAAGCATTTTTGCCCAATTGGCGTCGACCCAGAATGTTTCTAGTAAAACGAAATATTTCTCAGTGAATGTGAGCTTTTGAAACTGCATCCACCGATTCGTTCCTTGTAGCTTAAGCTGATTGGCGGTTATGGGCGCTTTTTCCAAAATTCTGCTAGCAAGGGCAAGATGATATAGAAAATGGATATATGGATATTGTTCCTGCTGCGGGCGGTTTGTCTTATTTTTCGCTTTGATGGATAACAGGCTATTCAGATCCGGTAGTTGTTTCGATGGAATGTATGCTTTTGTCTTTGTTAATTCCATTGGATGCTTCAATAATAATTGATATACTGTTCAAAATCATTTACTAAATCACTGGGAAATGTCCTGCGTTTTTCTTTTTTAGCTGAAAAAATAGTTGCTCCTGCTGGTTCAGACTGATTAGCGTCATCAGTGTCATCAAGGAAAAAGTCCAATGTCAATTGTTCATGATTATCCTTCAAACTGCTTACCTCCTTCGCTTTGATTGTATTTCATTCACATCGTACAATAGGTTGATAGAATGATTCTAACATATTGACAGTTGATGATGAAGTGATTGGTTGACAGGCAGGTTGATAAAAAATTTTGTTTGGAAACACATACTTGAAACGCTTTCATGCATGTTTTAGGGATGCCAGGATCGTATGGAATTTAAACGTAGCGCTTCACCGGTTGGAGGGCAGGGGCAAGGGGGCTCAGAATTGGTATGTGAAAAAGTAAAATCTATTATGAAATCGCCATCTGAAGTTTCACCCTGCATATTTGCAGATGGCGATTTTTTAACGTTCTTTGGCTTGGCTCAGCATTCTTACCGAGCCTCTTTTAATTAATTCCGGCTCATATATCTTTGATGTAACCGGCTGTTTATTCAGCATATCGATGATCATTTTACCGGCATCAAAACCCATTTTTTCCTGGGGATGACGGATGGTAGTTAAGCCTGAATTTATAAACTTTGAAAATTGATAATCATCAACACCGATAATGGAAAGATCGTCGGGAACTTTCAAGCCTATTTCTTTTACGAAATTGATGACTTGAATTGCTAATTCGTCATTATAACAAGCAATTGCTGTCGGAATAAACTCCGACCCAGTCAGCATGGCGTGAAGTTTTTTAAATAAATTAATTTTATTTTCCTCGGTCTGATACATCATAATATCGCCCATATTTAAAATTTCTGGATGATCTTGATAGGCTTTGATAAAACCATTCATTCGATTGATTCCCTGTTTATCATCAACTTTAAAGATACCAATAATTTGTTTATGTCCCTGGGAAATTAAATAGTCGGTTATCATTTCTCCGGTCTTTACATCATCCATTATTAAATAAGGAATATCTAAATCATCATAGACAGCATTAATCGATAGCATAGGAATACCCATTGATTGAATATTATCGTAAATACTTTTGTTGATATTACCCCGCGCACTTCTGGTTGGTTCGAATATTAGTCCGGACAGGTTATTCGATAATAAATTAGTTAAGCTTTTCCGTTCTTTTTCCGGATTATTTTGCGTATCAGCAATCAAAATGGAGTAGCCGTAACTCGATATATAATTGTCAATTCCCGTGATGATATTTGGGAAAATATAATTCGCAATATGTGTTGAGATCAAGCCAATTGTCTTATTTTTAATTTCAGTATGGGGTTTGTTTTTCCAATCATTTACAAATGTCCCTCCGCCTTGAATGCTATAAACAAAGTTTTCTTTCTCCAGTTCATCCATTGCACGCCTTACTGTGAAGCGACTAACATGATAGATCTCCATGAGTTCCGATTCAGTTGGTAATTTGTCGTTAACTTGGTATACTTCTGATATGATTTTTTCACTAATATCTTGCTTAATTATTTCGTATTTTTTGGCCATGTTAAGCTTCATTCCTTTCATTGTGCCGGTGGGGAGCATAAGAAAAGCTGTCACTAAGGGGTGAAATCTCAATGTCTTAGGACAGCGGATTAACAATATAGTTAAAACAAACAATAAAATTGCTAAAAGAGGATGTTCAAAAAGTCCGGTAAAAATGACATGCCCCTGCAAAAGGGGTATGCCGACGTTGGGCGCAAAGCCCGTTTTTAGTCGGCCTTCCTTTGAAGAAGCTCGTTGGCTTGCTTTTCCGCTCCTCATGTACCTTTTATGTACACTCCGGTGCTCAAAGCTACGCCGCCTAGAACTTCTCGGTCCTTTTTATCCTCCTTTTTGAACACGCACTAAAAGAAAAATATAAATAATTTTAGATCGACAATTGAAATGTTTCCTGTGCTGTCTTATTTTTGACCGTAGTAAGCATTTTTGCCATGCTTTCTTAAAAAGTGTTTGTCCAAGAGATAGGAGTCCATTGTAATATCATTCGAATTTAATTGTATCGTGTGGTAAGTCATTTTGGCTACCTCTTCCAACACGACTGCATGTTGAATGGCATCATAGGCAGATTTTCCCCATGTAAAAGGACCATGATCATTGACTAGAGCAGCTGGCACTTGATCGGGATCCATGTTTCGCTTCTCAAATGTTTCCACAATGACATCTCCGGTTTGTTTTTCATAATCGTTCCTAACCTCAGATGCTTTCATTTTTCTTGTTACTGGAACGGGACCATAAAACGTGTCAGCATGGGTTGTTCCTGCGGGCGGTAAATCGATGCCAGCTTGGGCAAATGTAACAGCCCATGGGGAATGGGTATGGACAATTCCTTTTATATTTGAAAAGTGTTTATACAAAACAAGATGTGTTGGCGTGTCACTGGACGGGTTTAAATCACCTTCAACGACATTACCGTTCAAATCAACCACAACCATATGCTCCGGTGCTAACGCTTCGTACGCGACGCCGCTCGGTTTAATGACAAACAAATTCTTCTCGCGGTCCATTCCGCTGACATTTCCCCACGTGAACGTTACAAGGTTGTATTTTTGCAGTAGCATATTAGCTTCATAAACTTCCTGTTTTAACTGTTCTAACATAAACAATTCATCCCTTTACTACTCGTTTTTTCGGTATGGACTGTACATGTCGATAGTATCGGGTAGAGCGAATATATCATAGTTAATCATGATACTATTATATTGATACGTACAAGTCAATCTAAATCACTCTGTGCGTGCGTTTACTGCCCTCCGGTAGAAGAGGCTTGCTTTTATCAGGCGAATGGGCAAAATTTGATGCCCTGCAACAGTCAGTATCCAACCTTTTGAGGGCAATACGACTTCATCCCCAATCATGCCGGCAAGTCAACCTCTTCCTATAGATTCCGGATTTCTATATTATTGAATCGTGATATATTTCAGGCCAAACATTTTTGCTAAATCTTCAATCTGCTCGGATGTGATTCCAAATGACATGACGGTGTGATGACCTCCGCCGTTTTCGATCCATTGTTGAACGCCATTGTAGAATCCCGGTTTGGGCGTAAACATTTGGCGGGCAACCGGAAGATGTGGAGCCGGTTCTGTTGGTTTATGACCTTCAATTTCATACATAATCATTTTAAATTGATCGCCAAAATCAGAAATGGTTACATTGACTCCTTCTCCCTCTAAACCATCAAATACAAGCCTTGCAGGATCCGCTTTGTCACCGATTCCCAGCGGGTGAACCTCTACGCTTGCTTTGGTGCTGGCCAATGTTGGATCAACCTCTAACATATGCGAACCTAAAATTTCCTCATGTCCTTCAACCAAGTTGTACGTATAGTCTTCCATAAACCCTGTTCCTTTATTGTGGGCCATAATCTTTATTAAACGATCGAGAGCAGCTGTCTTCCAATCCCCTTCACCAGCAAAGCCATACCCTTCTTCATTTAAACGTTGAACAGCCATTCCCGGTAACTGCTTCATGCCCCACAAATCCTCAAAGTTGGTTGTAAATGCGCTATAGCCGCCAGCTTCCAGGAAGTTTCTGAGTGCGATTTCCATTCTGATTTGTTCCTTCACATGTTCTTCAAAAAAATGTGGGTCATTTTCTCCGGCATCCAATTCATACTTGTTTTGGCATTCTTGGTACGTATCGTTGATGTCTTTATCGGTTACTTTATTCATTTCCGCTACTAAATCGCCAATGCCATAGTAGTCCACGGTCCAGCCGAATTGGATTTGGGCTTCTATTTTATCACCTTCTGTAACAGCTACATGAAGCATGTTATCACCAAATCTTGCTACTTTAATATGGAAACTTTCATTGTATGCAGCAGCTACATCCATCCATTGACTGATTTGTGTTTGAACACGCTGGTCTTTCCAGTGCCCGACAACGATCTTGTTATTCTTATGCAAACGTGCATTGATAAATCCGTATTCGCGATCCCCATGGGCACTTTGGTGTAAATTCATATAGTCCATATCAATGGTCTGCCATGGAATGGTGTTGGAAAATTGGGTGGCAAAATGGAGTAATGGTTTTTGTAATATTTTTGTCCCTCTGATCCAATTTTTAGCAGGAGAGAAGGTGTGCATCCACGTAATGACACCGGCAACATGATCATTGAAATTGACTTCCTTCATAACTTTTGTGATGCTGTCTGCTGTTGTTGCCACGGTTTTAAAAACAATCGGATAGGCCAGATTTCCATTTTTATTTAATTCATCGATGATTTGCATCGTATCTTCTTTTACAGTGTTTAATGCTTCTTCGCCATAGAGATATTGACTTCCTACAACAAACCAAAATTCATAGTCGTTCGTTTGCAACATGATGATAACCTCCCAGAATTTGTGTTTTTCTTGGGGTAAACAGGGCACTCTATTAGAATTTTTTTAAACTACTCTTATGCCTCGCCCTTTTGTTAACCGCTTACACAGAATGGTATATTATTTATCCGTATAAGTCAAACAACATTAATATGGACGGTGATTGCTATTTTTAGTGCAACTATAATGTACTTATTAGTAAACTAAACTTAGTTGCTTATTTAAATTATACATACAAATATTTTTTATGTTGATTTATAAGTACAATGGTGATAATATCCATTTTGAAAGCCTTTACTATCTTAGTATAAATACTTTGAGAAATAATCTTAAAACTTTGGAGGGATAATAATGGTTGGGGAAAAGAAAATCTCGAATGGGTTCATTTATTTTTTCGGGGCTTTTGGTGGAATTCTTTTTGGATATGATATTGGTGTGATGACAGGGGCTTTGCCTTTTCTAAAGGAAAATTGGGATTTGCAGAGTGGAAGTATTATTGGCTGGATCACCTCATCAGTTATGCTTGGGGCCATTTTTGGAGGCGCTTTAGCAGGTCATTTTTCGGACCGTTTAGGACGGCGCAAGATGATCTTAATAGCTGCTGTCATTTTTGTTATTGGTTCAGTTTTGTCGGGAATAGCCCCTCATAATGGAAGAGTTTTTTTGATTGTTTCCCGAATTATATTGGGATTAGCCGTTGGTGCTGCCTCCGCATTGGTACCTGCCTATATGTCAGAAATGGCACCCGCACGTTTACGCGGAAGGTTGTCCGGTATCAATCAAACAATGATCGTTTCCGGAATGTTACTTTCATACATTGTTGATTATTTATTTCAAGGTTTACCGGAAACACTGGGATGGCGCTTAATGCTTGGCATGGCGGCTGTACCTGCTTTAATTTTATTCTTTGGAGTGCTAAGATTACTTGAATCCCCACGTTTTCTCGTCAAAAATGATAAACTGGATGAAGCGCGTAAAGTTTTAAGTTACATTCGTTCCGAGCAAGAAATTAATTCTGAAATAAAAGAAATTCAAGAAACTGCAAAGAAGGAGAAGCAAGCAAATCAAAAAACATCATTGCGTACATTACTTAATAGTAAATATCGTTATTTAGTCATTGCCGGAGTAGGAGTTGCTGCTTTTCAACAATTTCAAGGTGCTAATGCAATCTTTTATTATATTCCTTTGATTGTTGAGGATGCAACGGGGTCTGCAGCCAGTTCGGAATTGATGTGGCCAATTATTCAAGGAATTATTCTCGTTTTAGGTTCATTGTTATTTCTGCTTATTGCTGATAAATTTAAACGTCGTACGTTATTAACAATGGGTGGAACGATTATGGGACTGTCCTTTATCTTTCCAGCAATTTTGAATGTCGTTATACCAAATGCTAATCCAATGATGATCGTTGTATTTTTAAGTATCTATGTAGCATTTTATTCTTTCACATGGGCTCCGTTAACCTGGGTCATTGTAGGAGAAATCTTTCCATTGTTGATTCGCGGGCTTGCGTCAGGAGTAGCCTCATCCTTTAACTGGTTAGGTTCTTTCCTGGTTGGATTGCTATTTCCAATCATGACTGCCTCCATGCCTCAAGAAGCTGTTTTCGCAATCTTTGGTGTTATTTGTTTGCTTGGTGTATTATTTATTCGTACGAGGGTTCCGGAACCACTTGGACGTACTTTAGAGGAAATTGAAAAAATTGGCGAATTAAAAGGGGCTAAAAAAATGAGTAAGGAAATGAATGCCTGAGGGAAAGTATTGGTAGATTATAAGAGTTTGGAGGTAAATGACATGAACATAAGGGAAATATCCAAGGCAATTCAACAGGGTCATGTCTCGTTGGGGATCGAATTGGGGTCCACACGTATCAAAGCAGTATTGGTAACGGATGATTTTCATACCATTGCTACTGGAAGCTATGGCTGGGAGAATAAATTTGAAGATGGCATTTGGACTTACGCATTAGATGACGTATGGAATGGGATTCAACAAAGCTATAGACAAGTTGCAGCGGATGTGCAAAGCAAGTATCACACCACGTTAACGCAAATCAGTGCAATAGGTGTAAGCGCTATGATGCACGGATATTTGGTTTTCTCAAGTGATGGCACGTTATTGACCCCTTTTAGAACGTGGCGGAATAACATGACAGAACAAGCCGCCAATGAATTAACAGAACTATTTCAGTTTAATATTCCCGAGCGGTGGAGTATTGCACACTTGTATCAGGCTATTTTAAATAATGAATCACATGTAAATGACATTCATTTTATGACGACTTTAGCTGGCTATGTACACTGGAAATTATCCGGAGAAATGTTTTTGGGAATTGGCGATGCTTCCGGGGTTTTCCCAATTGATGAAGCCACTGGCACATATTCTGCAGCCTTTTTGGATACCTTTGATCATCTTAAAAACGTTACGCCATATCAGTGGAGTATTCGGGATATCTTGCCTGCCGTGTTACAAGCCGGTGATCATGCCGGAACATTGACCGCGGCAGGCGCTAAATTGCTAGATGTGAATGGCAATCTCCAGGAAGGTAGTGTCATGGCTCCTCCCGAGGGTGACGCTGGTACTGGTATGGTTAGTACCAACAGCGTTCGTCAACAAACTGGAAATATATCAGTAGGAACTTCCGCATTTTCCATGGTTGTGCTTGACAAACCGTTGAAAAAAGTTTATCGAGATATTGATATCGTTTCGACGCCAAATAATGAACCAGTAGCAATGGTCCATATTAACAATTGTTCGTCTGATATTAATGCATGGGCAGCAATATTTAAAGAATTTGCAGAGCGCCTCGGTATTGATTTGGATTCCGATCGATTATTTGAAACGCTATTCTTAACGACTACGAAAGCTGATCCCAATGCGGGTGGATTAATCAATTACAGCTACTTGTCAGGTGAAAATATAACCAAGATGCCTGAAGGACGTCCGCTTTTTGTTAGAGCGCCTGGTAGCTCATTTACACTGGCAAACTTTGTTCAAACCCAATTATATGCTGCCTTTGCTCCGCTTAAAATTGGCATGGATATTTTGAAAAATGAAGAAGGAAACAAAATAGACGTTTTAATCGCGCAAGGTGGCTTATTTAAAACACCAGTCATTGCCCAGCAGATTCTGGCCAATGCATTAAACATGCCCATCACTGTTATGAACACAGCGAGTGAAGGTGGTGCCTGGGGCATGGCGGTACTAGCTGCTTATGCCATATATGGAAATGATCGTATAAGCTTAGAAGACTTTTTGGATGAAAAGGTTTTTGCTAATCCTGAAAGTTCGACCTTAAGTCCAGAGCCTGAAGGAGTAGCTGGATATGAAGATTTTATTAAAAAATATAAAGAAGGGTTATCGATTGAATCCATGGCAATTCAGTCGATTCCATGATGCGAGCGAAGTCAATGATTATGAAGAGAAAATTAATAAAAAGATGGCGGAATATGGGTCATCTTTCTTGTTTTTTTGGTCTTGGCTCCAGCTAGATTTGTATCATTTAAAACCCTAAAGCATGTAACTGCTTAGAGAAACAGATAGGAAGATAATTGCTCAAGCAAAATAGCTGTCTTTAGATAGATGTGCGTGCAAGCCGATCGTGCCCATCATTATTATTGTTATTTGAATAATCAAGATTCAAAACAACTTTTCCAGACTGAGCAAAACGGTTTTCCTCAATATACAAGTGCCTTACACTAATAGTAATGACGATGAAAGAGGTACAAGAACAATGACGGATGTATACAGCGACGTGATTCAATTTCGAGGAACGCATGCAGACTTCGGCTATTTTCAAGGGAAAAAACTTTTATCTTCCCCGATATTACCCAATCGGAAAAAGCAGTGGGGCCCGCTTAAAGAGAGGCATTTCATTATTGATCCGGAAGCCTTTACTCAAGCAATCAGATCCATTGCACCGGGGATATTAGATGAAATTCGCGGTTTAGCCGATGCACTGGAACTAGAAATGAACGATGCTATTCGGCTATTTAGTGGATATTATCTGGAATATGAGCGGAGTGGCTGTTCCGTATATGCCGATCGGGACTACATGGTCCGCAACTATGATAGCCACCCCCGTTCTTATGAAGGACGCTATCTTTTTTATCAGCCAACGGACGGAGGCTATGCTACTACTGGCCCATCGATGCAGATTACCGGACGAATCGACGGCATGAATGAAAAAGGACTAGTAATGGCGTATAATTTCACTCACCGAAAACAGTCTGCCGATGGATTTTTATGTAATATGATTGGGCGGTTGATCCTGGAGACATGCGGGAACGTTGACGAAGCGGTGAAACTCCTCCGGGACATTCCGCACCGGCATTCGTTCAGCTATATCTTGCTGGATCCGTCCGGTGAGTCGTATGTTGTTGAAGCATCCCCAAGGAAGATAGCAGTACGCCGATCCAATGTATGCACGAATCATTTTCACCTTCTTGATGAAGAGAACCGTTATCGCCAGGATGAGTCACGTCATCGGGAAAAAACCATCCAGAGCGAACAGCAGCATACAGCCAATCCTTATCAGGCATTCCAGGTCATGAATCGACCCGAATATGACATTTTTTCCTATAAATATGACGCCGCAGCCGGAACACTGCATACTACCGCTTACTTTCCAAAGGAGATGAAAGCATGGTATGCCATCGGTCCCGACCGTCCACCGGTGATTTTTAACTTTCAAGAATGGTTGGACGGGAAAAATACGTCCATTTCCCGCATTCGGGGCAAGATCGATTACCCTAGAGGTTTTATTAATATGGAGTGAATCAGGCTCATTTTATTGTTGAGAGGCAGATTTGCTGACATCGGCTGAAATAAAGGTATACAACTTAAAGGGGTATCACTTTAATCAGAATCGGTTTGTGGATCAAAAAAATAAAATTTATAGATGAAATCGCCATCTGAGGATTTACAGGTGGCGATTTTTTAACGTTTATTGAAACAAAAACAGACTAGATTAGTTGGGGCTCACAGTAAATTGTCCAATCAAAGAAACATTCAGTTGAATTTCGCTTACACGCTCGAAATTGCGTCCAGTTCGATCGAATTTCAAGAGCACACGATCGATGAATATGATAGTTACATTTTAATGGCCTCGAAAGATAAGCAGATTTTTTAGTCGTTTGTTCCATTCAAGAGTCTATTCGGCCAACCATTTTCTTGCTGTTTCCAGTTCGTCAAGCGAATACTGGGCGACTTCTACTCCAGGAATGAGATTTGCAATGGTTGCATCTGTTTTGGTAAACGTGTCATCCGCTACGATGGCGCCTTTTTTGATGCTTTTCATATATGGAAAAGTCTTCACATCTTCCATTAATCCTTTGGGGGTGATACCTTCTATATTTTTGAAAATAAACAAGATGTTGACCGGTTCCTCCTGCAGTGTTTTCGTATGCAGCGCTTCTTTAAATTTCTGTAAATCCTCCTGGGTGGCGGTACCCTGCGTGGTGATCTCCAATATCGCGCCCTGTTCCTGTCCTTTCACATCCAACATATTTCTCATCCTTTCGTTTTCCTGTCTTGGTGATAGGTTTCCTCTTCAGGCAATGTTTAAAACATTAGTGCTGCGATTCTACTTGAAAGCGAGGCAAAAACAAATTATAAGATGTACAAGCCGGTAGATTTCATTGAAGGCGAATAATCCAGAGAAAAATAAGAGCTAAAAATATTAAATATATAGGCCAAAAAGTAACCACAGACTTTTTTGTATTGTCATTAAAGGGCTGTTTGTGGAGCAAAATTACCTTAGTGTAAGAATTTAAATATTTAATTAAAAAGGGAAAAGAAACGGGTTTAACTTTTGCTGGTGTTAGCCCAGCCGGTCTTGATGATTTGACTGTTAATTCATTTGCTCAAGAGGCAGGCATTAAAACTAAATTCATTCCTTATCCATCAGGGGATTCCGTTGAGGCTGCTGCATTAGGAGGGGAAGTAGATATTTATGTAGATAAAGTTGTAAACGTTGTTCCTGGGGATACCCGGAAGTCCAACAACAGCAATTATCTTAGCAGCTTTGGTATTACAAGGGCTGCAACCTGGTCCTCAATTATTATTGGATCAGCCAACACTTCTATATGCAGTATGCTTTAATGTTAACGGCCAGTGCTTTAACACTTGTTACTGGCCGGTTTGGTGTAAAAGCTTTTAGTTCGCTTTTAAGACTGTCATATGGAATTTTGGCAACCTTTATAATCATGCTTTCGTTGCTGGGCGCATTTGCTGTTGATAATAACACCATGAATATATGGATTATGTTGTTGTTTGGTGTTGTCGGTTACTTTATGAAAAAATATAATTTCTCAGTTGCAGCATTAATACTTGGGTTAGTTTTAGGACCAATGATGGAAGAATCACTTAGAAGACAATTGTTAATAACTAATGGAGATTATCTAACCTTTATCACATCTCCAATTTCGGCGATTACTTTATTAATTGCATTGGTAGCTTTATTATTACCTTTGTTTTCAAAGAAAAAGGGATCTTAGTATTCATCATACCGAGAAGGCGACAATCAATGTTTGGTTGTCGCCTCTACTCTTCGTATAGATAAATAGAGGACGTATTTGAACCAAATTCTTCCGGTGCACCTGAACTCCCTTGTTCTTATTCTGCTAAAGACCTTTTACCTAATTTTTTGTTTATTTCTAATATAATTGTTACTTAAGGTACTATTTAATTTATCAAAAGTTCAATATAATGTATATGGTTGTAATGTTTGGCAGGATCAATAAGGTTCGGGGGTGAGAGCAATTTTATATCAAAATGGGAGGTGCGAATGATGGCCTGGATTTGGTTCTAATATTGCAGGGAATTAGTATCGTTTAGTCTGCCCATCACTCTTAGGACCTTTACGTCAAAACAGGATGATGGAGAAAAAATTTAATAGTTTACAAAAGAGTAACAACTTCCGGGATATTGCAACGTACGCCAACAGTATTCTGGAAGTTTTTTGAGCTGTTTTACATGATTTGTTCCTATTATATGGAAGGGGGAAAAGTGTCATGAAGTATAAGCGAATGCGGAAGGTAACATTATTGTTGATCGTATTAATGGGCGTGTTTATCGGGATCATTATCGTGTCAGCAGAAGAACCGCAAGATGATGGAGATGAAGCAAATGCTGAAAACGTGAAGCCAGGAATTGAAGTTCTTTTAGATGATCATTTAGATTGGATCGAAGGTAAGCGTGTTGGACTCATTACAAATCCGACTGGGGTTACAAGTGATTTAGAAAGCAGTATCGACGTATTGTATGACCACCCTGATGTAAATTTAACTGCTTTATATGGACCGGAGCATGGTATACGGGGAGAACGTGAAGCAGGGGAACATGTAGATTCCTATATCGACGAAAAAACAGGGCTCCCGGTTTATAGTCTTTATGGGGAAACTTGGAAGCCGACCGAAGAGATGCTTGAAGACGTTGATGTCCTGCTTTATGACATTCAGGATATCGATTCGAATGTCTACACGTATATTTATACACTTGGGTTTGCGATGGAAGCAGCAGCTGGGCAGGATAAGGAATTAATTGTTTTGGATAGGCCGAATCCTAATGGAGGTACCAAAGTTGAGGGACCAGTTCGTTTCGAAGACGCTGTCAGTTTTATGGGAAGGTTTCTTTTGCCTATCAGACACGGGATGACAGTGGGTGAACTGGCAACGATGTGGAATACGGAATACGGTTTAGATACTGATGTGAAAGTGGCTGAAATGGAAGATTGGGAACGAACGATGTCTTTTGAAGATACAGGCCTTCCTTGGGTCATGACGTCACCGAATATACCAACAGAAGATTCTGCTCATTTGTATTCTGGGACAGAGCTATTGGACGATACGAACCTATCAGAAGGACTGGGTACAACAAGGCCGTTTGAGTTAGTTGGCGCGCCTTGGATTGATGCAGAAGATTTAGCGGAGGATATGAACAATCTCGAACTTCCAGGGGTGAAATTCAGACCTGCCAATTTTACGCCAACATCTGGAGAGTATGAGGGAGAATTGGTTGGAGGCGTTCAAATCCATATTGATGACCCTTTAAAAATAGACCAAGTTGAATTGGGTCTTCATTTAATAGATGTGATGAGAAATCAGGACCCGGAAAAATTCGAAATGAGTGATAATTATGCTGAGCTTATTGGTGATCCTGAAGCAGCGGATATGTTAAGTAATGGCGAACCGGTTGACGATATTATGGCATCCTGGGGAGATGAATTAAATACTTGGGTTAAAGATGTACGGAATCCGTATTTATTATATCCACCGTACCCGGAAGATCCGATTAGTTCGGAGGATATCCTGGCCACAGTAACGGAGCTAGAGGAAAGTGGCGACATTATGGATGATGGGGCAGCTCATGATCTGAAGTTACACGTAAAAGCTGTTGGCCAGTATGAGAAAAAGGAAGCAGTTGATAAAGTTATCAAACATATGAAAGGTTTTAAAAAGTTAATTGACGCCCAAAAAGAGAATAATCTTATATCAGATAAAGCACAGGTTAAACTTCAGCAAAAAGCAGATGCAATACTCGCGCAATGAAAGTAAGTAGAGGAGTGCTGTGAAACATTGAAAAGACAATTGCCAGTCTACCTATTAATTAATCCGACGTTTACCGGTAACTGCTACAGCGACAGCTACGATTACTCGATGAAAAAGGAATTGCCTATCTCAAACGATGAGACGGGCAATTCCTTTTTTCATCATCTCCATGCGTTTTTCATTCGGTCATTATAGATACCAGCTTTTTTGATTCACCAGTTTTACGGTTTACTTTTCCATGTTTGCATAGTAATTCCTTATATTTTTCTTCAATGTTCGTTTTCATTTTTACTTTTGATTTGCTGTATGCGTTCAGGGCACACTAAAAGTTGATTCGCAAATCTATATTTACTTTTACATCCGGTAATATTGAAACGTTATCGATAATATAACTCTGGTATGAACTAAAATTATAAAAAGGAGGATTTTTATGCGTATTGTACTTCTATGCGCTCAAGGAATGAGCACCAGTTTATTAGTTCAAAAGATGAGAGAAGCGTCTGAAAGGCTAGAATCAGCTGTGGAGATAGAGGCACATGCTGTTGATGCATTTGACCAGCAATTGAAAACAGCAGATGTCATTTTGCTGGGACCCCAAATTCGTTATAAGAAAGGTGAATTTATATCTAAAGCCGATGCAGCGAATGTGTCACTTGATGTCATTGATATGGCGGCATATGGTTCTATAAATGGTGAAAAAGTTTTAAAACAAGCTTTGGATTTGAGGAAGAAAAGGTCTTGAATCCTTTTCCCCTGTATAAAGCTTTAAAGACGTTAGGCAGGAAAACTGTGAAAGGAGTGATTTTTCATGAATGGGTTTAATCAATTGATGGAACGCTATTTTATGCCTGTAGCAGGAAAGATATCTGAACAGCGTCACTTGAAGGCGGTTCGTGATGGAATTATTTCAGCGATGCCTTTGCTTATTATTGGAAGTGTCTTTTTGATTATATCATCACCTCCCATTGAATCTTGGGCAGAATTTATGGAGCCTTACGCGGAAACACTGAACATTCCGGTAAATGCAACATTTGGCATGCTGGGATTGGTTGCTGTTTTTGGCATATCCTATAGCCTTGCTAAAAGTTATGACATGGATGGATTATCTGCGGGTGTTCTTGGATTGGCGGCCTTTATGGTGGCTACCCCTCTTACGGATGAAGGCAATCTTCCATTGGATTTAATGGGAGCAGAAGGATTGTTTATTGCTATTGTTTTAGCTATTTTTACCGTTGAAGTATATCGATTTTTTGAGTCCAAACATATTGTGATTAAAATGCCCAGTACGGTTCCGCCTTCTGTTTGGAGAGCCTTTACAGCACTTTTACCTGGCTTTTTCATTATTCTTATTGTCTGGGGCGTCGATGTTATACTTGATGCTTCTTTCGGTTTGTCCCTACACGATGTAATTGGCACTGTATTGAAGGCACCGCTGGAGTTAATCGGAGGAAGTCTTTGGGGTGCGCTGATTGCTGTATTTCTTATTTCTCTGTTGTGGGCTTTAGGACTTCATGGCGAGTCTATTGTTGCAAGTGTATTAGCTCCCATATGGTATAGCCTTACCGAAGCTAACGTTGCCGCTAAACAGGCTGGAGAGGAACTTCCTCATGTCGTTGGTCAACCCCTTATGGCTATATGGTTTGCAGTAGGCGGAACGGGGATGGCGTTTGCGCTGGCCATATTATTTGTGTGGCGGGCAAGATCAAAACACCTTAAAAACCTGGGTAAAATGTCTGTGTGGTCCAGTTTTTTTAATATTAGTGAACCAATCATGTTTGGAGCGCCCGTTGTATTAAACCCGCTATTGTTCATTCCTTTTCTCCTTGTGCCATTGGTCGTTACCATCATAACCTACACGTCCATGTCAATTGGCCTTGTCGGGAAGCCTTTTGTTATTGTTCCGTGGACAACACCTCCTCCATTTTCCGGGATATTGACAACAGGAGATTGGCGTGGCGGTGTGCTTATGTTATTTAATCTGGTTGTATCCTTGCTCATTTATTATCCATTTTTCCGTTTATATGATAAAAAGCTACAAAAAGATGAAAAGGCTGAGGAATCAGATGAAGAGAAAAAGGCAATTTCAGAGGATGTCTAATCACATTTAAAAAATGGACAGTGAGATGGGCAAAAGGTTTTTCCAAATGATTAACTTAGAAAGGGATGAATAGATGAGTGAAGAAGTAGTATTTCAAATCATTTTACATGCTGGAAATGCTAGAAGCCTAGCTATGGAGGCTATTTCATTAGCTAAAAACAACGATATAGATGGTGCTAAACAGAGGCTGGAAGATGCGAAAAAAGAGATTTTAGATGCACATGAAACACAAACTGAATTCATTCAAAAAGAGTCCAGGGGGGAAAAGACGGATGTAACGTTACTCCTCGTTCATGCGCAGGATCACTTTATGAATGCGGTAGCTGTTAAAGATCTGGCAATTGAATTTGTCGATCTATATGAAAAGCTGGATCTAACAGGTGAGGTGAAACCATCATGAAAGGGTTAAAAGTGGTAACGATTGGCGGAGGTTCCAGTTATACTCCAGAATTAGTCGAAGGTTTTATTAACCGATATGATGAACTTCCCATTCGTGAGTTGTGGCTGGTTGATATTCCTGAGGGACGGGAAAAATTAAATATTGTAGGTAATCTGGCAAAACGCATGGTTGAAAAAGCAGGTGTACCAATCGACATCCATTTGACAATGAGTCGTAGAGAAGCGCTTAAAAACGCTGATTTTGTTACAACACAAATACGGGTTGGTCTATTGGACGCGAGAGCCAAGGATGAACGTATTCCGTTAAAATATGGTGTGATTGGACAGGAAACAAATGGACCGGGTGGACTGTTTAAGGGACTCCGAACCATACCTGTGATTTTGGATATTTGTAAAGAAATGGAAGAATTGTGTCCTGATGCTTGGCTTATTAACTTCTCCAACCCCACAGGTATGGTTACGGAGGCGGTTTTGCGTCACAGTAGTATCAAAAAGGTGGTCGGACTTTGCAACCTTCCGATAACAATGCGAATCTTGGTTGCCAAGATGTTGGAAGTCGATGCTGATCGCATTCACATCAATTTCGCCGGATTGAATCACATGGTATATGGCCTTCATATTTATTTAGACGGTGAAGAAGTTACGGGTAACGTTCTTTCTGCAATGGGAGGCGATGAATCTTCCGGAATCAGGATGAATAATATCTCGGATTTTGGATGGCAACAAGACTTTATTAAGGAACTTGGCGTCATGCCGTGTCCATACCACCGTTATTATTATAAGACGAAAGAAATACTTGAGGAAGAACAACAGGCAGCATTAAAAGAAGGCACTCGTGCAGAAATGGTTAAACAATTAGAAAAGGATTTGTTTAAGCTATACAAAGACCCGGATTTGGATCGTAAACCGCCACAATTGGAAAAAAGAGGTGGCGCATACTATAGTGATGCAGCATGTAGTCTAATCCATTCTATCCATAACGATAAACACGATATTCAGACAGTAAATACCAAAAATAATGGGGCAATTGAAAGTCTACCGAATGAATCCGCTGTAGAGATCAATTGTGTTATTACGAAAGATGGGCCTATTCCGCTTACAGTCGGCGACTTACCGGTTGCAGTAAGAGGGCTTGTGCAATCTATTAAATCCTTTGAACGGATTACATCAGAGGCTGCGATTTCAGGATCATACAGTAAAGCTCTGTTGGCGATGACAATCAATCCACTTGTCCCATCGGATGAAGTAGCAAAGCAAATCCTGGATGAAATGCTTGAGGCTCATAAGGAATATTTGCCACAGTTTGAAACGTGAAAGGGAATAGTTTTATTATGTTTATAGAAGAGACTTAATACAACTAAGTAGTTTTAGAGGGCAGTAAAGGTGATTTTAGTGTATAACGGTTGGATTGGCAGGGTGTTGTCATTGATTTAAGTTGTCCATGTTGGAAGTAGGTTATTTTCAATTGGTTTTTAAATGGAACAAAAATGACAGGAAGGCCCCTAACTCATTTACTTTTATTCTACTTTTTGGTCAAAGCTATTTAAAAAGGCTTAAAATGGAGTATATAATTAGAAGATCATGCTATATAAAAGGCTGTCCATGCTAGTACATGCCCTAAATCTTGTCAAGGCCATATAGGGTGGTTATTTTTTTATAGAGCATTAATGTAACGGGTGTCTTCTTGGGATTGAAACATGTGCTTCCGGAAATGGAGAAAAATAAAGCTGGATCGGTTATAAATGCATCGTCCATGGCTGGTTTAACAGGAGCATCTGGTCATTTGCTTTATGGTGCAAGTTAAAGGTGCGGTGCGCGTGATGACCAAGGATGCAGCCGCAGAATACGCCTCTAACGGAATAAGGGTGAACTCCATTCATCCAGGGTATATTACGACTGGTATGGCGGATTATGCCTCAGATGTAATGAATAAGTCGGAAGAAGAATTGGATGCCAGCTATCCATTAGGCCGAATGGGAAAGCCAACAGAAGTAGCCAAGACTGTTTTATTTCTAGCCTCCGATGATTCATCATTTTCAACAGGCACAGAATTTGTCATTGATGGCGGTGCGTCAAACCTGCAATGAGAAATTTATGGCAATGAACCGTTACGTGTTCATTGCCATTTTGATTTTAAGTATAATAATCAGATCGTTTCAGCAAAAACTTTGGGATCGCAAAGGCGATGTTCCAATTATGCCGGTTTTGATCTTAATAAATGAGATCGGAAATGTCCCTTCCAATAGTGAGGATAACATCATGTCAAGGGTAATTTATGCAGTAAAAATAAATTTCAGTTTTCATCTTTAGGCCGGGGAAGTTGAAAAAAACAGAGAGGAAATTGCCTCTCTGTTTTTTACCTCCACCGATTTCACAAGAAAAACGTGACGCAAACCTCATTGTTAACGAAAGTTGTGTTTCCATTTCAACTATTTTATACTGAATCCAGGACTATTTGCATAGAAAGGGACTTAATGCGTATGAATACCCGGATGCAACAAATTATTCAACAGCTATTGACATCAACAGATCTGCAAACAAGCTCAGAGCTGGCTGTTGCTTTACAGGTTAGTTCAAAAACGATACGTAATGATATCAAAGAATTAAATGAACAATTAAATGAAAATATTGCTCGTGTCGAATCCTATCGAGGAAAAGGCTATCGAATCAATGTCATTGATAAAGAAGGATTCAAACGCTTTTTACAAAAAATAACAGATGTAAACAATCAGATTGTCCCGACTGAGCCTGATGATCGCGTACAATTTTTGGTAAAGAAACTTTTATTGCAATCATCTTATATAAAAATGGACGTACTTGCTGATGAACTATTTATTAGTCGATCCACTTTACAAAGCGATTTGAAAAGTGTACTTAAAATTCTGGAACGTTATAGTCTGTCTCTTGATCATAAACCAAATTATGGGGTTAAAGTGCTCGGAGATGAAATGCAAATACGATTTTGCATCTCCGAATATGTATTCAATCAAATGCAAAATATAAATATAACGGACCAAGCTTCAGATTGGCTGGAGATACTACCCAAAGATGAAATAGAATGGATTCGAAATAGTATTCTTTCCAAACTGAAAAAATATAAGACAACCATCACTGATATTAGTCTGCATAATTTAATTACGCATATCGTTATTTCCTGTAAGCGGATACATGAAAGGTACGTAGTTAAAATGTATCAAGAGGAGCTCAACAAGATCACGGGTAAAAAAGAATATACGATTGCAAGGGAAATTGTCCAGGAAATAGAACAAAAACTAAAGATATCTTTTCCAGTTAATGAAGTTGCCTACTTAGCTATTCACTTACAAGGAACAAAAATGACACATCCTGAACAGGAAATGGAAGAAGCACAATCCGTTCTAAATGAGGAAGTTCAACAATTAACGAGTAATATCCTTTCGCAAATAGATGAAACATATGCATTAAACCTTTCCAAAGATCAGAAATTGTTGTTAACCCTTAGTTTACATTTACAGCCCGCTATTAATCGGTATCGGTATAACATGAATCTCAGAAATCCAATGCTTCAGGAAATTAAAACAAAATACCCGTTTTCTTTCGAGGTTGCTCTTACAGGTGCGGAGGTCATCAATGAAAAAATGAATATTTCCATTAACGAAAATGAAATTGGATATATGGCATTGCATATCCAGTTAACATTAGAACGACAAAAAAAGAATGCGACAAACAAAAAACGCTGTTTAATTGTTTGTGCTTCTGGACTGGGAACCGCGCAATTACTTTTATATAAGTTAAAGGATCAATTTAGCGACCATTTATATATTATGGGAACGACAGAGTATTATAATTTGCGTAAACAACCACTGGGTAATTTGGATTTTATCATTAGCACTGTCCCAATTCCGGAAAAGTTATCCGTTCCGGTCATTCAGGTAAGTGCTTTGTTTGGTAATCAAGATGTGGCTAACATTAATAGACTGATCTATAACGATGTTGAAGTAATGGAGAAATACATGCGAGAACAATTTACGTATTTAAGAATGGATTTTTCTACAAAGGAAGAAGTGATTCAATTTATCGGCAATAAACTATTTGAGGCTGGAATGGTAAATGCGGATTTTATTGACTCGGTGTTGGAACGAGAGCAGTTTTCACCTACCAGTTTTGGAAATTTGGTTGCGATTCCACACCCATTGGAATCGCAAACAGATGAAACTTTCTGGTCTATTGTTACGTTAAAGCATCCTATCCAATGGGGGGAAAAGCCTGTTCAATTGATCAATTTGCTGAATATCAATAGGTATCAGAAAGATAGTTTGAAACCAATGTACGATGTCTTGAAAAAATTATTGGATAGTCGGGCTTTGCTACAAAGACTACTTCAGTGTGAAACATATGCCGAATTTAAATCCTTATTAACTAAAGCGTAGGAAGATGCGAAGTAAATCTGCATCTTTTTTTGTCTTTTATTGTTTTTCCATTGGCAACGGAAAAACAATCTCTACAAATGTAAACGGTATTATTTTAAAATGTGGATGTAGGAAGAAAATTGATTACCTGAATTTACGGAAATAACAAACATCAGGAAAGCAGGAGCATTTGGAAGATAGATTCATTATATAAAGGGAGATGTAAGGACATGCCATTAAAAGTAACTATTATCGGAGGAGGGTCAAGTTATACACCCGAAATTATTGAAGGTATTTTAAAACGCTATGATTCCTTTCCTGTGACTGACATAGCACTCGTCGACGTGGAGTCCGGCCAAAAAAAGTTGAAAATCATCGGAGAATTAGCTGACAGGATGATTAAAAAAGCCGATAAGTCTATTAATCTTACATGTACGCTTGACCGTAAAGAGGCATTGGAGGGTGCAGACTTTGTTTCCACACAAATTCGTGTTGGTGGTTTGGATGCCCGTGCGAAAGATGAGCGCATTCCACTTAGCCATGGGTATATCGGTCAAGAGACAAATGGCGCTGGTGGAATCTTTAAAGCATTTCGGACAATCCCGGTATTACTTGACCTTGCTGAGGATGTTCATAACATTTGTCCAAATGCATGGATTATTAATTTCACAAATCCAGCTGGAATGGTTACCGAAGCAGTTTTAAGGCACTCATCTCACAAAAAAGTGATTGGTGTTTGCAATATTCCATTCAATATGCGTCATTCCGTGGCAGAAATTCTAGAGGTATCAGCGGAAACGATAAAAATCGAATTTGTAGGATTGAACCATTTTGTATTTGGAAAAAAAGTTTACGCTGATGGTATGGACCGGACACAGGAAGTACTGGACAAATTGGCTGACGAAGAGCTGGACTACTCACCCGCTAATATTGTTAACCTTGGTTGGTCAAAGACATTTATTAAGGCAATGAATCTTTTACCTAATCCCTATCACCAATATTACTTCCAAACACGAGAGGTACTTGAAAAAGATATACAAGCGTTTAAAGAGAATGGAACACGTGCAGAGGAAGTTAAAGCGTTGGAGAGGTCGTTGTTTGAGTTGTATAGAAATCCGGATCTAAATGTGAAGCCAAGGGAATTGGAACAGAGAGGAAGTGCTTTTTACAGCGATGTGGCTTGCAGTTTGATGGACTCCATTTATAACAATAAAGAGGATATACAGACAGTAAACACACTCAATAATGGTGCTATACCGGATTTGCCGGATGACTGTGTGATAGAAGTGAACAGTATCATTTCCAAACACGGTCCACGTCCAATCGCGTCAGGTCCGCTACCATCAACCATAAAGGGAAGTATCATCCAAATGAAGGCTTTTGAAAAATTGGTGATTCAGGCAGCTGTTACTGGTGATTACAGTGATGCGTACACATCCATGCTTATGAATCCACTGGTAGCAGATGAAAAAGGAAGCAAAATTCTGCTTGATGAATTGCTGGAAGCACACAAAGCGTACTTACCGCAATTTAAAGTCAATCATTATTAAATTAAAAAAACAAGGAGTGTAGAAGGATGAAAAATATTATGTTAGTTTGTTCAGCTGGAATGTCTACGAGTTTGTTAGTAACAAAAATGGAAAAAGCAGCAGATGAAAAAGGAATAGAAGTGAATATTTTTGCGGTTTCGGAAGCAGAAGCAATTAATCATTTCAATGAAATCGATATTTTGTTGCTTGGGCCACAAGTGCGTTTTTTAAAAGCTAAGCTGGAGAAACAGCTAGAAAGTTATCATGTTCCGGTAAAGGTAATTGATAGTGTTGACTATGGGATGGTTAACGGCGAGAAAGTATTAGATAGTGCGTTGGAAGAACTATCGGGCAAATAAAAGCTAGAAGGTGGTGTGCATCATATGAATCGCTTTATTGAATTTATGGAAAAATATTTTATTCCCATTGCATCGAAAATTGGTTCACAAAGGCATCTTGTTGCAGTACGAGATGGATTTGTGACCATTATGCCACTTATGATCTTAGGCTCGTTGGCAGTATTGATTAATAATTTGCCTATTGACGCATATCAAGACTTTTTAAGTTCCATTTTTGGAGAGGAAAACTGGCAAAAGTTAGGTGGTAGTCTTTGGGATGGCACATTTCAGATTATATCCGTTTTAGTTGCATTTACGATTGCCTATCATTTGGCGAATTCTTATGGTAAAGACGCTATTAGTTCAGGTATCGTTTCGGTTGCAGCGTTGATTATACTGATGCGGCCAATAGCAGATGGAGCAGGTCTGCCTACGGACTGGCTTGGTGCAAATGGGTTATTTGTTGCCATTGCAGTTGCACTTATATCAACAGAAATTTTTACACGTTTATCGGGGTATAAGCGCCTGCAGATTAAGATGCCAGAAGGGGTGCCACCTGCTGTTTCAAAATCTTTTTCGGCACTTTTTCCTTCTATGATAACGCTAATCATCTTTGCACTATTTGAAGTGATTTTATTTGCGGCGAATGCTCCAGAAGTGCACGAATTGATTTTTGATCTCATTCAGGCACCAATATCACATTTATCCAATACGGTATTTGCAGCGGTTGTGATAGCCCTATTAATGCACTTATTGTGGTTTTTCGGTCTGCATGGATCCAATATGATGGAACCAATTATGGAATCCGTTTATTTACCTGCTATAAATGCAAATGCAGAGGCGTTTAAAGCGGGACAAGAAATTCCGTATATTGTTACCAAACCGTTTTTTGATTCATTTATGTATTTAGGTGGTACCGGAGCCACACTTGCTTTGATAACAGCAGTATTCATTGCTGGCAGGAGCCACAAGCATTATTATCAAGTTTCTAAGTTAGGGGTAGCACCAGGGCTCTTTAATATTAATGAACCAATTTTATTTGGGTTTCCGATCGTTTTAAACCCAATTATGATCGTGCCATTTTTCCTGGCGCCGGTTATTTTAACTGTGTTTAGTTATTTTGTCATATCCGTAGGGCTCGTACCAAAAACGATTGCATTCATACCGTGGACAACACCACCTGTGATCGGCGGATTTTTATCGACAGGTTCGTGGCGTGGTGGAGCACTAGCGGCAGTGAATTTCGTCATTGCAGTTGTTATATACTTGCCATTCGTAAAAATGGCAGCAAGAAACTATCTTCAAAAACAAAACGATAAGGAATCTGCTTAGGTACGGGAGGAATCATCATGGAAATGGAACAGGTAATCATGGGAATCATTACGCATAGTGGAAATGCTAAAAGTGATGCGATGGAGGCAATCCAACATGCCAAAAACAAAGAAATAGAACAAGCAAATCAGTTAATGGAGCATGCTGAAAAGGAATTATTGGAAGCACATTCCCAACAAACAACATTGATACAAAATGAAGCACGAGGTGAAAAAGCAGAAATTACGCTGCTCCTGGTTCATGCGCAGGATCATCTCATGACCGCAACAACGTTCAAGGATCTTGCGAAAGAATTCATCGAGTTGTATGAAAAAAATAAGAAGTTCCTTCGTTAGGCATCGATTATTTCGGTGTCTTTTTACGGAATATTTTTTAGAATAGACCTATTTTCAAAAGAAAGGAGGTAATATTTAATTATGACAATCGAGTATATATTTCCAGAAGGATTTTGGTGGGGGAGTGCGGCTTCTGCTACTCAGACAGAAGGTGCAGCCAATATGGATGGTAAAGGCAAGAATATTTGGGACTATTGGTATCAGAAGGAGTCTAACCGATTCTATAATCAAATTGGTCCCACTAACACTTCCCGTTTTTATGAACGGTATAAAGAAGATATACAAACGATGAAAGAAATTGGGCATAATTCCTTTCGCCTGTCTATTTCCTGGTCGCGTCTTATCCCGAATGGTAGCGGTGAGATCAATCAAAAAGCTGTACAATTCTATCATAACGTTTTGGATGAATTGACTAGTGCTGGCATTGAACCATTTGTTAATTTATATCACTTTGATATGCCACTTGCAATGCAGGAAATAGGCGGCTGGGAAAGTCGGGAAGTTGTAGAAGCATTCAAAGATTATGCAGCTACTTGTTTTGACCTGTTTGGAGACAAAGTTAGGAACTGGTTTACCCAAAATGAACCAATTGTTCCTGTAGAAGCAGGTTATTTGAATGATATGCACTATCCGAATGTGGTGGATTTTAAAAGGGCTATTCAAGTGGGTTATAACTCTATTATTGCAAATGCTCAAGCAATTAAAGCGTTTAGAGACGGCAATCTTAATGGGAAGATAGGAATTATACTCAATTTAACACCTTCTTATCCGAGAAGCGAGCATCCTTCTGATCAAAAAGCGGGCAGGATTGCTGATTTGTTTTTCAATCGATCATTTCTGGATCCTTCCGTAAAGGGGGAATTTTCTTCAGAACTTGTTCAGCTTCTTGAGGATTATCATCTTTTGCCGTCAACGGAACCATCGGATAGGGAGATGTTGAAAAGAAATACGGTTGATATTTTAGGTGTAAACTACTATCAACCGCGAAGGGTAAAAGCGAAAGAATACATGCCTCATCCGGAAGCACCGCTTATGCCGGAATATTTTTTCGATTTCTATGAGATGCCTGGAAGAAAAATGAACCCTTATCGAGGATGGGAGATATATGAAAAGGGTATTTATGATATTTTAATGAATCTAAAAGACAATTATGGAAATATTGAATGTTTTATTTCCGAAAATGGGATGGGAGTACAGGATGAAGGCCGCTTTAAGGACGAACACGGAATGATTCAGGACGATTACCGGATTGACTTTTTTAAAGGTCATTTGAAGTGGGTGCATCAAGCTATTCAAGAAGGATCAAATGTTAAAGGATATCAGGTGTGGACCTTCATGGATAATTGGTCGTGGCTGAATGCCTATAAGAATCGGTACGGACTCGTGTCGGTCGATTTGGATAATCATGCTAAGCGTAAAATCAAAAAAAGCGGTTGGTGGTTTAAGGAGCTGGCTGGGAATAATGGGTTTTAGCAATATGTTGTAAAGGGGACTTAGCCATGAAACAACTTGGTGTATCGATTTATCCGTCAAGAAGTAACGTTGAAGATGATAAATCGTATTTGGATCTTGCTCGTTCATTAGGATTTACAAGAATTTTCACGAGTTTGCTCGAAATAACGGGAGATACGGACGAGGTCGTTAAAAAGTTTAAGAACGTTATAGAATATGGCAATTCACTTGGGATGGAAACCATCTTGGATATCAATCCGGAGTTATTTGACCAATTAGGAGTTAGTTATGATGATCTGCGTTTTTTCAAAGAACTAGGAGCTGCGGGGATTCGCTTGGATCTTGGTTTTACAGGTGCAGAAGAGGCAAAAATGACCAGGAATGCACACGGGTTAAAAATTGAAGTGAACATAAGCAGTGGCACTAATTATATCGATCATGTGACGAGTTATCAGCCTAACACAGAAAGATTATATGCATCGCATAATTTCTACCCACAGAAATACTCTGGGATTTCCCAGAAACATTTTGAACAGACAACAAAAATGTTTCAAAAATATAATCTCAAAACTGCAGCATTTGTAACTTCCCAACATGGAGATATTGGTCCCTGGCCAGTGCAAGCCGGATTATGTACGCTTGAGCAGCATAGAAATCTTCTCATTCAGACGCAGGCAACGCATTTTCGTTTGATGGACATGATTGATGATTTGATCATTGGAAACGCTTATGCGACAAAAAGGGAACTGCAACAGATGTCAGAGGCTTACTTTTCAACACTACCCTCTTTTGAGGTGGAACTTGCTAAAGATGTAATGGATATAGAAATGAAGATCGTATTAGAAGAAGAGCATCAATACAGAGGGGATCGATCCGCATATATGATCCGTTCCACTTCATCAAGGATGAAATATAAAGAAGGAGATTTCCCACCGCATGATACTGTCCCTGTCAAAAGAGGAGATGTCATCATTTGTAATAACCACTTTGGTCAATATAAGGGAGAATTACAAATTGCTTTGCAGGATATGGAAAACGATGGTGATCGAAACGTTGTAGGTCAATTAAAAGAGGAATCTCACTTTTTACTAGATTATTTGCAACCATGGACAGCATTTATATTTAAACGCTCCACTTTTGGAATTGAAAATCAATGGTAATCTACTGTAAAACAAAGAATTTCATATGTTTATGACAAGGGGGCTGGGATATAACTAGCCAAAAAACAACTTAAAAATGGTTCCGATCATCGTTTTTTGACGATCGGAACCATTTTTTGTTGGCTATTTTTTATTATTTTGATTTGTATTGATCACGGGTGTATTTTCTCAGAGTAGCCATGGATAATTTGGATGTCTTTTTTTGAAACATGGTATAATTAAAATAAATTTAATTAGGATCTCTCTTTCAAAAATTCATGTAGAGTTGAGGTGCCCAAAATTATAACAGTTAGACATTTATTGGATAAATTGGAAGTCCATAACGTAAAGCTTATATCTGGTAAGGATGGAATAGACAAGCAAATAGCATATATAAATATACAAGAATTTGCACTAAAAAGTGAACGTATAAAAGAGAATGGTGTTCTTTTAACAACATTTAAGTCTTTTCTTGAACCGGCTAATATTATTGAACATTTAAATTGGCTAAAGAACAGAGAAATTAGTGCTGTTGGAGTGCACACTGTTTTTATAAAAGAAATACCTCAGGAAGTAAT
The DNA here is from genome assembly GCF_027186265.1 of Lentibacillus daqui. NCBI lineage: Bacteria > Bacillati > Bacillota > Bacilli > Caryophanales > Bacillaceae > Lentibacillus > Lentibacillus daqui. Next base: position 3,201,214 of record NZ_CP114176.1, on the reverse strand, counting down.
TAACTTTTCTAATGTCAACAATTTTCCCATGTTTGTCATTCCTGAAGAAATTTCCTATCAGCAAATTATGCAAGTTTACAATGAGTTATTAATGATAGATGCAAATGATGTACGCATAAAAATGGAACAGGTAAATATTAAAATGTTACGAGCAGCAGCGCTTGATAAGGATGCACAATATATCGTATCCACTATGGGAAAACAGTTGGGATTATCAGTTTTAAATATTGATAAGACATTTAATGTTAAGAGTTTCCAACTTAATACTAATTTTAGTATATCTAAATTACAGCGTATTGCAAAAGAAATCATGGAACAGAAAGAGACTTTAAATAGGGAAATATCAAATTACAAATTTGAAGATAATTATTTTAAATTATTTCCCATCATTGACAACAAGAGTTTCTACGGGTTTTTAGTTATTTGTGTAGAAAAGGAATTAAGTTTATCTGATTGGTCAATTATTAATTATGGTAAAACTGCTTTGTTGCTTGATGCAGTAAAAAGAAGTTCTATTGAAAAATATGTAAAAAACCGTGATATGAAGATTATAGAATCTGTATTAAAACCGTCTAAGCCTGAGCAAATGGACTTTCATGACTTATCCCCCCATCTCAAAGAAGCAAACTATCTTTATTTGATTGAATCCGATGATTTGGTTGTATTAAATAATGTCTATGAAGATATATATTTAATTATAAATAAGATAGATCCGGCTTCTCTATTGTGGATATATGACAATCAAATTATTTGCATTGTAAGGTATGAAATATCAACTGACTTTTTGAATAAACTGGATAAACGTTATGAAAATATATTTTTTGGAATTAGTGAGAAATCAAGAAATATTAATGTAGATAGTATTCAAGAGAAGTATGAGCAGGCAAAAATAGGCATCAGAGTAGGAGAAAAAAGAAAGAATATGGTTAATCAATGGAAAGACTTAGGTCTTGATAAATTTCTTATTGCACTTGGACAAAGGAACATATTACAAAGTTCCATTTATAATCTGTTAGAGCCTCTAATAAATCATGATGAAACGTTTGATTCTGAATTGGTGAACACGTTGACAGTTTATTTAAATAATTATTTTAGCCTGAAGAGAAGTGCAGAAGAATTATTCGTCCACAAAAACACGATAAAGTACAGAATAGCAAAAATTAAGGAATTGTATAAAGGAGTAAATTTTGAGGACCCCGAAACTTACCTGCTATTTGAGATTGCTTTAAGATTATATGAAATGGAAAGTAAGAGGTCGGAATAAATATTGCCATCAAACGTAAGGAACAAAAAACGGAAATATTTTTGTTCCTCCAGGACAATGAAAATTCTCCTTTAACATAATAAAATGTACTAACAGAATATTAATACTGACTATTTAATGAAACTCGATAAGTATTAACATTGTACTTTATTATCTTGAAACAGAATCTTAAAAAGAACAATTACCATAAGATGTAGGTCAATTAAAAAATGTTAGCGTTACCAATATTGTTATATGCGGTATTTATTCTGTCTATTTAAATTTTATTATAGGGGTGTAGAGGATGGATACAACAAAAAGGGTAAACAAATTAAGAGAAATAATGGCCAATAAGGAAATTGATCTATCAGTGATAATGAATTTTGAGAACCAATTTTACTATTCTGGCTTAAAAGCAATTACTTATTCAAGGCCTATCGTCTTAACTGTAGATTCTGATACGTTAAGCTTAATCGTTCCCTCTTTGGAGGAAAACCATGCAAAAACTGTGACAAAAGCTGACAGGTTATATGTTTATCATGAAACCTTAATTGGAGGTAGCAAAGGTAAATCCCACATTGAACATTTAAAAACGTTAGTTTCATCCTATCCTTCAGGCACAAGGGTTGGTGTTGAATTTTCTTCCCTACCACTTCAATTAGGTAATATGATGAAAAAAGCAGGATTCGAACTGGTTAATATTGATAAAGATATTGAAAAAATGAGATATATCAAGGACCAGGAAGAAATTGACTTAATCACAGAATCAGGAAGATTAGTAAGCCTGGCTCTAAAAAATTCCCTAGAGAATGCAAGTGCAGGACTAACCGAAATTGAACTTGATCAATTTGGAAATCAAGCTTTATTTGCAGAAGTTGCACAAAAACATCCGGATTCAACGTTGGATTTCTTTGTGATGACTCCGTCAGGAATAGATAGAAGTATCTTGCCACATGTATTTTCAAATACGAGGAAGTTTCACGATAACGATATTTCTATTCACAGCCGTCAGGTAGGACTTAATGGTTACCGTGCTGAATGTGAGAGAACCTTTTTTATCGGTACGCCAACGGATAAACAAAAGGATTTATTTAAAATAGCACATGAAGCACAATTGGCTGCCCTGGATACCATAAAAATAGGAATTACAGCAAAAGAAGTCAATGAGGCGGCTCGACAAATATTTATAAAACACGATGTTGAAGAATACAGTATTCATAGGACCGGACATGGAATTGGAATAGGCTTACATGAAGAACCTTCTTTAAGATATGATAATGATCTTGTTTTGCAGGAAGGAATGGTTTATTGCGTCGAGCCGGGGTTATATGTACCTGGTGTTGGTGGTTTTCGCCACTCTGATACAGTCGTACTCAGAGATGATGGCTCTCACCAAATCACCAATTATGCCAAAGAATTGGAGGATTTACGTTTCTGACTCACTAAAGCAATTGTTTGGGTACGAAAGGGGCTAAATATATGAATGTATATCTCGTGGGAGTTGTAGTCTATTTATTAGTCATGGCACTTGTAGGTGTATACTTTGGTAAAAAATCGATAAATGACAATGAGGATTTTATGGCTGCGGGACGATCCTTACCACTTTGGGTAGTAAGCGGGACACTTTTGGCAACTTTTGTTGGTTCTGGGACTGTGGTTGGCGGGGCCAGTTTCATCTATCAATATGGCCCCTTTGCCGCCATTTTCAACTTGTCTGGCGGAATAGTAGGAACGATTATACTATATTTCTTGGCAGGAAAAATAAGAACCGGCGAAGCATATACTGTTCCAGAAATGATTGAGAAAAGATTTGGTACAACGGCTAGACTGGTATCTTCAATTATTATTTTACTAGCCTTTATTGGTATAACGGCATATCAGTTTACTGGAGGCGCTTATGTATTACAAATTACAACTGGATTACCAATTGGAATTGGTTCAATTATTATAGGGGTATTGGTTATCTTTTTAACGGTAAGTGGCGGATTATTTTCGGTCGCGTATACAGATGCAATTAGTGCCATTTTGATAGTAGCCGGATTTCTGCTGGGACTGCCTTTTGTTCTCCATTCAGTAGATGGATTTTCTGGATTATCTCTTTCGCTGCCAAGCAATACTAAATCCTGGAATGGTGGTTTAAGTATTCCCCAGCTTCTTGGGTTCTTTTTACCTTTATTTTTGCTTGTTTTGGGAGACCAGAATATGTATCAGCGTTTTGGTGCCGCGAAAAATCCAACAGTTGCCAGAAGATCAACAATCGGATTTTTTATTGGTAGTTGTTTCGTAATTAGTTTAACGATAATTATTGCTACCTCCGCAATTGTTATGTTTCCTGAAATTGCTCCAGACACCGCGGTGTTGAATATGGCAATAAATGGTTTGCCATTGGCGATAGGATTAATCGTTTTGTGTGCGGCAGTGGCCTTTATTATAACCACAGCTACTTCCTATTTATTATCTGCTTCAGGGAATATTATCTATGATTTGTTAAAGAGATTTAGCAACAAAGACATTAGTGATAAGAAATTGTTGAAATATAATCGGGCTACAGTTGTTGCGGTTGGAGTTTTAGCATATATATTGGGCATGTATTTTCCAACTGTATTAGAATTACAAATGTATTCGTATACCATGTATGGGGCAGCATTGACACCGGCCATTTTAGCGACAGTTACGTGGAAAAAGGCTACTACAGCTGGTATTATGAGTTCCATGATTGTTGGTGCAATAGGTACAATTTTCTGGGAAGTTGTCTTAAATAAACCATTTGATTGGAACAGTGTCTTGTTTGCGCTGCCACTTTCTGTACTAACTTTAATTGTTGTTAGTCTATTGACAAACAAGGAAGGTGTGGCTAAAAGCAATCAGGATTCATTTGTTATAAATGATTGAGTTAATCTGGCTTCAGTTAACCCCGATAATCTTTTTATTACAGCAATAAACTATTTTGATAAGATCCCATATGAACAAGAGAGTATTCAAGCAATTATTGTAATGAATCCTTGAATCACTTATATTTTAGTTAAAAATAAGAAGTTTTTGTAAGAAGTGAGTATTTACCGAAATGCTCACTTCTCTTAATAATCGAAAGGAGAACCAGTCATGGAATATGTTATTGATAATGTTCAAATTCTTCAAGGTCCTGATTTGGAAATAAAACATGATTGTGGAGTTTGGATTAAAAATGAAGAAATTTATAAAATACTCCCCAAAAAAGATCATCTGGATCACTTGAAATATATTAATGGAGAAGGAAAGTATCTCATGCCGGGCTTAATAGACTTACATGTTCATATCATGTGGGATGGTTCCAAAGACCCCGTATCCACCTTAAAAGAAGAAGGTTATGAGCAAATGTTAATTCGTGCAGTGTCCTACTGCCAAGACTATATTGAAGCCGGAATTACAACGATAAGGGATATTGGATCTGTAGATGATATTGCGCTACATGTAGCTAAAGGCATAAAGAGAGGACTTATTAAAGGACCAACTATAATTGCTAGTGGGAAAACGTTAACGATGACTGGTGGTCATGATCCATTCTGGGCAAGGTTTGTGGATGGTCCAAATGAGGCGTTAAAGGGGGTTCGAGAGCAGATTTTTAAAGGTGCAGAAGTTATTAAAGTGAGTTCTACAGGTGGCGTGTATGGTCGGCATGAGGGTGAATCAGTCGGAAATGCGGAATTAAGTATGGAAGAACAGCGGGTTATTTGTGATGAAGCACATAAATTTGGATTAAATGTCGCTTCCCATGCAATTGGAAGAGAAGGTATTTTGAACTCAATACAAGCCGGAGTTGATACAATTGAGCATGGACATTATTTAGATGAGGAGCTTATAACAATGATGGAAGAGAGGGGGACTGCATGGAATCCGACGCTCTATGTTTACCAAACGATTGCATCGCTGGAGGAAATACCGGCATACGCCAAACAAAAAGCGTTAGAAATTGTTGGGAGACATGAAAAGGCATTTAAAACCTTTTTTGACCGGAACATATTAATCGGAGCAGGATCTGATGCTGGTTCACCGTCTACTCCTCATACAGCATTATTAGATGAATTATTAATGATGTATAAGTTTATACCGAATACAAAGGAAATCTTGAAAACGGCAACAACGAATGCTGGTGCAATTTTGGGAAGAAAGGTTGGACAAATTAAAGAGGGCCATAAGGCAGATTTAGTCCTCCTTCGAGATAATCCATTGAATGACTTAAACAACTTAAGATCGGTCGATAAGGTGTATGTTAATGGTGAGTTAGTTTATTCATGATTAATGGAATAATAAGACGGGAAGTATTGGTAGTATTATAATATTATAAAGAAACAGGTGATAAGTACATGGAATGGCCAAAGGCGGTAACTTTTGATTGTTTTGGGACATTAATTGACTGGGAAGGCGAAATCCAACTTGTTTTCAAGGAGATACTGAAAAAGAACGGCGTAGAAAATGTAAACATTGTGCAACTGCAACGTTATTGGGAGGACGTACAATTTGATTACATTCAAAATGAGTATCGTCCGTACAAGGAAGTATTAAAAAACACATTACAAATGGCTTTTAATCATTTTGGATACCCGTTTACCGAGGCGGATAGTGATTACTTCTCTGAATCAATGGGGAGATGGTGTCCGTTTCCTGATACGAAAGACGCTTTGTTAGAGATTAAGAAATATACGAAAATTGCATTGCTCACGAACACAGATGATAACATTATTGAAGAAACGGTATCAAGGCTTGGGGTGGATTTTGATGAGATAGTTACAGCAGAACAAGCTAGGGCATACAAAGCTAATCATGAGGGTTTTCACCTGCTTTTGAATAAACTAAATCTGGATAAATCTGAAATATTACATACAGGGTTTGGATTTAAGTATGATGTTGTGCCAGCTTCTGAACTCGGTATCACCACTTGTTGGGTCAACCGCTATGGGGAAACCCGCCCAGTAGATGTGAAAGAAGATTATTTAGTTGGCGATATGAAGACATTTTCACTATTAATTAAGGGTTTGGCATCCCAGTAAATCAGGGTGTCTCTTCTCGAATTATGTCATATAATGTCGAATAAAAAGAGTAGTCGATGATCCTGTACTTCAGCCCATTTAATTGTTCTTCCGTTGTTTGATCTGCAAATAACTTGTGGTTATCGGGTAGAGTTCATGACCAGCAATTGGATTATCGCTTACAAGCTAAGCATAAATTACCAGGAATAAACTGCTGTTTTTGTAAACGTTTTTATTTTCTGTTGACTATTTTAAATGTCATGATAGAATAAAGTTATTGGAATATTTGGATCATATGTTACTGATGCGATCAGGCATGGTGATAATGAAAATGGATGATAGAAAAAAGTCCATTGATATCGCCATGCCTTTTATTTATGTCGCCGCTGATTCTAATGATAGATCGATATATTCCAATCCAAAAAGTATTCATTCCCAATATCCGACCAAACAATTCACAGGGAGGTGCAGAGGAATCTGTCATTCAAGCAAGTTTTATCATTACCTAGAACATTGATAACAATACAGGAAAGGAAGGGATCAACAGATGAAAAAACGAGTCGTCTTCTCAGTTACGGTCGCAGCTATTATGCTATTTGGTACGGTTTCCCATATGTTTACGCCAGTTGCAAAAGCAGCAGGTAAAAGCCCTGTAAAGGAATATGAATTTTACCCGACACCCCATAGCGTGGAATACGGTAATGGGACGCTGTCGCTTAACAAGGGAGTTCAAGTTATCTATGATGATACGATTGATCGTGTGACGAAAAGAAAGGTGGAAAAAGCATTCACGGATCATGGTTTGGAAGCACCATCTGTTGCGAGTGAGCCGTCAAAGGATAAAGTGAATCTGATGATTGGTACAAAAAATTCAAACGGTCCGGTTGATAACTATGCTAGCGAACATGTGGATAGTGAAGGGATAGATTTTGACCAAATCGATGCCTATCAATTGGACGTTAGCGATAACAACATCGTGATTTTAGGAAAAGATACCGATGCCAGTTTTTACGGGGTTGTTACGCTGGAGGCGATTCTTGCTCAAAGTCCGCAACAGGTGATTCGCAATATGCATGTGAACGATTTTGCCAATACGGAGATTAGAGGGTTTATTGAAGGGTATTATGGTATTCCTTGGAGTAATGAAGATAGAATGTCCCTCATGAGGTTTGGCGGCAATCACAAAATGAATTCGTATGTATTTGCACCAAAGGATGATCCTTACCATCGGGAAAAGTGGGATGAGCTGTATCCGAAAGAGGAGCTGGAAGAAATAGGGGAAATGGCTGACGTCGGGGAAGAAACGAAAACACGGTTTATCTGGACGATTTCCCCATTAGGTGAAGTTGCTGAACTTGCCAGAGAGGAGGGGCAGGATGCGGCAATGGATGTTCTTGATGAAAATACGGATAAGTTGCTTGCCAAATTTGATCAATTATACGATGTAGGGGTGCGCCAATTCGGTGTCAATGGGGACGATGTTGGAAATCTGCCAACGGATTATGTCGTTGAATTGATGCATTCCATTTCTGAATGGGCGGATGAAAAAGGCGATGTGCGTGATACGCTTTATACTCCTGCAAGCTATAACTCCGATTGGGCCTGGAACCCGGATGAGCTAAACGCTTATGAAAAAGGCTTCGATGATAATATCCATATTTTATGGACAGGATCAACTACCTGTGCACCTGTTATTCAAAGTACCATCGATGTTTTTAAAAACAAAAGCAATGACGGTGTAGAACGAAGGGACCCACTATTTTGGCTGAATTGGCCGGTAAACGATGTGGATATGCAAAGAGTCTTCCTCGGTAAAGGAGAAATGCTGGAACCTGGTATCGAAAATCTTGCTGGCGTTGTAACCAATCCAATGCAGGAAGCCGAGGCGTCCAAGATTGCTATCTTTGCCATTGCCGATTACACATGGAATACCGAGGATTTTGATGCGCAAACAAGCTGGGAAGATAGCTTTAAGTATATCGAACCGGACGCCGCGGAAGCATTGCATGAACTTGCCAAGCACATGTCTGATGCGGATCCAAATGGTTTAAAGCTATCTGAAAGTGAAGATATTAAGGAACTATTGGATTCGCTTACGGAAAAGCTGGATAACGGAGAATCATTAAAGGGAATATCTCCGGAAGCAATGGATGCGTTCCAAACGATTGCGGATGCGGCCGATGGTTTTATGGCAAAAACAAAGAATGAAAATCTGAAAGAAGAATTGGAGCCATTTGTAAATGCATTGCATGATATGGTACTTGCTGATAAGGAATTCTTGAAGGCTGCCGTTGCTGTTGAGGATGGTAACAATCAAGCTGCATGGAACGTAATTGAAAAAGCAACGGCCTTAAGACAACAAAGCCTGAATTATGACCGGCCATTAATCGATGGAACGACAAAAGCAAAGCCTGCCCAAAAGAGACTGCAACCATTTACTGATCATTTGCAGGAGAAGGTGACCATTCAGGGCATGCAAACGTTGGTAGATTATGAAGCGGATCAAGGTAATATGGACGCGTCTGATGCACGTTTGTTGCAGACTCATCTGAAGTCACTTGATCATTTTATCAACGTGAAGTCATACGAAAAGGCAGAAAAGCACATGAAAAGTTTGAAACAATTGGTTGCGAAATATCAGGAAGCTGGTCAAATCGATGAAGATGTGGCAAAAACATTGGTCAAGCATGCTGATATACTAATTGAAAAGTGGCAGTAGTACGGTGTTGGATCCCTCTGGCGTTTATGCTGGGGGGATTTTACGCTCGCTTTTCTTTTAAAACAAGCTACGATTACACAAAGAACCTATCAAAACGGAGGAGGGAACCCTTTTTAAAAAATAAAATTTCCCAAGCAACAAAATAGGCATCGAAAAGTCTAAAAATAGATGGACTTTTTTGATGCCTATTTTGGCTTTTTTGATTCAAGTGTACGTATTCAATAATACAAAGATGAATTGTACATCAACCTCAATGGCAGTGATCAACTGCTGTCATTTTCCTCGGAGTTATTGTTTTCATTATCGCTTTCACTGTCATTATCCTTTTTCTTATCTTTGTTATTATGCTCGTTGTCGTTATTATCTTCGCTGCTGTGATCATCCTCTTTATTCTTTTGTTGATCTTCTTGTTTTTGGTTGTCCTTGTCTTCTTCTTGATTAGCCTTGTTTTCTTCTTGATTAGCCTTTTCCTTATCTTGTTCGTCTTCTTGCTGTTTGTCTTCTTTGTCTTCTCCTTTATCTGCCTCTTCCTTGTCTTGTTTATCCTCTTGTTCTTGATTGTCCTTGTCTTCTTCTTGATCCGGTTGTTCCTTGTCCTGTTCGTCTTCTTGTTCCTGGCTGTCCTTGTCTTCTTCTTGATTAGCTTGTTCCTCTTCCTTGTCCTGTTCTTCCTCCTGTTCTTCCTCTTGTTCTTGATTTTCCGTGTTTTCTTCTTGATTAGGTTGTTCGGTGGTTTCTTGTTGCTCTTCCTGATTTTGGTTTTCCTCGTTTGTTCCTTGATCCGCTTGTTCCTCGCTCGGTTGATATTGTGCACCACGTACATACAGTTCCGAACCGCTGGAGACCACCGAATCCGGTTTTTTGAAATCGTCCATATTCGGATCCGAAATCTCGGACATTAGTGTTTGGAAGAGCTGCATGGCAATATTCTGTGAGCCGTCATATCGGATATATTGTACATCGCCGTCTTTATTTTTTAACGATGGGTAACCGGTCCAAACTGCAAGGGAATATTGAGGTGTATATCCAACAAACCACGAATCAAGCACACCATCTCCCAGGCCGTATTGATCTTTGATATCGTTCGGAATATTGGTTGTTCCGGTTTTCCCCGCCACAGGTATCCCAGGAATGTTTGCTTGTGTCCCAGTTCCGCTTGCAACGACAGTCTTGAGCATATCGGTGATCATATAAGCAGTATAATCATGCATGGCATTCTTTGGCTTTGATTTTGGCTTCCATTTCTTTCCGTCCGGGAAAACTATTTTTTTAACCGTGGATGGTTCATGATACTTACCGCCATTACCAAATGCTGCATAAGCCCCTGCCATTTGTAAGGGAGAAACACCATCAAAACCACCGATCGAAGCTGATTCAAAGATCGGATCAATTTTGATACCCAGTCCTTTGGCAAACTTTTGCGCTTTGTCTTGTCCTACAGCCTGAAACGCTTTTAGGGCGGGTATGTTTCGCGACCATTCCAAAGCCCGTCGCATCGAGATATCACCCCAGTATTTGTTATCCCATTCATTGATTGGTGTTCCGTCGCTGTACTGATACGGCTCGTCACTCAGTGTGTGCGATGTGGGCCAATTCAAATGTTCGATCGCTGGAGCATAATCCAAAATGGGCTTAATGGTTGAACCTGGTTGATTTTGGACATTGGTGCCGTAATTGGTATATCCGACCGCCTTGAAATGACGCCCACCTCCGACTGCTTTGATAGCACCCGTTTTTGTATCAACAAGTGTGATTCCTGTTTCGAAATGTTTATCCGGATAAGGGATATCCTTCGAGTGAATCAAATCGTAAACTGCTTTTTGTGCTTTCGAATCAAGAGTCGTATAGATTTTCAAACCGCCCTGGTAGAAATCTTTTTCAGAGACGACCTTTTTCTGATTGACCATTTGTTCATAGACCGTATCGATAAAAGCATTATAAGGGTCATCATTATTCTCCTGCTTTTTTTCTTCTTTCCTAATAATTTCGGAAATCGGTTTGGCTTTGGCCTTATCAGCTTGTTGTTTGGAAATAACGTGATTGCTTTCCATTGCCGACAGCACTTGGTCGCGGCGTTTTTGTGCCCGTTCAGGATGCTTGAAAGGGTCGTCAGCGCTTGGTGCATTTGGCAGACCGGCAAGCAAGGCAGCCTGCGATATATTTAATTTGGAAAGATTGTTCTCGCCAAAATACGTTTTTGAGGCCGTTTTGATGCCATACGCTCTGTGTCCGAAATAGACATTATTTAAATACATCTCGAGAATTTCATCTTTTGAGTATTTCCTTTCCAATTTTAAAGAAAGCCATGCTTCTTGCACTTTTCGTTTCAGTGTTTTCTCCGGGGTTAGCACACTCCGTTTGATCACTTGTTGTGTAATGGTCGAACCGCCTTCTGCACCCCAGCCGTTTTTGACATTGGCGAAGACCGCCCCAAACAAGCGATGGAAATCAATACCATGATGATCGCGGAACCTTTTGTCTTCTATAGAAATGACAGCGTCTTTTACTGTTTCCGGAACATCGTCAATATGTATTTTGACTCGATTTTCCTCATGAAACACGGTACTGACAAGTTTTCCATCCTGATCATATATCCGTGTGGACTGAGGCGTTTGCAGGTCACTTGCCTTCAATGTTGGCGCATCATGGATCATGACAGCGATCGTGATGCCGCATGCGATCACCGCGAGTAGAAAAGCCGCACAGAGACCGAGCAGAATCTTTTTCCACAAGCTTCTTTTTCGTCCGTGTGATCGTGTTTTCTTCTGTTTCTGTTGTCGCCGTCGTTCTTGTCTTGAAGTGTATTCGTTGGACATATGCAGCACTCCTAGCTTATCTAGTAATCTATTAGATACTTCTTTCTGTTAAATAAAAACATCTACAGGGTATATGTAGAATGGATATTGTGGAAAAACAGAATAGATATAACAAATTTGTACCTACATCTTTATTAATATGTCTGGTTCTTTCATCATTTTGCTTATTAAAATATCAGATTCTGCTCTCTTTTTTATTGATTGTATATAGTGAGCTATTACTTTTGCGATGTAACCATATACTTATTCTACTAATTCCCCGTTTTTTATCAATTTTAACGTATTTTAATCTGGGTTGTGACATTTTTGTTTTGGGGTAATCGAGTTAACGGTATATACTATGCTAATTATAGCTTATTGATTACTATAAGTTTATAAGTTTGTGAGCGTTATTTAATCATCACCCTTTTCTAATAGAAGAACATCTACACTAGGCTGGGGTTCCTCTTCACCCTCTCGTGTAGGTGTTTTTTAAATAGGCGTGTGATTTTCGCATTTAATAAAAAACCCGGTAATGGTTACTCGATTGAAGAAATATCATATTGCGTGTAGGATGGTGTTTAGATCGTGAGGGTTTAAGCGTGAAAGGAAAGATGATGATATGGCATCGATCAATCTATTGCATTCACATAGGCTTTTAATTGTTGCGATTACCTTATCCGCATCTTTTTTGTCTGTTCTGACGCAGTTTTTGCTTATTACAGCTTTTCCAAAAATCATGAAGGAGTTTGCCGTTAACTCAACAGAAGTGCAATGGCTGACAACCAGCTTTATGTTAACCGTTGCTATTCTCATTCCGATAACGGCTTATTTTATCGATAAATTTCAAACAAGGACATTAATGATGAGCGCGATGTCTTTGTTTTTAATAGGAACAGTAGTTGGGTTATTTGCACCTTCGTTTCCCGTTTTGATTGCGGGGCGTATTATTCAAGGAATGGGGTCCGGGGTTATGATCCCGTTGATGCAAACGGTATTGTTTCTGCTTTACCCAAAGGAAAAAAGAGGATTTGCGATGGGATTGGCCGGAATGGTCATTAACGTTGCGCCTGCAGTTGGCCCTCCTATATCAGGCATTTTAATTAAGTATTTCGAATGGCGTGCGTTGTTTTATTTAACCTTACCGATTGCGGCGTGCATTCTGATATTGATTTTCTTGTTTATGCGCAACGTTACTGAGCAACGAAAAACAGAAATTGATAGCTTATCCATTATATTCTCAACGGTTGGTTTTGGTGGCATGCTTTATGGCTTCAATAAGCTGCAGGAGGGTGGATGGAATGACCCGGCAACTATTGGTAGCATGCTTGCAGGCGCTTTAGCATTGGGTTTATTTGCAGTTCGACAATTGCGGCTGCAGATGCCGATTTTAGAACTCCGTGTGTTAAAGGTTCCTGTTTTTACACTGGTTACGTTTATTTCGATCCTTTCGTTCAGTTTGCTGGTATCAACTGAGACGATGCTGCCGATGTATGTGCAGAACGCGCAAGGATTTTCGGCGTATCACGGTGGTTTGATTGTGATGCCGGGTGCCTTGACACTCGCCGTCATGTCTCTTTTCGCGGGTAGATTGTTCGATAAATACGGCGGCAAAATCATTGCGATTATTGGCTTTGTGTTGCTCTGTTTAAGTTCACTTGGTTTTCATTTTATGCTGGATATCGATACGCCGTTCATGATGACGATGGTTTTATTCATGGTTTCCATGGCTGGTGTGGCATTGATTAATATGCCAATCATGACGTCTGGTATCAATGCTTTGCCTGATACGTTGATTCCACATGGGACGGCAGTAATCAATACGGCGCGTCAATTTGGTGGGTCGCTTGGATTAACGTTCATTATCTCCTTTATCAGCAAAGTGAATGCCGGAACAGAAACGATCCAACCGATTAAATATCTGACAGGAGTGAAAACGGCCTTTTTCGTTGCATTTTTGTTTGCCATTACGGGACTTGTGCTCTCCTTGTTTTTACAAAGAAAAAGGCAGCATTCGGAAGGTGGTTCATGACATAGCAAACAAGGTATATTGTGGGCGGTTGGCCGGGTAGTAAAACATATGATGAATGAAGGGTTGGATGCCTTAAAGGGAGGATTTATTGGGAATGGATTCGCTCTCAATAATGGTAAGAAAGGAAATTGTACAAATCACTTGAAAAAAATGAAAAATAATGTAATGATAAGTGTATAAAAATCTCCACTTGCATGGACAAGATATGATGGCTTTCACCATGGCTAAAGGTAACACGGTTTTTCGTTTAGAAACAAAAATTGGAACCGTTATCATCCCGATATGAAGGTTTTCCATAACATGGCACGTTATTGTCAGGTAAAATCATCCTGTATAAAAATAAATTTACGAAAATTGGCTATTTATAAGAAGCTGATCAATGGATAGAAACCATACCTATATATAAATCTAAGTTCCCAAAATAGGATGGCTTAAAAGGAGTGATAAGGTGTCACAGCCTATTTTAGAAATTAGCGGATTAAAGACTTCCTTTTTTACAGACGATGGCGAAGTTCCCGCGGTCGCTGATGTAAATTTTTCTATTAAACCAGGAGAAATTCTGGGCGTGGTTGGCGAATCGGGTTGTGGAAAGAGTGTTACTTCGTTGTCTGTCATGGGTCTTGTGCCTCCACCGGGAAAAATCATAGCGGGGGACATTCGCTTTAAGAACGAGGAACTAACCAAGGCTACGGAACGGCGGATGCGGCAGATTCGCGGCAATGAAATCGCAATGATATTTCAAGAGCCGATGACATCGTTGAACCCGGTGTTTACAATTGGTTCGCAGCTGATCGAAGGCATCCAGCTGCATAAACAACTTTCCAAGAAGGAAGCAGCAAGTCGGGCGGTGCAAATGTTGGAGAAAGTTGGCATGCCAAGAGCAAAACAGCTTATGAAGGAATATCCGCATCAACTTTCAGGGGGGATGCGTCAGCGTGTCATGATTGCCATGGCCATGGCATGTGAACCGGAGTTACTGATTGCAGATGAACCAACGACGGCACTGGATGTCACCATTCAAGCACAAATCCTCGATTTAATGAAGCGATTGAATGAGGATTCAAACACATCCATTCTATTAATCACACACGATCTTGGCGTTGTTGCCGATGTGTGTGACCGCATCGTTGTCATGTATGCAGGTAAAGTAGTGGAAGAAGGTAATGTGCGTACTATTTTTAAAAACCCGCAACATCCCTATACAGAGGGGCTGATTCAGTCGGTGCCCAATATGTATGTCAAAAAGGAACGGCTTTATTCGATTCCAGGAAATGTGCCAAAACCAGGGTCGGTACAACATGGATGTCTCTTCGCCCCGAGATGTCGATACGCATTTGACCGCTGCACGGATGAGAATCCAGAGTTGCTGGAAACAGAAGATGGTCATCAGGTGCGTTGTTTTCTTCATGAGAAACATAAGCAGGAGGTCACAACATGAGCGAGACATTATTGGAAGTACATAATCTGAAAAAATATTTTCCGATCACGGGTGGTGTGTTTGGACGAAAAATTGGAGAAGTCAAGGCGGTTGACGGGGTTTCTTTTTCCCTGAAGAAAGGTGAAACACTTGGTTTGGTCGGGGAATCGGGTTGCGGCAAATCAACGACAGGACGGATGTTGCTGCGCTTGATTGAGCCTAGTGAGGGATCTGTGAAATTTGAAGATCGAACATTAACAGATGTTTCCAAAGGGGAAATGCGCAAGTTTCGCCGGGATATGCAAATGGTGTTTCAGGATCCGTATGCATCGCTTAATCCACGCCATACGGTTGGAAAAATTATCGAGGAGCCGTTGAAAGTACATGGGATGGGCGATGCAAAGGAACGAAAGAAAAAGGTGCGTGAACTATTGGAGACGGTTGGTTTAAGCAGTTATCACGAAAAACGCTATCCCCATCAGTTTAGTGGGGGACAGCGGCAACGGGTGGGAATTGCCAGGGCTTTGGCGGTGCAGCCAAAATTGATTGTCGCTGATGAACCTGTGTCTGCACTTGATGTTTCCATTCAGTCACAAGTATTGAATTTGTTGAAAGATTTGCAGGAAGATTTTGACTTGACATATGTGTTTATTGCCCATGACCTCAGTGTTGTCCGGCAAATCAGCGATCGTGTCGGGGTGATGTATCTTGGGCGTCTCGTGGAATTAGCGGATAGCACCGAACTGTATGAAAATCCGAAACATCCGTATACACAGGCCTTGTTGTCAGCTGTGCCGATCCCCGATCCTGATTACGAATCAAACAGAACCATTCTGGAGGGGGATGTCCCGAACCCGGCTAATCCGCCTGCAGGTTGTGCCTTTCATACAAGATGCCCGCTGGCGATGGATATTTGCAAATCGGTTCGCCCTGTATTCGGGGAGAACGAAACCAATCACTATGTTGCTTGCCATCTCTATACAGGGGAAGGAAAAGAAAGTCCCGTTTTAGCGGATAGCAAGTGAATATAGATAAAACAAAATGATGGAGGGGGAAACATGAAAAAGTCGTTATTATTTTTTATTGGAGCCATTGTTATGGTGTCTATTGCCCTTGTCGGTTGTTCTTCGGATTCCGATAGCAGTGGAAGTTCCGGAAATTCCGGCGGGGATAGTACACAAGATACGTTGATCTACGGACGTGGTGCCGATGCTACACGGCTTGATCCGGCAAGGGTAACGGACGGTGAGTCGCTGAAGGTAACGCAACAGGTCATGGAGACGCTGGTTAATTTTAAACCGGGTACGACCGATCTGGAACCGGGACTCGCGACTGACTGGGAACAAAAAGATGATGGCAAGACATACGTTTTTCAATTACGTGAAGACGTGAAATTTCAAGACGGAACTGATTTTAATGCCGATGCGGTCGTTTACAACTTTGAACGCTGGCAAAACGGAAGCAGCGAGGATAACTTTGCCTACTATCCTTCCATGTTTGGCGGTTTTGGCGACGATAGTGTGATCAAGGATGTGGAAGCGGTGGATGATCATACGGTGGAAATACACTTAAAAACGCCTTTTGCTCCGTTTTTGAAAAACCTGGCGATGACACCATTTGCGATTGGTAGTCCTGATGCTTTGGAAAACGGCAATTTTGAGAAAGAACCGGTTGGAACCGGACCGTTTGCATTTGATAGTTGGGAGAAAAACAGCAAGATTGTACTGAAGAAAAACGAGGATTACTGGAACGAGGGAAAACCGAAGCTCAATCAAGTTATTTTCCAGGTGATTCCGGATAATGCTTCTCGGTTAAACGCACTGAAAAATGGCGAAATCGATCTAATGGATGGCGTCAACCCATCTGATGTAGCGTCCATTGAAAAGAATGATGCACTCACGATTTGGAACCGCCCACCTTTAAATCTGGGCTATCTCGGCTTTAATGTAGAAGAGGAGCCGTTTGATGATAAAGCCGTACGTGAAGCGTTGAGTTATGCTGTTGATAAAGATGCGTTGGTGGATGCTTTCTACGCTGGTAATGGGGAGTCCGCAAAAAATCCAATGCCACCAACGATTGATGGGTTTAATGATGACATTGAACCTTACGAATTTGACCCGGACAAAGCAAAAGAGAAATTGGCAGATGCCGGTTATCCAGATGGATTTGAAATGGAATTATGGACCATGACCAACCCGAGGCCATATCTGCCGCAGCCAGAAAAGATTGCCGAAGCGATTCAATCCTCCTTTGGTAAAGCGGGTGTCGATGTAAAAATCAAAACAATGGAATGGTCCACTTATATTGAAAAACTGACCGACGGCGAAAGTCCAGCTTTCCTGATGGGTTGGACCGGAGATAATGGAGATGCTGACAACTTCCTTTATTCGTTGCTTGATGAAGATAGTATTGGAAGCAACAACATGTCACGCTATGCCAACAAGGACGTGCATAAGTTATTGAAGGACGCGCAGACAGAACCGGATGATGATAAACGGATGGATCTTTACAAGGAGGCACAAGAGATTATACACGAAGAGGCTCCATGGATTCCATTGGTCTATGCGGAGGAACCTTTGGCCGGGAATGCGGATATGCAAGATTATCAGCCAAACCCGACCGGAAGTGAACCGTTCGATGAAGTCAGCTTTAAATAAGAAAAAAGCTGGAGGTGCTCGTTTAGCGGGGGAATGTGAAGTTTGTTACTATTCCCGGGAGCCGGTGATGACTGTCGTTGACGTAAGCTGAACAAGTTGAATTTTTACATCATTAAAGTTAGCTGGGGGGAACTGCTCCCCCTGGTTTTTCAAAAGAAAGGGGTGGGTTCATCATGATGTCTTATACGATTCGCCGGTTTTTGATGCTCATTCCAGTTTTGTTTGGGATGTCCATTATTGTCTTTTCGATTGTTCGAGCAATTCCTGGCGACCCAGCCCAAACTATTCTGGGCACGAAAGCATCTCCTGAAGCCATTGCCAACTTGCGAGAGAGTTTAGGACTGGATAATCCTTTTTTTGTTCAGTATGGTACGTACATAAAAGACTTGTTGACAGGCGATCTTGGCACTTCCATTCGCACAGGAACGCCAATCAATGAGGAAATTTGGACGGCGTTGGCCGCTACTGCAGAACTGACGATTGTCGCGATGATTATTGCAATTGTCATCGGCTTGAATGCAGGCGTCATCAGTGCCTGGTTTCGCAACTCCTGGTTCGATTACGTCATCATGGTGTTAGCGTTAGTAGGGATATCGATGCCGATTTTCTGGCTAGGGTTAATGTTACAGTATCAATTTGCTGTCGATTTGGGATGGCTTCCAACTAACGGCCGGGAAGATATTCGAAATCCGATTGATGCAATTACGAACTTTTTCCTGATTGATACGTTAATACACGGCAATTTCAGTCAATTCATGGCCGCTGTCAAGCATCTTTTATTACCTGCGATTGCACTCGGTACGATTCCAATGGCGATGATTGCAAGGATGACGCGGTCAAGCATGCTTGGTGTCATGGGCTCCGATTATATACGTACTGCACGTGCGAAAGGTCAAAAAATGTTCTGGGTCGTTTACAAGCATGCCTTTAAGAACGCATTCATTCCTGTTTTAACTGTTATTGGGATTCAATCCGGATTGCTTTTGGGCGGTGCCATTCTAACAGAGACCATTTTCGGATGGCCCGGGATTGGCCGTTATATCTATGATGCCATTCAATCCAGGGATTATCCGGTTGTCCAGTCCGGTATTTTAGTTATCGCAACGATCTTTGTTTTAATCAACTTGATTGTGGATCTCTTATATGCCGTATTTGATCCAAGAATTAAATATCGTTAGAGGAGGGAAAAGATGGGACAGATGCAAACAGAACCGGGGAATGCTCCAGTTCAGACAAAGGAAACGGACAAGATTTCCTCTCCTATCAACGACATTTGGCGTGTCTTTCGCAAAAATAAATTGGCCCTTGTTGGTGCTGGTATCCTGGCTTTCTTTATATTACTGGCTTTGTTTGCTGGAATGCTTGCACCAGAGGGAATCGATGACCAGAAAGTAAACCAGCCTGAAGAATTGTTGCATTCACCATCCGGAGCGTACTGGCTGGGAACAGATGAGTTTGGACGTGACATTTTGAGTCGAGTGATGTACGGCGCACGACTGTCCCTATGGGTTGGTTTTTCTTCTGTTGTCGGGTCGGTGATTGTCGGCGTGATTTTAGGAATTCTTGCAGGGTATTACGGGCGCTGGCTGGATATTCTTATTTCACGGATTTTTGATATTATGCTCGCTTTCCCAAGTATTTTATTGGCTATTGCCATTGTTGCGATGTTAGGGCCGTCGCTGCAAAACGCTTTGATCGCCATTGCCCTCGTCAACGTCCCGATTTTTGGAAGGTTGATCCGCTCCACCGTCCTTAGCCTAAAAGAGGAAGAATATGTCGAAGCGGCCCGATCGATCGGGATGCGGGATTCCCGTATTTTGTTTCATCATATTTTGCCAAACAGTCTCGCTCCGATAATCGTACAGGGAACTTTGAGTATTGCAACGGCGATTTTGGATGCAGCAGCACTCGGATTTCTTGGACTTGGGGCACAGCCACCAGATCCGGAATGGGGAAGAATGCTTGCTGATTCCAGAAATCTGATTCAAGAGGCTCCGTGGACGGTTATCTTTCCAGGGATTTGTATCATGTTGACTGTTCTTGGGTTTAATTTAGTGGGCGATGGACTGCGTGATGCGCTGGATCCGAAAATGAAGACGTGATATGGTGCTTGTCACTTTCCGAATGATGTCGTATGTTGTTGAATAAAAATGGGTTTTTGCGTAGGTCAAAAAAAGCTTGAATGAAGGTTTAAGTTATATTTCTCCTTAGATGTTCATCGGTTATGTAGGATGGCTGGGAGCTGAATGAAGCGGCAAAGCGACACAGAAACTGAACTCCTGTGTCGCTTTCTCATGCTTCATCTTTAGGCCACAAATCATTGTTAAATCGTTCTTTACTGTAACCAGCTAAGGTCCAAATTAGTAACGCATTCTTTCTTTTGCCGCCTGTCTGTTTAATTAATAAATTGGTATTGGGTTTATTAACTGCGTTGGTTAAAGGCGTACTGCCAATTCCTGGATTTTTCCACATGTTGTCGAATACAGAATAGGCCGGCCTTTTAAAAAGAGTAAGGCACTATAAAAAAACTGTGATATATACAACAAAATTTGTTCTTAATATAGGACGTGCGGACGTGGGTTACTGGAATATCGTTTTAAAATGGGCCTTGGAACATGAGCTTATTTCCCTCTTATGTTAATGTCATGCTTGGATGATACTCTCAATTTTGAAAACCCTAATCAACGTTTGAACCATTTATCCATCAAGAAATGAAACGTCGCATTATGAAAAATAATCGTGTACCAAAGTATAGTATTACAAGCGAAAGATATCATGCTTACTTCTTTTTCGACAAATGCCTGTAATGGAAGCTCGCAAATCAAAAACGTGATTCCCAGTGCAATTGCTAAAACCTCGATATAATAACGAAATTTAAAGAAATCCATCCCAAATACCCCTTTCTTTTCTGGAAGTAGGTTGAGGACATGACTTGCGTTGATTCTCTGTATTATCTAAAAATGATTTAAAAAATAGAGGGTAGACTACGATAAAGGTAGTCACGGAAGGATAAACACCCTTTTTAATTAATTTAACACAATCTTTCCTACTTTTGAATTGTTTGCTCACAAGATCATTTTTTAGCTGATATTATCACAAATATTCAAACATGGATGAAATATCGACAAAAAGTGTTGCTGGGCCTCACTGAATAACATAGAGCCAGCGTAATCGGCTGAGAAGGGCTGTAACGAGCTTTGCCCTTTAGCTTGTTCTGCTTTAACATACTAACTATCGGTCAACAAAGTTTGGCATGAAATTTAGTATATAGAAGGTTATGTAAATCTTTTATTATTGAAAGGGTGTTCACAGGAATCATGACGTCATTATTAAAGAAAAGGATAGCCCTCATAAGCATAGGTATTTTATTAATGCTAGTGGGTTGTCAAGGAGGATCTGCCGATAAAAATTCAAAAGAAGGAAATAATGAGGCAACTAATATTAAAGAAATTGTTGGAATTGAGCCAGAATCAGGAACGATGAATATCGCAAAAGAAACACTTGAATCGTACAACTTGGATGTGGAATTAACTCCGAGCTCGGAACCAGCGATGGTAAAGGAATTGCAACATGCGATTGAAAAAGAAGAACCGATCGTTGTTACACTCTGGCAACCACATTGGATGTTTAGCGAATATGATTTAAAATTTCTGGAGGACCCAAAAGGAACACTGGGTGAATCTGAAAGCATACATACAATGGTTCGACAAGGTCTTAAGGATGAACATCCATCAGCCTATCAGTTTTTAGACAACTTCTATTGGGAAGTGGAAGACATGAATGAAGTGATGGCGAAATTCGGACAAGACGATGATGTTGAACCGCAAGAAGCAGCTAAAGAATGGATCGAAAACAACCGAGATAAAGTGGAGTCCTGGACAGAAGGCATTGAACCTGTTGATAACGAGACAATCGAACTAGCCTATACGAATTATGATACAGAACTTTCATCGACGAATGTAGTTACCCTTGTTCTTAAAGAGTTGGGCTACAATGTCAAATTGACATCGCTTGATATGGGTATCGCATTTGAAAGTCTTTCCAAAGGGGAGATAGATGGTATGTTAATTGCCTGGCTCCCTGTAGGTGCTGCTTCCTATTATGAGCAATATAAAGACGAGAACGATGACTTGGGTCCCAATTTGGAAGGCGCTCAACAAGGTTTTGTTGTACCAGAATATATGGATATTGATAGTATCGAAGACTTGCCAACTAAGTAAACGAATAAATTATATGAAACCGCCTTATTAACAAAATCGATAAAAACTTCGTATCCCAAGCATTACTTGTGATACGGGTTTTTCTTGGCAATCCATTGGTAGCATGCACACCTTGACCATGTTGTGCTGGCTGAATTGCTATAGAGGTTCACTAAAACAACGGTTAGAACCAGTTAAGCGGGGATGAGTTTGTATTTTCAAAGATGTGTTTGACTTCCGTATATTCCTCAAGTCCTTGTTTCCCTAATTCTCGGCCAATGCCGGATGATTTATAGCCTCCCCATGGCGCCTGAGCGAAATAGGGCGTGAAAGTCGTTGATCCAGACCGTTCCCATCCTTAAGCGCTACCTAATACACGCGTGCTATGGGGTGGCTGAACCTTTGCATTGGGGTTGATGTAATGTTTTGCCTGGCTGATGGCAACAGGCGCTTCACCAAATCCGGACGATGACATTTTCATCTTCTATTCGTATGTTGAAACTCGGAATCCTTTTATCCGGATTGGCAAGCATTCGCCCGTCGTTTTTAATATCAAATTCTCTACCATGCCAGGGACAGCGGATAATTTCACCATGATGGCAGTAATCGTAGTCACCTGGTTTGCTACTGGCGGTCGTTGCTCCGTACATTATCCCTTTATCAAGTGGAGCTGATGCCAGCGCTGTCGCCATTTCATACCACCCATGCATGGAGGAAGGGGACGGATCTAAGGCACCAGTCAAAATACCAATGTCATGACCGATTTCGTCCAACAGCTGTTCCTGCATGAATCCTAAGTCTGTTCCTGCTGGCCGGCCATCGGAAAGCATTGCATCAGCCCGGTCGACTCCGGCAACGGTCGGCTGCGTATAAGGCATATGTTTTTCCTGCACCCAGTACAGTTTTTGATGTAATGTCTAAACGGCTCATCCAGCCTATCAACAATATCGCTGTATTGAACGCGTTCGTGAATATCCGTATCGACAATTGCCATTTTATTTTGATCCATAAAAAAACCTCCTTGTAATTATTTTCAAACAATTAAGATAGTATCAGAATTAGTTTAGGAACGTCAAACCCGCTTACAGTCGATGAGTGGCATTTAGCTCGCTCAGTGAACCGCAGTGACGTCCAGTGACGCCCAGTGCAACATTTTAGGTGCCGCTTCCCGAATTTTGTCATATGTTGTCGAATAGTGGGTTGTTTGTACCAAAATGAAAGAATCGGCCTGGCCCTGTAGAAAAAAGCACAAAAAAGGGCACCAGTTAGTCCCCCTTTTTTGTATAACTCATATCAATATTTTATTTTAAAAAAACTGTGCGAGAACAGTCCCTGCGTTGGTGCCTTAACGTAATATCTTTATCGTCGCGGTGTCTGTCGCCGATACTTTTTTACAAGCCAATCAATACGGCCATCATCCAGCCCGAACCGTAATAAATCATGAACTGGGCACCTGAGCCAACCCCCAGAATCCGGTTCAGTAAACCGCCAACCGTCGCAATGGTGAATGTGACTAATAGCCCTGTTATTTGACCTTCATAATAGGCAATCACACAAACGATGGCAATAAACATGCCGATGATTGCCTCCTGGCTAATATATTTCATAATAAAGACAGTTGCTTTTCGTGAAAAATTCATAATAAATGGGTAAGCAATGAATGCCCCAACAATAAGTCCAATCAAACCGTAAACGAAAAAATCACCCATTGACATAAGATGATGCAAATTATGATCGACCGAAAATACCGGTGGTGCATTAAATAACGCTGCGGCTGGTCCTAATGCCATAGGGCTTAAGGGCAAGCCAAAGGCAATTAACGGAATGAGCGTTTCCGCTATGTAGGTCGATTCGGTTACACCGTTCATGACGGAAAGGGTTGTTGTTGCCTTTTTGTAGGTACCCTTTATTTTTGAGCCAATTAATTCACCCATAAGCGCAGTCATGCCGGTTGGACTGAATGTAAAAGTAAATGATGTGATAAATGCGGCTATGGAACCAGCCACTTTCTGTAAACCGGTTAAAATGCGAAATGGATTCGGGAAATAGCCGGACCAGGATTTAATTTCCGGAGCCAGATTGTAGTCCTGCGGTTCAGCGCGGGTAACACTTTTTCTGGCTGTTGATGACAGGGCAATAAGTATATCGGAAAACATCGGTCCAATCGCAATTCCCAAAAAGAAACTGATAGACAGATTTTTATCCAATACTTCAAAGCTGACCAGATTTAATCCTTGTATTAAAAAGGCAAAAGGAATGATCAGCAGAACGCTCACCCACTTACCTTTTGAAAAATATGCAATAATTACTGCCGCAACAGCAAAAATGACACCTGTATATGTTTCAAAAAAATCAGCGAATTGTCCAAGAAACTGAGCGAATAAAAGGGCCACCGGAAAAGCAATCAGCGCACCAATAATACCACCTGAGATCATTTTTCGTAAGGCAATATGTGGGACCCCCAATTTTCTCAGTGTTTCTGCATAGTCAAGCATGGGTACCATCATTGTATCTCCGGGGATACCCATTAGTGCTGTTGGTGCTGCATGTGACAAGTGTTTAGAGATAACAGCAGCCATAAAAAATGAAAAGACAGCAACAGGTGGTGCTCCAAGCAGGATGACCAATAAGGTGAACGGAACCATTGTCGCCGTTTCATCTGATCCGGAAATGAGGCCGATAAGTGTAAATAACACGCCACCGACGATTGCCAGTACAATGGAAATAAGTAATGTACTCATTTGCTGCCTCCTTTGTCAGTGGGAATGAATATGTCTTTGATTTTCAAATCCTCCATTTCCTTCCTTGTTACTGGATCATGTTCAATGACATCCATTTCTTCCTCGAAGTTCACTTGCAAGTCATTTAGAATTCCTTGTGCATCATCGGCTGTGATTTCAGTCTCCGTTAATACACGTTTTGGTTTAAATAAAATGGCTGAAAGAATGAGAGCCAAAACACATCCGGCAATTCCTGCAAGCAGGGAATAGGAAGAAACCATTGATTCGTCAGCTATTTTTGGAAACACAGCCTGTCCAGCTAAAAATCCGCCCAGACCAAGTACGACGCTGATAATAATAGAAAAAATCACGTGTACGGGTAAAACGGTGTCGCCGAGTATCTCCACATAGCGATCGGGAACTTGTGATGTATTGCCATTTCGGGTTGTGTCTCCATCTTTATTTTGCTTCATGTTATCACTCCTCCTGTATTTCATTTTTTATTGCTAGAATATGGTCATAGCTTACATTCCCATCTTCAATAGCACGTTTTACGATAATATCGATTAGGTTCTCATTCGCGCCGGCCATAGCTGCCAAATTTCTTCCGTGTAATGCCATATGTCCTTTTTGGATGCCATCTGTTGCCAGTGCTTTTATTGCCACAAAATTCTGGGCTAATCCTGTTGCAGCGATTACCCCGGCAAGTCTGCGGCGGATTGGACATTCATTATCTTCAATGACAGGCTGGCAACAGGGTTAGCCTTGGTACCACCGCCAATTGTTTCATTTTTAAAGCGTGCCCGTACTCTTACCAAACGCCGATCAGCCAGATTGGAAATAATACGCAGGTTTACCTTGCCTTCCGTAATTAATTCTACCATTGGTGCAACAGCTTCAGCCATTGTATTGACCGCATTTGCCCCCATTGCGTCTTTCGTATTCACTAAAAGGTGCAAGATGAGCATCGTACCTTTTGTTGTCTCCGTCATGTTAACCTCAATGTCCTTTGCCCCGCCACCAAGATATTTTGGAGCAAATAATTCGTTAAAAATATTTTATTGAAAAATATTTTACAAAGTCGATTATTTTTGCTATAGTTAGGACAAATCAAATGGAAAGCGAGATGATATGGAAATTTATGATACCGCTTTCAATATTATATTGCATAGCGAAAATGCTAGAAGCAAGGTAGTGGGGGCATTGAAATGGGCACGTAAAAATTGTTTTGATCAAGCAAAGGGGATGATAGAAGATAGAAGAGGCAGATAATAGGTTAATAGATTTGCGAGAAAGCAATATTAAATAATAGAAAACTAGAAAACCATTCTTGAAATATAACATTTGGAGGGATGAACATGTATAACGTATTAGTAGCATGTAGTGCAGGAATGTCAACTAGCATGTTGGTGCAAAAAATAAAAAAAGCTGCTGAAGAACAGCAGATTGATCTGTCCATTGAGGCTGTTTCTATGAACGAAGGAAAAATGCTAGCCAAAAAGAATCATTATGACTTGCTGTTGTTAGGACCACAAGTTGCTTTTATGAAAGATGACATGATGCAAGTGGCAAATGGCAAATTCCCGGTTAACGTTATTAATCAAAAGGATTATGGGATGATGCGAGCTGACAACATCTTAAAAGATATTATTCAAACGGTGGATGAGCAGCGTAAGTAGAACCTTTTTCAAGGGAGAGAGCGCGTGATGAATAATCTAGCTAATAATATAGCGAAATGGCTGATGCCCGTTGCAACTAAATTTTCCAATCAACGTCACTTAGGTGCGATTCGTGAGGGGTTTATTACCATTATCCCTTTAGTTATTGTGGCATCCTTTTTTATACTAATCAACAATGTTATTTTAGATCCGGAAAATGGAATGCTAGCAAATGTTGTTGATTTAAGCAAGTATAGTGCGATAGGTGATCAGGTAACAAATGGAACCCTTGGCATTTTATCCATTTTAATCGCCTTTACAATCGCCTACAAATTAGCTGTTAGTTATGATGAAGATGGAATTATTCCTGGTGTTATGGCTGTTGCGGTGCTTGTAACCATGTTACCAAATGCCATCGATATTATTCCTGAGGGTAGCGAGGAAGCTGTTAAAGCAACCGGGATATTAAGTCAAGATCAAACATCAGCAACAGGACTATTGTTTGCTATCCTCGCAGCCCTGTTAGGCACAGAAGTATTCCTACGATTAAAAAGGAAGAAAAAGTTACGAATAAAATTACCTGACACGGTACCACCTGAAGTAGGTAAATCATTTAGCGCGCTTATTCCAGCTTTTCTTACGTTAACGATATTTGCGTGTTTGGTGTTTGTATCGAATGCCTTATTTGGTTTTGGCCTGCAGGAAATGGTTACAAGAGCTATTCAAGCCCCGTTGAATTTGGTTGTTCAAAGTAGATTTGGAATCAACATTATTATGTTCTTTCAAAATTTATTATGGTCGGTTGGGATACATGGAACTTTTGTACTCGGACCAATCAAAGACCCGTCCCTATTAGCAGCTATTCAAGAAAATATCAATGCGCTTAAGGCAGGAACGGACATTCCTAATATTGTAACGAAACCATTTATTGATAGTTTTGCTATGCTGGGCGGTGGAGGATTTACGATCGGACTGGTTATTGCTATTTTTATTGCTTCCCGACGGAGCGATTACCGTGAAGTTACTAAATTTGCTGCTGTACCAGGATTGTTTAATATTAATGAACCCCTAATGTTTGGATTGCCGGTTATTTTGAATCCGATTTTAGCGATTCCACTCATTATTGTACCGATCGTAAACTTAAATATTGCTTACTTAGCGACATCGTTAGGGCTAATTTCCAAAACCGTTGCATATATCCCGTGGACAACACCGCCTATTCTCTCGGCGTTTTTAGCAACTGCGGGTGATTGGCGGGCTGCGGTACTTGCGGCTTTGTTAATTGTAATCTCCGTTATTATCTATCTACCGTTCGTGATGGCAACGAATAGAATGGCGGAATTGGAAAAAAGTAAATCGTTCAATGATGATCACACAGTTGGAGGAACACCATGACCAAAGTAATTATTTGTGATTTAGATGGAACACTGTTGAGGGAAAATGGCCAACCGGCTCCTGAAACAGTAGAAATAGTTAGACGCTTTATCGATAGTGGCGGTATATTTATGATAGCCACTGGTCGATTAGATCATGACATTGTATATATAGAGGAAAAACTAGGTGTTCGTGGCGCATATCGTATCAGTCAAAATGGTGCGGTAATCAAAAATCAAGCCAACGAGATCATATGGAAACAAGAAATAGATGTCATAACAGCGATAGAAATAGTGAAGATGTTAAATAAAAAAAGTCCTCGGGTGGAAATATCCGACGCTGATCATCGTTATTTCCCCACCCCCAGAGGAACGGATGAAGTTGGTGAATTCGTTGATCAATCGATTGTTGACTCAAGTTTTGTCGCAAAAATTGGAAAGACTATCTTCCCGACAATCTTGTTAACGTTTGGGGGAAACTTTGAAAATATAACACAATATATTCGAGCAAATTACGGTCAGATGGTTGATGTTATCATGACGAGTCCAAGTACGCTTGAGATTCTATCAAAGGGCGTTTCCAAAGGTGCAGCGCTTGAAAAGATATTGCAGAAACTGCCAATGATAGGTGAAGTTTGTGCCATCGGTGACTCGGAAAATGACATTTCCATGTTTGAAATAGCAGACTATGCCTATGCTATTTCTACTGGTAAGGCAAACGTACAACAAGCAGCTGATGAAGTTTATCCAACTGTTGACGATTGTATATATGCCTTTATGGAAAAGTAATGAAAAAACGAGGTGTTCTTTTTGAAAAAAATCTTATATATTCCTTTAGATGAAAGGCCTTGTAATTATGTATATCCCCAGCATTTAGTAAATACACGGAATGATGTACAATTGATTTTCCCCCCAAGAGAAATACTAGGAAATAAAAAGGAAGCTGCAGATGTAGACCGGCTCTGGGAATTTGTTTTCGCAAACGCCAGCAAGGTGGAGGGTATCGTACTTTCCGTTGAAACGCTTGTATATGGGGGATTGCTTCCATCACGGTTACATCATTTATCAAATAATGATCGGGAAAAACGCATGGCTATGTTTCGGCAATTGCGTGCGTTAAGCAAAGTCACCCCTATTTATGCATCTTGTCTCATCATGCGAACACCAAAATTTAATACCTCTGACGAAGAACCGGACTATTATGAGCTTTATGGAAGGAAACTTTTTCGTCGGGCCTATTTACAGGATAAAAAACAGCGTGTTGGTTTGGATGAACAGGAAGCAAATGAACTCACCCAAGCCAATGATTACATCCCGAAAACATGTATCAATGATTATGAATCCAGACGCCGATTTAACGTTCGGGTCACGCTTCATTTGCTGGAATTAGTGGATGAAGGGGTGATTGATTTTTTGTCGATACCACAAGATGACTCATCCATTTTTGGTTATACGGCTAGTGATCAGGAGATTGTATACAGTCGTATTGTCGAAAAACGCCTGCAATCAAAAGTACTGGTGTATCCTGGTGCAGATGAAGCAGGCTGTACATTAATTACCAGGATGTTGAACAAGTTATTGGACAGAAAGCCATCTATTTATTATTTTTACAGTTCAACAATTGCTCCGACTATTGTTCCTCTGCATGAAGACCGGCCAATGAATGAAAGTGTAAAGGCACACCTATTGGCTTCGGGATGTGAGGTAGCAAGCATGCCTGAAGCGGCAGATTTCATCCTGGCTATCAATGCGCCGGGAAAATTCATGGAGGAAGCAGTAAACCAAACAACAAAAGATATCACTTATAGTAGTTTTAGACAACTAGGGTTCTTTGTTGAGCAAATTCAAAAATGGGTACAATCAGGGAAACCAGTCGTGATCGCGGATAGTGCTTTTGCAAATGGTGGGGATCAAGAGCTCACCCAGTATTTGGATGATTATCAGATTTTAGAACACCTTCTTTCATTTAAAGGTTGGAACACGAATTGTAACACGCTGGGAACGTCCATTGCTGCAGGTGTATTTGGTTTTGACAGGCAAAATCAATCCGAAATCAAGAAGCATGTACTTTATCATATTTTAGATGATGTCTTTTATCAATCCCAGGTTAGGAAAAGAATTACGGATGAATTATTACCTGCTTTAAACGCAAATTATTTTGACCTAAACGACCAAGATCATGTCGTTGAGCAGGAAATTCAACAGCAAATCATGGAAGCATATAAGGGAATGATTAAAAAGAGCTTTAGAAATATGGTAATATCTGAATTAAAGGTGTATACTCCCTGGAGCCGCATGTTTGAGATTGGATTGGAACTAAACATCATAAATGAATAACAGGAATAGGGAGAAGGTGAATAGGTGAATGTATCAGATTTTCTAGTTCACATTAAAAGTGTATACCCTTCGTTAACAAAGCGTGAAAAAAAAGTGGCTGCATATATTTCCGAGAATTACAATAAAATTGTTTTCACTTCTTTGAATGAGTTTGCAAAAGAATGTGGGGTAGGGGAAGCAACTGTATTTCGGTTTTTTAAAAAGTTGGGATTTACTGGTTATCATGCGTTTAAAGTTGATATGGCCGAACAGTTGCGTCATCCGGAAAGAGACGATGTTCAATTAGAAACAGATCACACGTATCAAAATATTATTCAAATGCTGGATGATACGAAGCGTTTAACAAGTGTTGAAAAGTTAAAGCAGGTGGCTCAAACCATCGTAAACAGCCAGTCAATATATTTATTTGGAATTGGTTTTTCCGGTCTTGCCGCCCAAGGTGCCCAAATTAGGTTTATGCGATTGGGTTATAAGACTTTCGTGTTTTCCGATCCACACGCCCAATTAGTATCTTCTCACCTCATGACCGCAGACGATATGGCAATTGCGTTCAGTATTACCGGGGATACCATACAAACAATTGATTGGCTGCATACTGCTAAACAAAGCGGTGCAACAACCTTGGCAATCACGAATCATGCACGTTCCGATATTACAAAAATAGCTGATATGAACATTTATACAGCGGGGAAAGAGGTTGCCCAAGAAGGCAGTACTTTAGTAACGGAGATGTCACAGTTGTATGTTATTGAACAAATTTGTCACTATTTATATGAAATGGATTATGAACGAATTAATAAAGTAAAACAAAAAATAGCGGAATCTATTGATTAGTACGAGAAGATACAAAGGGACGGGGGAAACACACATGGGTACTTTTTATTCGGATCATGCCAATATTAGAAAGGTAGCGTATTTCATAACGACAAGCCCTGCCAAGAAAGAATGCGAAGATGCGCTTATGATTAATGATTCCCTTGGTATATATGGTGTATTGGATGGTGCAACCCCGATAGACGATTTTAAAGATGAAAATGGCCATAACGGGGCGTATTTAGCCGCCAACTTATTTAAGAACCACATTGAATCGTTAAAAGGGGTGACTCTTTTGCCTCATGAAATATTACAAGCCAATCAGTTATTAAACAGGACAATGGAGAGCTATGGTATCAATCAAAGCGAAAAAGATAAACTATGGTGTACATGCGTGTCGGCGGTGCAAATCAAAGAAGGCAATTTACTATATGCCAGTCTTGGCGACACAATGATCCTTACCTGTGATACGAATGGGAACGTCAATGTACTGACTGTTGATACCGTGAAAAACATTAGTGCTCGGGCACAGTTGAAAAGACATATGGATCGTTATCATGATACTGATATTCCGAAAGAAGATTATTTTAAAGACAAGCGAAACAGGATTTCCTACCATCGATATATGGCCAATAAGCCAAATGGTTACTCTGTTGCAAATGGAATGAAGGAAGTGAAAAATTATATTCAATATGGCATGTTGGATATAAGGAATTTAAAACATGTGCTGATCATGTCAGATGGTTTGTTTGACCCTAAAGGAGACCTGCGTCATGTGTACTGGGAAATTGCGGCGCACGGTCTGGAGGCATATGTTAGCAAACTGTCTGCCGACGAACGGGATAAGAAGATTTATTCTGATGATAAAGCTGCTGTTTTACTATCTTTTTGAGGGAGATCGGCTTCTTTAATATTTGGTACAACGTTTTCGGGATACACAGATGAAACAAGGTATCGCGAACGTCCTGATTTCGATTTAGTAAAGGCATTGGTAACCGAATTGAATACACCTATTATTGCTAAGGGTAATGTAGATACACCTGAACAAGCCAAAAGGTTATTGGGACGAACTTGGCGAAGTTTTTGTAGTGGTTGGGGGAGCAATTACAAGGCCACAATTGTTCAAAAAAAATTTGTGGAAGGCATGGGATAAAAAATGGATAAAATGTTTGGTGTTGATATCGGAGGGACAAAATGTGCTATTTCCCTCATACAAGAAGATGGAGTCATCTTAAAAAAGGAGATTATCCCTACCTTTTCTAATGAAAAAGGAGAAATTATTCTTAATAGAATTATAGACATTATACAAGAAATGGATGATTCAATTCAGCAATGTGTTGGCGTTGGAATTGGTTCTGCCGGTCAAATAAATGAAGATGGACGTGTTATTTCATCTACGGACACGTTTCAAAACTGGCAAGGTTTAAATATTCAAATGTATATGGAAAAGAAATTGTCCATCCCTGTAAAGGTTGTGAATGATGTACAAGCTATGGCTTTGGGAGAGGTAATGTTTGGAGCAGCAATCGGATCAAAAAACATGATTTGTCTTGCGCTTGGTACGGGGGTAGGAGGTGGTATTGTCATCGATGGTCGACTCTACCGAGGCCATCGTGGGGCTGCGGGGGAATTTGGACACCTTACACTCGTTCCGGATGGGCTTCCTTGCACTTGTGGAAGAAACGGATGTGTCGAGGCTTATTTATCGGGAAAGGCAATCGAGCGTGCCTATATGAAGGAGTCGGGAGTAGAATTAAAGGGATCTGAAGTGTTTTCTTTTGCTAAGCAAGGAGATCCTAAAGCGGAAAAAGTGGTAGATCGTTATATTTATTATCTGATCGTAACTATAAAATCGTTAATAACCATTTTTAATCCAGAAAAGGTGATTATTGAGGTGGTGTTGCTTATTCATTGTCGGAACTTTCCTCTAATATTACCAATGAACTGAAAGAAGAGGTAATGCCAATCAATCAAGGAGTCGAAGTTAAAATCTCAGAACTTGGGTCTGATGCAATGATTCTGGGGGCGGCCAGTCAGTTTATAAAATCAAAGTGAAGGTGGGAGGTTAATACACAAATACTTAAAGGTATATTTTTAGCTCAGACATTTGCCTTTTCAAAAAACTCCCCCTGCAGAAAACTCTGCAAGAAATATTCTGTTAGGTGACATTATAATGCGAAATTACTTTATGGAGGGTGTGCTAACTATGGGGAAGGTTTTAACTTTTAATCCTCGCAGTATAGGTGAAATCCCGACCATACAAACTCTTCCTACGCATATGTTGTTGGTTAAAGCCAATCCCTTAATTTCCAAAAATATAACATAACCATTAGTGACTTTACACATCAGTATTCAAACTAAAGGAGAATTTCATATGTTTGAAAATTATAATATGAATGAACTCAATGTATCCTCAACCGCTTATATTAATTGGCTGGAACAAATTATCGATTCTATTAATGATGGTATATTAGTTATAGATTCGAAGGGAATTGTACGGGTGATAAATGATGAATATACCAATATAACTGGGGTAAAGAAGGGAACGATCATTGGTAAAAAGCTGGTCGATGTCAGAAAAGGTGCTATTTTACCTAGTGTATTAAACGATGGTAAAAAAAGAACCGGAATTTATCGGCAAGAAGGGAATAGTAGATATGTTGTAGACATGGCACCGATCGATAGCGGGGAGCGGATGATAGGGGCAGTTTCCGTCCTTAAAAGTGTTACAGAAGTTGGTAAGCTCACCAAGGAACTGGCTAAAAGCAGAGAGGCATTAGGTAAACTAGAAAACACTGTTGGGGATATTTATAAAACCAGATATACGTTTGACGATATTATTGGAAAAAATGCTGGGTTGGAAAAAACTGTAGCTATTGCCAAGAAGGCTTCACACAGTAATTTGAATATACTTATCTGTGGCGAGAGTGGTACAGGTAAAGAACTGTTTGCTCATGCTATACATTATGAAGGCAAGCGTTCAGGCTATCCTTTTGTTCCGGTTAATTGTGCTGCAATTCCATCTTCATTGCTTGAGGCTGAACTATTTGGGTATGAGGAGGGTACCTTTACAAATTCCAAAAAGGGTGGGAAAATTGGATTGTTTGAACTTGCAAATAATGGAACTCTTTTTTTAGACGAGATAGGAGATATGCCTGTTGATCTGCAACCAAAACTACTTCGAGTATTACAGGATGGCCGAATTCGAAAAGTTGGAGGTTTAAGGGAACAGGAAATAAATGTTCAAGTTATTGCGGCTACGAATAAGGATCTTGAAAATATGACCCGGAAACAACGATTTAGAGCAGATTTATATTATCGAATAAATGGAATTCAAGTGGTTATTCCGCCATTACGAGATCGGAAAGACGATATTCATGTGTTAATCGATCACTTACTTCATCATACACATGAATTAAAGGAGATGAATGTAACTAACGATGCGATTTCTGCATTAATCCAGTACGATTGGCCAGGTAATACACGAGAATTTTTTAATGTATTTCAATACGCTATGAATATGACAGATAACGCTACTATTGAAATGGATCATTTTCCTGAGTTTCTTACAAGAAAGACTTCCTTACCAAATACATACCAAGAAAAAAGTCTGAAGGAAGTTCTAAAAAGAACAGAACAAGAAATTATTCAACAAACATTAAAAACGTATGGTTACACACTTGAAGGTAAGAAAAAGGCCGCCAAAAAGCTAGGGATTTCGTTAGCGACGTTATATAATAAATTATCAGAATGAATTCTATTTATTTGGAATAAATTCTAGAACATCATAATAATGATAGCGTTTTCAGTGGATCGATATGAGAAGTGATATAAAATGATGATGTTCTAATATTCTAGAACTAATTTTTCCCTAAGCCCGATTTATAGGCTTTTTCTTTTTGGCATAATTTTTGCATTTTTATACAAACAACATGTTTTTAAGGAGGAGTGCTATGTTAGCTTTATTTGGATTTCTTACAATTTTGATATTTTTAGTACTAATTTTAACCAAGCGAATGTCTGTAATTATATCTCTGATTTTAATCCCAATTGTGTTTGCTTTAATAGGAGGATTTGCTTCTGATTTGGGGCCCATCATGTTGGAGGGGATTCAGGGGGTTGCGCCCACCGGAATTATGTTATCCTTCGCGATTCTTTACTTCGGTATCATGAGTCAAGCAGGATTATTTGATCCGATTATTTCCCGGACTTTACGGCTGGTTAAAGGTGATCCAACTAAAATTGCCATAGGGACTGCAGTTGTAGCAATGTTATCACACTTAGATGGTTCTGGTGCTTCGACCTTTTTAATTACGATTCCCGCATTCCTGCCATTATACGATAAACTTGGAATGAAACGAATTGTGTTAGCAGGAATTGTTGCCTTGGGGGCTGGGGTTATGAATTTGCTTCCATGGGGTGGGCCAACTGCCAGGGCGGCCAGTGCGTTAAAAATCGATGTTAGTACAGTATTTAATCCAGTTATCCCGGCAATGATTGTGGGAATAATTTGGGTACTGATTGTGGCCTACTTACTAGGCAAGAACGAACGTAAGAGGATAGGGATTAAACAGATTACCTATGATTATCAAGAGGAATTGTCCAAGGAGGAAATATCCTTAAAGCGTCCAAAACTATTTTGGTATAACCTCATATTAACCATTATTGTCATTATAGCTTTGGTGCGAGAATGGCTTCCATTGCCTATTGTTTTTATGGTTGCCTTTGCTATCGCTCTTTTAATGAATTATCCAAATCCAAAGTCTCAGCAAGAACGAATTGCTTCCTTAGCACCAAATGTTATAACAGTTGCTATGATTATTTTTGCTGCTGGGATCTTTACAGGGATATTATCAGGGACGGGAATGATCGATGCTATGGCAGAAGCAATGATTTCAATGATCCCACAAAGTCTGGGAGGATCGATGGCTGTCATTATTGGGATTCTAAGTATGCCCCTAAGTTTATTGTTCACACCAGACTCCTTCTATTTTGGGGTGTTGCCAGTGATTAGCCAAACAGCCTCGGCATATGGGATTGAAGGAGCAGAAATGGCTCGTGCAGCAATTTTGGGTCAAATGACAACTGGTTTTCCAATTAGTCCTTTGACGGGTTCCACATTTTTGCTGGTAGGATTAGCCGGAGTGGATTTAGGCGATCATCAGCGTTTTATTTTTAAATGGGCTTTTGGAACATCGGTTATTATGACAATCATCGCAGTTATTACGGGAGTTATCCCTTTATAAACTTCAAAAAAACATGGGAGGAATAAATTGATGCTAAGAATAGGAACTGGAGCAGGGTTTTCGGGTGATCGTCTTGAACCTGCCGAAATATTATTAAAGCATGCTGATTTAGATTACTTAGTATTAGAATGCCTTGCGGAAAGAACAATTGCACTTGCCCAACAGCGAAAATCTCACGATGCTAATGATGGATATGATCCTTTACTAGAGAAAAGGATTCGCAGGCTATTACCATTATTGCTGAAAAAAGGTGTACGACTAATTACAAATATGGGAGCTGCTAACCCTATTGCCGGTGCAGAGAAAATAACTGAAATAGCAGATGAGCTAAATCTTCCTTGTAAAGTAGCTGCTGTAACCGGGGATGATGTAGTGGATAAAATTGATAAAAATGCAACAGATTGGGAAAACAACCGAAAATTATCATCTTATGAGCCGATTATCTCAGCTAACGCTTATTTAGGGATTGATGCAATATTGCCCGCTCTTGAAACAGAATCAAATATTATTATAACAGGCAGGATTGCTGATCCATCTCTTTTTTTGGCTCCCCAAGTTTATCATTTTAAGTGGTCAAAAACGGACTATCAAAGGTTAGGTCAAGGGACAGTCAATGGTCATTTATTAGAATGTGCTGGTCAAATCAGCGGGGGATATTTTGCAGATGGATATAAAAAGAAAGTGGAGAATCTAGCTCATATTGGCTTTCCGTATGCTGAAATAGATTCAGATGGTCGGTCCATTATAAAAAAAGTAGAGGGGACAGGTGGTTTAATTGATCTACGGACGGTAAAGGAACAATTACTGTATGAAGTTCACAATCCAGCTGAATATATAACACCAGATGTGATAGCTGATTTTAGCTCTGTACAACTGAAGGAAATAGGGAAAAACCAAGTTGAAGTACGGAATGGATGTGGAAAAAAAAGACCAGATTTACTTAAAGTATCCCTGGGCTACCATGCAGGTTTTTTGGGAGAGGGGGAGATTTCGTACGCGGGGTCTGATGCGGTAGAACGCGCCAAAATTGCCGGTAAAATATTAAAAGAAAGATTGTCGGAACAAATACCTGACTTGCGTATTGATTTTATTGGTTTATCCTCGGTACACAGAGCACAATTTAAAGAGAAGAGTAGACCTTATGAAATTAGGGTTCGTGCGGCAGGGTATCATTACTTAAGAGATATGGCAGAATTAATTGGAGAAGAGGTAGAATCTTTATACCTAAATGGTCCATCAGGCGGTGGAGGTGCTCGAAAAAAGGTTACTGAACAAATAGGGGTAGTTTCCACCTTTGTTCCTAGAGACCAAATAGAAACAATGGTGAATATAAAGGAGAGGAAATGGAAGAAATGAAATTATTAGATATTGCCCACAGCAGGGCAGGGGATAAAGGAGATAAGCTAAGTCTTTCACTCATTCCTTATAACGAGGAGGATTATGAATGGTTATGTGAAAATATCACAGCGGAAAAAGTTAAGTCCCATATGAAGGATATTATACTAGGAAAAGTTACTCGGTATGAGGCACCCAATATAAAGGCATTGAATTTTGTCTGCCATAATAGTTTAATGGGTGGGGTAACGACATCACTAGCAATGGATACGCATGGGAAGAGTTTGAGTAGTGCGCTTTTGGAAATGGAAATTGACAGAATAGATCTGTAAGAAAAAACGCTGATTTTGAAATTTTCTATCCAATGAAGGCTATCCTAACGGGTAGTCTTTTTCTGTTTTTTAAAAGGTGTGCGGTGTTAGGTGAACCACATAGAAGCGGTTCATAAGGATTTATTTCGTATATAGCTGTATATGAATATAACATAGTACTCTTTGTATCCATTTTATAGCATCAAAATTGGAAGAACAATCAAAGACTGCAACTTCTTTTTTATTGAAGGCGTGAATTGCGGTTTAATGCTTGCATCAATCTGTATGTCCTAAAATATTTAATTATAGACAAAAACTTGTTGAAAGCTGTTTCATTTTCTTGTATAATAACCCTAAATCGATTTACTAAACCGTTTTAGTAATGAGAAAGAGGAATATAAAATGAAAAAAGCAAGTATTGCAGATGTAGCTAAAGCAGCAAATGTATCTAAGAGTACTGTTTCTCAATATTTAAATAAACGCTTCAATTATATGGGGGAAAACACGAAAAATCGAATTAAAGCGGCAATAGAAGAGTTGAATTACCAACCAAATTATATAGCCCGTAGTTTGAAGCAAAAGAAAACATCTACTATAGGTGTGATTGTTGCGAATATACTGCATACCTTTTCGACCCAAATTATTCGATCCATCGAGGATTATTGCCAATCGAATCAATTTCATGTCATCGTGTGCAATGCGGATGATGACCCGGAAAAAGAAAAAAATTATATTGACATGCTAAGGGCGAAACAAGTTGATGGTCTCATTATATTTCCTACCGGGGAAAATCTTAATTTATATCAAGAGTTAATAAATGAAAATTACCCGCTTGTTTTCATGGACCGTCTTAGTCCGAATGGGGAAGGTTGTTCCGTCTTGTTGGATAACGAAAAGGCAAGTTCTCTCGCTGTTCAGCATTTAATTGATGAGGGGATACATGAGATTGGAATGGTAACAACCTCATATAACCAGCACCTGACACCTCGGTTTGAACGGGTGGAAGGGTATCGAAAGGTTATGGCGGAAAATGGTTTAATCGTTCAGGATGATTGGATCATTCATACAGAAATAAGCGAAATGAAGGCCGCGATTAAACATTTGTTGCAATCATCTCATCCTCCTAAAGGGATCCTTGCAGGTAATGACTTGACGTTGATGGAGATACTTAAATTTTTTAAGGAAGAGAACGTAAAAATTCCAGATGATATTGCTCTTGTTGGTATTGACGAAGTTCCGTTTGCTTTAGCATTCCATCCAACAATTACAACAGTTGCGCAACCTACATTTGAAATGGGAACGAAAGCTGCAAGTTTGTTACTTCAAAAAATTAACAAAACTGATGCGGAATTGGAACAGTCGGTGTATCGATTTGAGCCAAAATTACTTATTCGAGAGTCGAGTAGTGGACACATACAGGAAAAGAGGGGGATTTGATGCTGAAGGATGTGGTAACTATCGGGGATGCCATGATAACTTTTGACCCGATTACCAAGGGGCCATTGAGGTATGTACATTCCTTTGAACGAAAAATTGGTGGGGCAGAACTTAATTTTGCTATTGGATGTGCCAGATTAGGGATACAAACTGGATTCATTAGCCGGATTGGCAACGATGGGTTTGGTCAATATATTTTTAATTTTATTCGTGGAGAAGGAATCGATATCTCACAGGTTAAACTAATAGATGGGTATCCCACTTCGATCAATTTCAAGGAGATTTTAGAGGACGGATCTGGTAGGACATTTTATTATCGGGATCGTTCCCCAACAGAAGCGCTGACAAAAGACAGTATCGATGAAGATTATCTTAAAAATACGAAGATCCTTCATATAACAGGTGTATTTGCAGCGATCGATCCGAAAAACATGTCTATTTTAGAACATACCGTACAACTTGCTAAAAAACATGGCGTAAAGGTCTCACTCGATCCAAATATTCGCTTGAAATTATGGAGTATCGATGAGGCAAGAGCGAACTTGTTAAAACTATTACCATATGTCGATTTTGTCTTTTCTGGGGAAGAAGAAGCAAGATGGCTATTTGGTGATAAATCAATCGAACAATATATCACTATTTTTAAAGAGTATGGTCCAGACCACATTGTGATTAAGCGTGGGGAAAAGGGGGCAACCGGCTATGCTAATGGAGAATTACGAAACGTTACTGCCAAACAACCAAAAAAAGTAGTGGACACTGTAGGTGCAGGCGATGGATTTAATGCTGGTTATATTTATTCCTATTTGCACGGATATAGTTTAGAACAATCATTGGAATTTGCGAATACGATCGGTTCGATGGTTGTAACTGTTGCAGGAGATAATGAAGGTCTTCCATATTTGGATGATGTTCTGATGCACATGGGGAAAAGAAATTATATTGAAAGATGATAGAAATACATTTTCATTTTAAGAGGTGA
The DNA here is from genome assembly GCF_027186265.1 of Lentibacillus daqui. Taxonomy (NCBI): domain Bacteria; kingdom Bacillati; phylum Bacillota; class Bacilli; order Caryophanales; family Bacillaceae; genus Lentibacillus; species Lentibacillus daqui. The sequence goes on along the minus strand of NZ_CP114176.1, from coordinate 3,160,934 downwards.
AAGACGTGTCTTATATTCAGCAATTAGAGGAAAGCAAAATTATTGCAATTATGCGTGGAGTAGATCCCGATGATGTATTTGCAATTGCTAAAGCACTAAAAAAAGGTGGAGTCAAGGTATTTGAGGTAACACTTGATTCTCCAAACGCTTTGGATGTTATTAAACAATTATCCGAAAAGGCAGAAGATGATATGTTGATCGGGGCAGGGACGGTGCTTGACCCTGAATCAGCGAGAATGGCGATCCATTCCGGAGCAAAGTTCATCATCTCGCCTACGATGAACATAAATACGATTGAAATGACCAAGCGATATGGCGCCTTAAGTATTCCTGGGTGTCTAACCCCAACTGAAATCCTAACCGCATATGAACATGGTGCGGATATCGTAAAGGTGTTTCCAGCGGGTACCATGGGTCCACGGTATTTTAAAGATGTGTCAGGGCCTTTATCACAAATACCGTTAATGGCTACAGGAGGCATCAATGAGGAGAATATGCTAGATTTTCTGGACACAGGAATCATTGCTATCGGGTTAGGAAGTTCTTTGGTCCCTAAGAAGATTTTAAATGCTGCAGATTTGGAACAGTTAACTGATAAAGCATCGCAGCTAGTACAACTTACCAAATAAACACTAAAAAGCGAAGGGCATTTATGTTAAAAGCACGGTAGAATTTAAAGGATTATTCATCTTGTTGGGTAAACATGTGCAGGAATTTTCTGGGTGTTTTGGCAGGTATGGAACCAAAAGAAACAGTGCAATTCACTACTGCAGCTTTCGTATTTAAACCTTTTATCAAAGGGGATATATTGCGACTTACAACGATATCCAGATCACAACTTTTGTTAGGGGTGTTGTCCGCTAAATTTACCTTATTTTAATATTTTTATTGATGAAAAAAACAGATATTGCATAATAAAAAATGAAAACGCATTATAATAATCCTTTGATTGTAAATGACAAAAGTGGCTTCTAAATAATTAATAAAATGGATCCCTGTTGTATTAAGAAATACTCCCATTTTAAATGTAAAGGATGGAGATATTAATGAATAAAGAAAAGGCATCAAAGATATATCAACCGAGAAAGATAAATATTTTTCGTGCAATTGGATTTGGACTGCCTGATGTAATGGGAGGTGGCGCATTCACGATTATTGGTGCCTGGCTTTTATTCTTTTGGACTACATATGCTGGTCTAACTGCGGTGGAAGCGGCTTCAATACTCGGTATTGCCCGTGTTGTTGATGCTTTTATAAGTTTATTCATGGGAAGTATCAGTGATAATTTTTATCGAACCGCTATTGGTAAGAAGTTTGGACGTAGACATTTTTTTCTTTTAATAGGTTCTCCGCTTATGCTTGTTTTCATTTTAATGTGGATCACAGGTATGGGGTATTGGTACTATTTGATTAGTTATTTATTGTTCGAAATAGTCGCAGGAATGGTTTTGATTCCTTGGGAAACGCTACCGACAGAAATGACTGAAGATTATACAAAGAGAACGTTATTTTCAACAACCAGAATGTTCATATCCTCTTCAGGTGTTTTTTTAGCAACGTTTGTTCCGGGACAACTATTCAAATTTTTTGGTGAGAATAGTGCAGCACCTTTTTTATACAATGCGATATTTTTTGCGGTTATTTATGTGATTTGTGTTTTTATTGCTTACAAGAGTACATGGGAACGCCAAATTACTCCAGAGATTGAAGCTAATCTGCGAAAAACTGCTTCTTCTGGACTTTGGGAAACTTTAAAGAAGCAATGCAAGGATTATTTCTCTACTTTACGGTTAAAGTCATTTCGTAAACATCTCATTATTTATTTATTTTCATTTACATCAAAGGATGTGTTTAATGCTGTATTTGCATACTTTTGTGTTTCTGCATTGATGGTGAGTCCAACAACGAGTGCTAATGTCTTGTCGCTTAGCATCATAGGGCCGTTGGTAATTATTTTATCGGGCTTCCTAATGGTCAAATTTGGGCCACGTTGGCTATACAGTGTATCCTATAGCTGTGAAATTATTGCATTATGTGGCTTTTATGTACTCTTTGCCACTAAACCAAGTAGTATGGTCATTCTACTATTTGCCTTTGGATTCCTTTATAACTTTGGTCTTGCTATTTTGCAGTTTGTACCGTGGAATGTATATCCTCTAATACCGGATTTGGATGAAATTGTTACGAAACAACATCGTGAGGGTATCTATGCTGGGGTAATGACATTCGTCAGAAAATCAACAGTTGCTGTTGCCACCGTTTGTGTAGGGTACTTTCTAGATATGGGAGGATATGTAGAAGGAAGTATTCATCAAACTACTGGAGCTCAAAATACAATTGCGGCGGTGTTGATTGGTGGGACAGGAATCCTACTGTTAGTTGCATTATTGGAAGCGCAGACTTTCCACCTAAACAAAAGGACACATGGGATTGTGCGGGATGAGTTGAACCGACTTCGGGCAGGAGGTGATAAAAACAGTGCAGATCCAAAAACAAAAAATGTTATTGAAAATTTGACTGGTTACAAATGGGAAAATGTTTGGGAAGATGAACAGTTTGGTAAAAAACATGTTATAAAATAAAATTTAGAAAATAAGAAGGTTGAGGCTATACCAATTATGGTGAGTATCTTTACTGTGACGGATGCCACTCATTTTCAAATTTGTTTGGTGAGTGATAAACTGCCAGGGTTGAGGTGATTGTATTAATCTGAAAATTCCCATTGGTGGTTTTGGCGTTAGATTATCATAAGTAAAGTCTCTTTATCTTCAAAGTAAATTTCTATTCATAAAGAGTGTGGGAGGAACCTTAGATGCTTTTAAAAAACTTTTTGTCTATAAATAAAATGAAGAATGGTTACTATGTGAAAGGCGATGCAGCTGATATTAAGATCATTTTTATGACGGATGATATCATACGTGTACGGGTTTCATTTAACAGACAGTGGACGGAAGAGTCATATAGTTTGGTTATGACTGCATGGGAAGATCGTTTGGACTATCTATTTCCCGAGGAACGCGAAAAAATAAAAGCACTGGACATTCCTATGGAAGAAACAGATAAGGAAATAGTTTTTTATACAAATACAATGAAATTAGTAATGTGTAAATCACCACTACATTTTTCCTTATATCAGTTAAACGGTGAAAAGTTATATAGCGATTTACCGTTAAGGGCTTTTGAGCAAGATCAATTAGGAAGAGTTTCTCATTATAATCAAATAGATTTCAAAAATGATCATTTTTATGGATTTGGTGAAAAAACAGGTAAATTGGATAAAAAGGGCAGAAGAATGCGAATGACACCTAAAGATGCAATTGGTCATGACCCGGAAACGGGAGATCCATTGTATAAACATATACCTTTTTATATTAAATTGAATAAAAATAATCAACATGCCCTTGGACTTTTTTATCATAATTCATATGACGCGGTATTTGATATGGGAAATGAAATTAGTGGTTATTGGCCACGTTATAGCTACTATCAGGCTGACGGAGGGGACATTGATTTATTTTTTATTAACGGCCCCTCAGTTGGACAGGTCCTAGATAACTATACAAAGTTAACAGGAAAGCAAGCAATGGCTCCAAAACATAGCTTTGGATACACTGCTTCAACTATGTATTATGCTGAATTAGAAAAGGATTGTGACAAAGAAATATATGAGGTAATTAATAAATATGTTGATGAAAAGATGTATATAGACAATTTTAAATTAGCATCAGGTTACTCATCTGGGGAAAAAGACAATCTAAGATATACTTTTAATTGGAATAAGAAACGATTTCCTAATCCCGAGGGATTTATAAAAAAAATGAATGAACTGGGCATTGATGTCATTCCTAATTTAAAACCGGGTATATTGTTTAATCATCCATATAGTAATGAATTTGAAAAAAATAATGTCTTTGTGAAAAGTCCTGATGGTAAAGAAGATTATACTGGTCGTTGGTGGGGGGGATCCGGAAGATTTATAGATTTTACAAATCCTACAGGCAGGGATACATGGAAAAAATTACTTCAAGAAACTATTTTAAGTAAGGGTATTACAACTGTATGGAATGATAATTGTGAATATGATGGCATAGAGGATCGGAATGCAATATGTGATTTTGATGGAAAGAAAGGAACCATGGCTCAACTAAAAATTATGCACTCCAATTTAATGGCTTATATTGCAAAAAAGGCTATTTTTGAACTTTATCCGAACCATCGTCCTTATATTATAAATCGTGCTGGATTTGCGGGTATTCAAAGATATGCACAGACATGGGGAGGCGATAATTTAACGGATTGGCGTACATTAAAATTCAATATCGCTACTATTTTGGGTATGGGATTATCAGGAGTAGCTAATTTTGGTTGCGATATCGGGGGGTTTGCTGGAAACGCTCCAGAGGGGGAACTCTTACTAAGATGGATACAAAATGGCATATTTCAGCCAAGATTCTGTATTAATTCAGCTAACGATGATAATACAGTAACCCAACCATGGATGTATGAGGAATACAATAAATATGTTCGCCATGCGTATAGCATGCGTTATAAGATGTTACCATATTTATATTCTTTAATGTACGATGCCCATATTAATGGAAAACCAATAATGCGACCTTTGTTTTTTGAATTTCAAAATGACATCAATTGTTATAATGATGAAAACATGACATTTATGTTTGGTCCATCGGTTTTGGTAGCCAGTGTACTTGAAAAAGGAGCAAAAACAAGGAAAGTGTATTTACCAAAGGGTTGCAAATGGTACGATATTAATAATAACCTGAAAGAATATGAAGGTGGTCAAGTAATTGAAATTCCAGTCACACTAGATAGTATTCCTATGTTTTTGAGGGGTAATGGAATTTTTATTACAAATAATGATGTTACACATATTTCAACAGATACGATGACGAGTCTTGATATTCTAATCGGGGGAGAATCAGATGGTACCTTCTATTTTTATGATGATGACGGTATAAGTAATGACTTTAAAAATGGTGTATATGAGTATACGAAAATAGATGTGACTGGTGATTCTCGTAAACGGATTTCTTTTGAAACAACAGGGGATTATAAAAATAGTATATCCTCCCTTAATATTAAGCTGATTAATAAGGAGAAAGGAGCGTATTGGGTTACAGCTGACAATAAAGAAATACCACGTTTTCTTAATAGGGACACCTGGGAAGCTGCGGATGAAGGTTGGTATTATGAGTTGTCAGATAGAACGATTTTAGTAAAGTGTAAGAAACCACAAAAAGAAAAGTTTGAAATTATGGTTTCTAGTGAGGAATTTAATTTAATTGGTATGTAAAGCGTCATTTATACAGTATTTGTAAAACATGAATTACTTTTCGAAGGTAAAAAGGTTATTTGATAATTTTGCTAGCAATAGTGGTGAATTATAAAACAAATTGAAGTTGATTTTGGAAGAGGATTATCGTTTTTAAAGGGAAGTGTTTTCTTATGCTTAAACTTAATAAAAATTTCATGGAAAACAAAAACGAATTTTTGAGTAAGGGAATTAAATTACCCTGTTACAAACTTGATGAAGTAAAGAAGAATACCATTCGTAAACCTACTTGGATTCATTTTGGCGGTGGAAACATCTTTAGATGTTTCCACGCCTCTATCCAGCAAAATCTAATTAATAAGGGATTGTCAAATACAGGAATCATCGTAGTAAATACATCCAGTGATGAAACCATAAAAAAAATATACCATGCAAATGATAATCTAACATTAATGTGTGTAACCAAAGCAAATGGAGAGATTGATAAAGAAATTATTGGAAGTGTTGTAGAGAGCCATTATTACTCAAACAGTAACTCTTCATCGACAAAAAGGGTAAAAAATGTTTTTGCAAACCAATCATTGCAAATGGTTTCTATCACAATAACAGAAAAAGGATATAGTTTGAAGAAACCTAATGGCCAATATTCAAACATTGTTAAAAATGATATTGATAATGGACCAGAATACGCAAAACATACTATTTCAATTCTAACAGCGTTATTATATGAAAGATATAACAAAGGTGCTTATCCAATAGCATTGCTAAGTACTGATAATTTTTCCCATAACGGGGATAAATTAAAATCAACTATACTAGAGATTGCAAAGTTATGGAAAACTAATGGTTTTGTAAATGAAGGCTTTATAAATTATCTACAAAACGATCGTATAGTTTCTTTTCCTTTGAGTGTGATAGATAGGATTACACCAAGACCTTCGGAAAATGTTTTAAACAAATTGATAGAATTGGGATTCGAATCAATGGATATTATACAGACAAAGGGGCACTCTGTTTATGCTCCTTTTGTAAATACAGAGGATGCTCACTATTTAGTTGTTGAAGATAATTTTCCAAATGGGCGACCTCCTTTTGAAGAAGCTGGCGTTTACCTTACAAATAAACAAACTGTTGATAAAGTTGAAAAAATGAAGGTGTGTACTTGTCTAAATCCTTTGCACACAGCAATGGCCGTTTATGGATGTTTATTAGGTTATTCTACAATTGCTGATGAAATGAATGATCCCCAAATTAGGGAATTAATTAAAAAAGTTGGCTATAAGGAAGGGCTGCCTGTTGTGGAAGATCCAGAGATCATTGACCCCCATCAGTTCATAGATGAAGTAATAAATAAAAGGCTTCCAAATAAGAATATACCTGATACACCTCAAAGGATTGCGTCAGATACATCGCAGAAACTAGCCATAAGATATGGCGAAACAATTAAATTGTATAAAGACAAAGCCAAGAACCTAAGCTATATCCCTTTGGTTATTGCTGGATGGATAAGGTATTTAATGGGGTTGAATGATGAAGGAAAAAAGATGGAATTGAGTCCAGATCCAATGCTTGACGAGCTGCAAAGTTCTATTTCTGGTATAAAATTTGGCGCACCGGAATCTGTGGCAAACAACTTGTATGATATTCTTTCTAATGAATCCATTTTCGGTATTGACCTATATAAGGTTGGACTTGGGTCAAAGGTTGAAGAATATGTAAAAGAGCTAATCATTGGACCCGGATCAATAAGGGCTACACTTAAGAAATATTTAGCTTAAAGGAGATGTTAATTCATGCAGATGACAATGAGATGGTATGGTGAAAATGATGATAACACTACATTGCAACAAATAAGACAAATCCCAAATGTTAAAGGTGTAGTAGGCGCACTTTATGATGTTCCGATTGGTGAAATATGGCATGAAGATAAAATTAGAACACTAAAAAATCAAGTTGAACAAGCGGGATTAACACTTGAAGTAATTGAGAGTGTTAATATACATGATGATATTAAAATAGGTTTACCGAGCCGTGACAAATATATAGAAAATTATATTGAAACGATTAAGAACTTGTCGAAATATGGAATTAAAGTTATATGCTATAACTTTATGCCGATTTTCGATTGGACAAGAACTAATTTAGCCTATGAATTAGAAGATGGTTCAACAGTGCTATCATACGATCAGGAAATTATTAATCAAATTGATCCAAATATTATGGTTAAATCATTAACGGATAATTCCAATGGATTTGTGATGCCAGGTTGGGAACCTGAACGACTAAATGAGTTAGAAAGCTTATTTGAGAAATATAAAGGCGTGGATGAAAATAAATTAAGAGAAAACCTCAAATATTTTTTACAGGCCATCATTCCAACTTGCGAAGAATGTGATATTAAGATGGCGATTCATCCCGATGATCCTCCAAAAAGTATTTTTGGCTTACCAAGAATAGTTAAAAACTTTGAGGATTTAAAAGGAATTATACAGATGGTTGATAGCCCTAGCAATTGCTTGACATTGTGTACAGGATCTTTGGGAGAGAATCCGAATAATGATTTACCTTCCATAATTCATTATTTCGGTGACCGAAATAAGATTGCTTTTGCTCATTGTAGAAATATAAAATTCACCGATAAAGAAAGCTTTCATGAAGTTGCCCACTTATCTAGCATGGGATCTTTGGATATGTATGAAATTATGAAAGCTCTTTATGATGTGGGTTTTGACGGATATATGAGACCAGATCATGGAAGAATGATATGGGGTGAAAATGGCCGACCAGGTTATGGACTTTATGATCGTGCTCTAGGAATTGCATACTTGAATGGCCTGTGGGAAGCAGTAGCAAAATCTGAGGCTTAAACATCGTAAGATTATGAAAGGGAGTGATGATTGTGTTTTTGGATAAAGATTTCTTGTTAACAACAGATTTTTCTCGTAAGCTATTTCATAATCATGCAGCAAAAATGCCTATTATTGACTATCATTGTCATTTGAGTCCAAAAGAGATTTATGAAAATAAGAAGTTTAATGATCTTTCGCAGGCATGGATTGGTGAAGGAAACATTGGTGACCATTACAAGTGGAGATTAATGCGAGCCAATGGTGTTCCGGAGAGATATATAACAGGTGATGCGGAACCTTACGAAAAGTTCTTAAAGTGGGCCGAAACGATTGAAAAATCAGTAGGTAATCCCCTGTATGAATGGACTCATTTAGAGTTAAGAAGGTATTTTGGAATTAATACAGTGTTGAACCGGGATACAGCCTTTGAAATCTGGGAGAAATCAAATAAATTATTAGATTCAAATGAATTTAAACCAAGGAATTTAGTTAAGAAGTTTAATGTAAAAGTAGTTTGTACAACGGATGATCCGGTAGATGATTTGCATTATCATAATTTACTCAGTAAAGAAGACGTTGGCTTTAAAGTATTGCCGACCTTTCGTCCGGATAACGCGTTAAACATTGAGAAAAAAGGTTTTATCTCCTATATGGATCAGCTTGGTGACGCTTCGGGTATCAATATTAATGATTTTGACAGTATTGTTCTCGCACTAAAAAAAAGAATGGATTATTTTTATGAAGTTGGCTCAGTATTATCTGATCACAGCTTGGAACAGTATACTTATATTGAGACCACAGATGCAGAATTGGATGGTATTGTAAAAAGGGCATTGGATGGTACTGGCTCAATTTCTTCAACTGAAGTTAATAAATACAAAACTGCACTTTTAAAAGCACTAATGAAAATTTATCGTGATAAAAAAGTAACCATGCAGTTGCACATACAAGCATATCGTGATTTAAATGTAACTATGTTCAATAAAATAGGTCCGAATACTGGCTTTGACGCCATAACGGATGGAAGTTTAGCGGAAGATCTTGGATGTTTATTTGCTAGTGCAGAAAAAAGTGATAGCATTCCAAAAACAATTGTGTACTCCTTAAATCCCAATGATTGGATTCCTTTGATTACGGTTTTGGGTTCGTTCCAAAAAGATATGGTGCAAAAGCTCCAACTTGGGTCGGCGTGGTGGTTTAACGACACTAGAACTGGAATGAGGAATCAATTAACAGCATTTGCTGAAGTAAGTTTACTTCCGAATTTTGTAGGAATGCTTACCGATTCTCGTAGTTTTTTGTCGTATCCACGTCATGAATATTTTCGCAGAGTTCTTTGTGAATTGCTTGGTGAATGGGCTGAACGTGGGCAAATTCCAAGCGATGAAGATCAAATTGGAAAAATAGTAGAAGATATTTCTTATAATAATGCCTACCGATATTTTGGATTTTTCGATGATTAATTACCGTTAAAATCAATATTAAATGGTAAACAGTAAATAAGGTGAGGGTTATTTGACGTTTACAAGAACTCTGTAGTTACTAAAAAACTTGTTGGATGAGAGTGAATATCAATCCATTTCATTGAAATATAAAACGGAAAATAGGGGAGCCATACCCTTTTTTCCGTTATAGAACTTCATTACACCTTATTCACCGCACAGTAACCCTCTTATCATCCATAAACTTAGAAACAGAAAAAGAAGCGGCTCCAATTGCACATGAGTGCTTTCCTAGATTAGAAAATCTGACTTCTGTACCTTCTTTGTGAAAAGTGGAAAGTCTTTCACTCAACATATTATCGATTGGGTTCGCAATCCATTGTTCAAATTGTGCCATCCGATTTCCTATAATGACAACCTCTGGATTGAATGTGTTAATAATATTTGTTAATCCAATACCAATGTATTCCCCTAATTGATTTAATACTCGTAATACCACTGGGTTGCCCGATTGTGCCTCGTCAATCAGGTAGCCTAAATTACTTCCATCCTCTTTGCTCAATAGATTCTCAGTTTTGGCCTCTTTTAATAGTGCACTCTCGGATGCATATAATTCCCAACAACCACGATTTCCACAAGAGCACTTTCTTCCGTTTGCATCAATGGTGACGTGCCCCATCTCCCCCGATATTCCAGATGCCCCTGTGTAAAGTTGATTGTCAATAATAATCCCTGTACCAATTCCGATACCTATACTGATATAGATTAAGTTAGAGATGTTTTTCCCTGCACCATATAAACGTTCGCCGTGGGAGCCAGCATTTGCTTCATTTTCAATCGTTACAGGAATACGAAATCTATTTTCAATCATTAGCTTAAGATCCACTTGTTTCCAATGAAGGTTTGGTGCAAAAAGGATTTTATCATCTTTATCTACGTTACCTGGAACACCAACCCCAATTCCTACAATTCCATACGTACTGTTTGGGGCTTTGTCTATTAAGTCTTCTATAACGAAAATGATATTTTCCAACACATATTCAAATGCTGTTTCATTCATTGATATGGTTGTTTCCTCAATAATCGTGCCTCTTAAATCTGTTAGAACGCCTAAAATATAATTGACACCTAAATCGATTCCAATCGAATAACCAGCGAGATTATTAAAATATAGCATCACCGGTTTTCTCCCACCGCTTGATTGGCCGGATCCAATTTCATATACAAACGATTCATTGATTAGTTCCGTAACCATGGATGAAACGGTTGCTTTATTCAAACCAGTCTCCTTGGAAATTTGTGCTCGGGATACAGGTCCTTTGTTCTCGATACATTTAAAAACAATGGATTTGTTAATTTGCTTTACTAGGTTTTGATTGCCAGTGCGTAGTGAATTCATGTGTCCTTCTCCCCAACAGTTATCATTAATTAATTTCTATATCTGGTAAGGTGTTTGTTTTACCATTATAACAAAGTATACATTTAACACAATTAAATATATATTAAATGGTCCAGTTACCATGATTTTACCATATCTAATACTAATTTGTGTTTGACAACGTTTCCAGTTGGCGTTAAACTTAGTTTACTAGATAAACAAAGTTTTGTAATGAATTTGCACATCTGTAATAACTTTTAATAATGATGACGAGAGGGGATTATATCATGAGTTATTTTTCCAATATAAACAAAATCAAGTATGAGGGTGTAACATCAAACAATCCATACGCATTTAAATTCTATAATCCTGAAGAAAAAATTGGTGAACAAACAATGGAGGAAATCTTACGTTTCGGTGTAGCGTACTGGCATACATTTACAGAGGATTTATCTGATCCTTTTGGCATGGGAACTGCCATCCGACCATGGGATAAATTTAAAGGAATGAATTTAGCAAAGGCACGTGTGGAGGCAGCATTTGAGTTTTTTGAGAAGTTAAATGTTCCTTATTTTTGTTTTCATGACGTGGATATTGCACCGGAGGGATCCTCACTAAGGGAATCGAACCAAAATTTAGATACTATTGTTGCCATGATCAAAGATTATATGAAAGATAGTAAAACAAAACTACTGTGGAATACCGTAAACAACTTTAGTCACCCGCGGTTTGTACATGGTGCTGGATCGTCAAGTAATGCGGATGTGTTTGCGTATGCCGCGGCAAAAGTGAAAAAGGGTCTCGAAATTGGTAAAGAATTAGGTGCTGAAAACTATGTGTTCTGGGGTGGCCGTGAAGGATATGAAACACTTCTAAATACGGACATGAAGCTAGAGATGGATAACTTGGGCCGGTTCTTCCATATGGCGGTTGATTATGCGAAAGAAATTGGTTTTGACGCACAATTTCTTATCGAACCAAAGCCGAAAGAACCAACCACCCATCAATATGACTTTGATGTGGCAAGTGGATATGCATTCCTGCAAAACTATGACTTACAAGATTACTTTAAATTTAATATTGAAGCAAATCATGCAACATTAGCTGGTCACACATTCGAACACGAACTTCGGTATGCTCGTATTCATGGCATGTTAGGTTCTGTTGATGCAAACCAGGGACATCCCTTATTAGGTTGGGATACGGATGAATTTCCAACGGATTTATATGCTACCACGCTTGCGATGTATGAAATATTGAAAAATGGTGGACTAAGTCGTGGAGGGCTTAACTTTGATGCAAAAGTACGTCGTGGATCTTTTACACCGGAAGATTTATTCCTTGCACATATTGCCGGGATGGACAGCTTTGCCGTTGGATTAAAGGTTGCACAAGCATTAATCGACGACAACGTGCTGGAAGGCATGGTAGAGAATCGGTATAAAAGTTACAAAGAAGGGATAGGTAAAGATATTGTGGAAGGCAACACGGATTTTCATCAATTGGAAGAGTATGCATTAGGGCTAACTGAGATTAACAATGTGTCTGGTAGATTGGAACAAATAAAATCCACTATTAATCAGTATTTACTGCGAGCGTACGCAGGTAAATGACCTTTTTGTCAGGAGGGTTTATGGTGAAATATGTTATTGGCGTCGATTTGGGAACCAGTGCTGTCAAGCTTTTATTAGTAAATCAGGCCGGTAAAGTAACACAAGAAGTATCAAAAGCTTATCCATTGATTCAGGAACAGACTGGGTATAGTGAGCAGGATCCTAACGTATGGGTAGATCAGACAGTTGCCGGGCTGTCTGATCTTCTCAAGAATTTTGATGGGGATCCTGCAGATATTGAGGGAATCAGTTTTTCCGGACAAATGCATGGCTTGGTACTGCTTGATAAAAATAATCATTTGTTACGAAATGCCATCCTTTGGAATGACACCCGAACTACTGCTGAGTGCCAAGAGATTTACGATGTGATTGGTAAGGCACGTTTACTGGAGATAACGAAAAATCCGGCACTAGAGGGTTTTACGCTACCCAAAATATTATGGGTTAGAAAAAATGAGCCTGAACTGTTTCATAAGGCAACAAAGTTTGTGTTACCAAAGGACTATGTACGGTACAAACTAACTGGGAAATTGCATATGGATTATTCCGATGCAGCGGGAACGTTACTATTGAACGTTACAGAAAAACAATGGAGTCAGGAGATTTGTAATCGATTAAATATTAATTATGATTTCTGTCCTCCTTTGGTAGATTCACACCAAGAGGTAGGGAAAATAACGCCGGAACTGGCTGATGCAACCGGATTATCAGCATTAACACGGGTGTTTGCCGGTGGAGCTGATAATGCATGCGGGGCAATTGGTGCAGGAATTTTAGAAGATGGAAAGACGTTAGTAAGTACTGGAACTTCTGGTGTAGCTTTATCTTATGAGGAAAAAGGGGATAAAGACTTCGAAGGAAAAGTGCATTATTTTAATCACGGGGCGCCAAATGTTTTTTACACAATGGGTGTTACCCTTGCTGCGGGAAACAGTTTGAGCTGGTTTAAGGATATATTTGCTAAAGAAAAAGATTTCGATGAACTATTAGAAGAGGTAGCATCAGTTCCTCCTGGTTCAAATGGTTTATTATTCACCCCATATATCACCGGTGAGAGGACACCTTATGTTGATGCATCGATACGCGGCAGTTTTACTGGAATGGATATTTCCCATGAACGTAAACATTTTATTCGTGCGGTTTTGGAAGGGATTACTTTTTCCTTAAATGAAACCATTGAGATTTTTAGGGAAAATGGTAAAAAAATAGATACCATCATTTCGATCGGCGGTGGAGCCAAAAGTGAAGTATGGCTACAAATGCAAGCGGATATTTTTCATGCAAACATAGTTAAATTATCAAGTGAACAGGGTCCGGGTATGGGGGCAGCAATGTTAGCGGCTTATGGATGTGGATGGTTTAGCTCATTAAATGAATGTGCAGATAGGTTTTTGAAAGAAGATAAGGTTTATACTCCGAATGAAAAAAATGTGGAAACATATAAAGAGTTATTTGGATTATATAAAGAAATTTATCCGTCAACCGTTTCATTGCATAAAAAGTTAATGAAGCATCGCAACTAATAGAAAAGGGTGATTTCAACATGTTTGGTCATTTTGTAAGTCGGAAAAACACAAATTCAGCAAAATGGGAGGAAGCTGTTGAGGATACAAATGCGGAGGATACTATTGCTTTATCGGTGGCGGATATGGATTTTCGGACTTCGCCTGAAATTATCAATAAGGTAGTGGATGCCGCAAATCATGGTATTTATGGTTATACGAATTTATCAGGTGATTACAAAAAGATTGTTAAAATGTGGATGAAAAAAAGTTACGACTGGAGCATTTCTGAAGACTGGGTTGTATTTTGCCCACGCATTGTCCAAGCAGTATCTTTGTTTGTTCAGAATAATACGCAAAAGGGTGATGAAATTGTTATCCAATCTCCTTTTTATAGTCCGCTAAAAAATGCCGTGGAATTAAACGAGCGCCTGGTTGTGACAAGCCCATTACAGTATTTAAACGGTCATTATGAAATGGACTTTGATGATTTGGAACGCAAATTTTCCTGTGGGGCTAAAGCATTTATACTTTGTTCCCCGCATAATCCAGTGGGACGGGTTTGGGATGAGTCGGAACTAATAAAACTAGCCGATTTATGTGTTAAATATAATGTACTATTAATTTCTGATGAGGTACATGCAGATTTTGCGTTTTCCAAAGGCCATATACCAATAGGAAAAATACAGTCCATTATGAACCAAGTAGTTATATGTACGTCTCCAGCGAAAACATTTAATCTGCCAGGATTGGAGATTTCCAATATTATTATTCCTAACCGTCATTTACGCGAAAAGTTCAAAATGAATTTGCAACAGGCTGGTATTCATAATCCAACTTATTTTGCTGTTCCAGCTCTAACGCAAGCTTATTTATATAGTGATGACTGGTTGTTAATGTTAAAAAGTTATATTAAGGAGAACTATCAATTCGCAAAAAACTATATAGAAGCGCATATCCCCAAGTTTAACGTTATTCAGTCGGAAGGCACTTATTTAATGTGGATTGATTGTCGAGAAGCCGACCTAAATGAAGGCGATTTAAGGAAATGGCTTTTTAAAAAGGCGAGAGTGGCTGTTTCCATGGGGAGTTCATTTGGAGATGATGGAAAAGGTTTTATCCGAATAAATGTAGCAATTCCAAGAAAAAAATTAGAAGAGGCTTTAGATAGAATTGCATCGACACATCCATGAGGGGGAGAACAATATGAAAAAGGTGCAAAGAGAACCAGGTTTGTTGTTAGCATTAGTGCCAGTCATCAGCATGCTTGTACTACTTAGTCTGGGCATAGGGATTTATGATCTTCCTGCCGAGCCTTTGATTCTTGTATCTACTTTAATAGCAGGAGTTATTGCTTTATATCTCGGTTATAGCTTTGACGATATCATGGAATCTGTCTCAGAGAAAATAGGGAAAGTTATGCCGGCGATATTGATCCTAATTACTGTTGGATTCATGATAGGTGCCTGGATGGTTGGTGGAACAATTCCAATGTTAATATATTATGGGCTGAAGATCATATCCCCTGAGTATATTTTTGTAACCGCCTTTATTGTTACGTCTGTAGTTGCTATTTTCACAGGAACATCCTGGGGTGCCGCTGGAAGCATTGGCGTGGCATTTATGGGAGTGGCAATTGGAATGGATACTAATTTAGGTGCTGTGGCGGGTGCTGTAGTTTCTGGTGCCTATTTTGGAGATAAACTGTCGCCGCTGTCCGATACAACTAACTTGGCTTCCTTATCAACTGGGGTAAATTTATATGATCACATTAAACATTTGCTTTATACTACTGTGCCATCCTTTGTTGTGGCTGGAATTGTTTATTTAATAGCTGGGTTTATGATATCTGATGGTAAAGGTGTAATCCCCGATAGTGTTTTTGAAATTATGGATACGTTAGACCAGATCTATGATTGGAATTTATTGTATATTTTGCCGCTTATTATTGTTCTATATGGGGCAATACGTAAGAAACCAACCATTCCAGTCATGTTACTGGCGTCATTTGTGGCGATGGCTAACGGAATGATATTTGAAGGATTTTCATTAAATGATGTTATTGTATCAACGTTGAACGGTTTTGACCTTTCCATGGTTTCAGGGTTCGATACATCAAATGTTATTGAGGATATACCAACATTGCTAAATCGTGGCGGTATGATGTCTATGATGAACACGTTGCTAATAGCAATTGTTGCCATTGCATTTGCGGGTACCATGATGGTCTCCAACTCGCTTCATGTGATTATTAATAATCTGTTAAAAGTAGTAAAAAGCACATTCGGCTTAATCGCAAGCACCATTGTTACATGCTTGACAACTATTGGTGTAACAAGTAATGGTCAAATTTCTATTTTAATTCCCGGTGAAGCATTAAAAGATGCTTATATTAAAAGAGGATTACACCCGAAGAATTTATCAAGAACGATTGAAGATTCTGCTACGATTATTGAACCAATTCTGCCATGGACGGCTGCAGGGGCGTATATGGCCGGGACATTAGGGGTATCTACGTTATCCTATTTACCATGGGCCGTACTAAATTATTCGGGAATTATCTTTGCACTTATATGGGCATTTACGGGATTTGGGATAGCTAAATTGGGTAGTGATGAAAGTGAACACAAAACTACTGGGGAGAGCGCCTAGGGGGAGACTGAAATACAAAGGGTTTCATATCTTGTTAAAAGAAAATTAAAAAGTCATGCTGAATAAACCTCATCTGGTAATAGATGGGGTTTTTAACTAACCCTTTATTGTATAGTGGGTATTCGTTTTAAAGGAACGATTTGGGTTATTTTGAAATACCAAGCGCTTTTAGGTATATGGACTTTACCCATGTACTTTAGCCCCTCAACTTAGGGGAATTTTTTTAATTTTGTAGAATCATCGTACATATTCAGGCTTATTGGTATTAATCCGTTGCTAAGCTGATTCATTTTACACTTATCCACCTTAATAGTTTCTTGATCATAAATATTGCCCCTTTGTTAACTAGTTGACATCCATGCCTTAGTATAATTGAAATGTAAATAAATGGACGTTGCGCTGTAAGGCAGAAGATATCAGTTTGCTCTCTGCTACTGATAGCAATGGATAATAAAAGTTGCACATCTTATGTTATAATATACTTGAAATTGAAGTTTTACTCCGATGTTATCAATTACATAATGCAGGTATTTAACTTAGATAAAAACGAATCAATGACAATATATCGCCCTATTATATAAATGATAAAAATCTATTTTATCGAAAGTATGCTGGTATCCTTGAGAGGTGAGATGAGATGTTTGAAAAAATTGATGAAAAGAAAGCACGGCTTGATGCAAAACGTCCTTTGCCAAAGTATACATTAAGAAGTTTACGAGAAAAGCTATTACTTGAATGGACATATAACTCAAATGCAATCGAGGGAAACACGCTAACATTAAATGAAACGAAAGTCGTGCTGGAAGGTATTACAGTTGGTGGAAAAACAATGCGTGAACACTTGGAGGTTATTAATCATCGTGATGCCATTGCGTATGTGGAAGAAATGGTTCGACGTAAAGAGTCACTGTCAGAATGGCAAATAAAAAACTTGCATCGGCTAATACTAAAAGGCATTAATGATGCATATGCTGGAAATTATCGTGACCAACAGGTTTTCATTTCAGGTGCAAAGCATACACCACCAGCCCCGTTTCTTATAAAGGAACAAATGGAGAAATTAATGAATTGGTATGAACAAGAAACGAAACAACTGCATCCGGTTACCCGTGGAGCGATGTTACACGCAATCTTTGTGGGAATTCATCCATTTATTGACGGCAACGGTCGTACAGCCCGGTTATTATTGAATCTGGAGTTAATGAAAGATGGGTTTCCGCCGGTTGTCATCAAAGTAGAAAATCGATTAGGTTATTATGAAGCCTTAGATAAAGCGCATACTCAAAAGGTTTATGATGACTTTATTCAGTTAGTCGCGAAGGAAGTAGAAGATTCTTTAGATTTGTATTTAAGTGCTGTAAAGTAAATTTTCATTTAGTGGGCTTTTTCTCCACCATCGCTAATCCCCCCAAGAGGTGGAATAGACGAAGATATAAAAGACGTGGCGGGCTTAGGAAGGAGTATGCCGGATGTCATGGTGCTGTCATGAGCATCGATACATTCGGTGTTTCAGGTCCTGGAGATCAAGTGATTGAAAAATTTGGATTTACGGTGGAAGATGTGGTGGAGCGGTTTAAGGAATTGGTTTAGTAGTATAAAATAATAGGTAGCAACAGTAAAATGTTATAAGGATAGTTGGCTCTGTGGATGTTTTTTCTACAGGGCTTTTTTGCGGGAGATAATTTATGACAAGATGTAGTTTGCTAGCCCCCGACTTCGTGTCTGTGACTTGCACGCACACTCCCGGAGAAACAATGCTAAGCGTAAGGCATCTACAACTTATTTCTGTTCGCTTCCATATTTCTTTCCATTTTCGCTTTCTCTAGCCGATAATACATCATCGCTTGCCTTGCTTTTTCTATATCCTTTTTACTTACCTTAAGATATATCGGGCTTTCTTTGTATCCGAATTGATAAAAATTTTCCCAGTTGTATGGAATCTGGTACTTAACTGGGATTTTGTTGTTTCTCAGAAGCCAATAATATTCGTTTGCTTCGCCTACACTTGATTCATCTCCATTGTAGACTGTCTCATATTTATTTTTATCCCTAAGCAAAAACATAAATGTGACGATAGATGCAATTGATAGTATTTCAATCATGGTAAATCCCTCTTTACTATGTCGGGGGAGTGGAACCAAACCCCGGACGATCAAAAATCGGTCAATGACTTTTAGGTCCACCGTATTTGTCAATTTCGTCATCCTAGCAACTGATCCTGGTAGCGATAACGAACTTTCAAACTGCAATATTCACCCGTCTGTACTATTCTTGCAATGGTACGCCCCTATAAACAAAGTATATCCTAATGGACGGATTGCTAATACATCACCGTATCAATGGGTGAAAAGGGTTGTGAAATTTGATCAGCAACAGGTTCCAAAAAAACTAAACGAAGCATCTTCTCCAAAAAATTCATATGCCGGAGTTAAACCATGAATAGAAACTAAACGGACATTTGGGAAACCGATTTTCTAAAGTGACTTAACTTTTCGAATTAATTGTTGACTTTTGGGGCGGATGGATTGCCGAAATGGTTTAGAGGTCTTCGCCAAAAAATGACGATATAAAGGGAATTGCCATTAATAACGAACTTGCGAAAAGAATGGTTGAATATAAGACGAAGTTAGTTGAACGATCCAAAAAAAGTAATGGGAATAAAAAGCCTTGAAAATGTGTATATAGGGGTTGAAATTATATATATGTATAGAATGCATTATGAAGGGATGAATGCAGATGCTCACCATAAACAAGGGGGTTCAATTAATGAAAAACGAACCAACTATGTTAAGAAAGGACGTTGATTGGCGGATTGCAAATTGTGAATACGTTGTTCGAAATGTTCCATACTTTAAATCTAATTATTACAATGAAGAATTATTGGATATGGATGTTTCTATAGTGATAACTACATTGCGTGATCTTATGGTTGAGAATGCAATCCCACATGATGTAAATTATGATGATTTCGCTGATGTTGAATTTTAGTTATTGGTAAATATGGCTTTATGTAACCTGTTTCCTTCCCTGCCTTATCAAACAAAAACGTTAAATTAGTTCTGATACCTAACATTTAGGTAGACGAGGTCAGGATTCATTGTGATATCATTTTCATACAATGGTGGCTCTTAGTCGATAATATGGAAACTTGGTTGAAGGTTTTCGATAGTCGATAACTTGGCGCACCATTTTATTTAAGGAAGTGGAAGGAACGTAAATTTTATATTTTAAATACCTTTAAGTTGAGGACATTGAATAAACCTATAAATGCCCTCAACTCACTCCAACCTAAATATTTTATTCCTTACCCTTCACCAAACCTTCAATCTCCGAGAGAAATTTACGCGTAATTTCCTGTGGCCGTGTAATCGCCCCACCGACAACAGCCGCGTATACATCCAATTCAAATGCTCTTTTTAGCATTTCGGGAGTTGCTATGTTCCCTTCTGCAATGACCGGGGTTTGAACTGCATTCTGGACGTCTTTTAAAAAGGAAAAATCATGATCGTATAATTTTTCACCTTTTGTATAGCTTGTATAGCCATGTAAAGTAGTTCCAATGTAATCAAATTTAAGTTTTTCAGCATTGATTGCCTCTTCAACCGTTGAAATATCCGCCATTAATTCTACATTGGGCGCTTGATTTCTTGCATAGTTAACTAATTCCTTCAACGTCTCTTTTGGTTTTGGATTAACGGTAGCATCCATGGCGATGACGTCACATCCACTTTCGATTAATTCATCAATTTCTTTGGAGGTAGCGGTTATATAAACATCAGAATCGGCATAGTTCCGTTTTACGATCCCAATAACAGGAAGATCAACTTCTTTTTTGATTGCCAGAATATCAGCTTTTGAATTTGCCCGAATCCCTTTTGCCCCGGCTTGGTAAGCAGCCAGTGCCATCTTGCTCATGATAAATGAAGAATGGAGTGGTTCATCCTCGAGTGCTTGACAGGATACAATCAAGTTTTTTGGTAAATACATGGGTTACATCTCCTAATCTAATTTTCAAGTATTTCTTCTATTTCATTTTTAATGACAGAAACTTGCGGGCCATATATAACTTGAACACCGCCGCCTTTTATGACAACGCCCTTACTTCCAGTTTGTGATAATACATCCTTATCGACTATGTCACTATTTTTAACGGTTACGCGTAATCTGGTTGCACAGTTATCAACATCGACAAGGTTCTCCCTTCCACCAAGAGCTTCAATAATGGCAAAGGGGCGTCCTTCTTTTGTTCCACCACCTGATTGATTAACTGCAGGCTTTCCTGCTTTTTCATCTTCTCGTCCAGGTGTTTTAAAATTGAACCGTTTAATCAGGAATGAGAATGTAAAGTAGTATAGGAAAAACCAAATGATACCGATCGGAATGACATAAATCCAATTTGTCTTTTCTTGCCCTTGTAGTATTCCAAACAACACAAAATCAATGAAACCGCCAGAAAATGTTTGTCCGATAGTAATTTGAAAAATATGTGCGAGCATAAAGGCAAAGCCATCAAATATAGCATGTACGACATAGAGTGCTGGTGCAACGAACAAAAATGAAAACTCCAGGGGTTCGGTAATTCCTGTTAAGAAGGAAGTTAACGCTGCGGATAGCATTAATCCTCCGACGACTTTTTTATTTTTTGGTTTGGCAGTTCGATAAATGGCAAATGCTGCGCCAAGTAGTCCAAACATCATGGTAATGAAACGTCCGGACATGAAGCGGGAAGTACCTGCAAAAAACTTTTCTGTTTCCGGATCGCCTAATTGAGCAAAAAAGATATTTTGTGTACCTTGTACTAAATGACCAGCAATTTCTAACGAGCCACCCAATCCTGTTTGCCAAAAAGGTAAATAGAAGATATGGTGCAGCCCAAATGGTCCCAACATGCGTAAAATAAAGCCATAGAAAAATGTTCCAATATAACCGGTTGCATTGACTATATCGCCAATATTAAATATCAGGTTTTGGAACAATGGCCAAACAAAATACATGATCACACCAAGAATAATAGCAGAAAACGAGGTTATAATTGGTACAAAACGGGATCCACCAAAGAAACCCAAAAATTGGGGTAATGTTATTTTGTTAAAGCGGGTATGCAGGAAACTAGCCATGATCCCCACAATAATACCACCAAAAACGCCTGTTTCCAGTGATTGAACACCCAATGCCATGCCTTGACCAGCAGCGGATAAGTCATCAGTGGCTAAATTACCCGTGATGTTTAATATCGCATTGATGGTAGCGTTCATCACTAAATACCCAAGTAGAGCAGCTAAACCAGCCGTACCCTTATCGGATTTTGCCAGGCCAATTGCAAGTCCAATAGCAAAGAGAATCGGCAAGTTTGAAAATATAATGTCACCTGCAGCGCTCATCACAGTGAAAATTGCCTGTAACCAATCATGATCAAGAATGGGATATGTATCTACCGTGTTAGGATTGGAAAGGGCACCGCCAATTCCCAGCAGAAGTCCAGCTGCAGGTAAAATAGCAATCGGTAACATAAATGCTTTACCGAATTGTTGAGCCTTTTCGAAAATATTTTTCATTAAATGCACCTCCAAAGAAAATATTTTCCGTAATACTATCAAACGTTTTCATTTTTGTCAATCTACCACTATTTTAAACACACATAGAATGGTATGATTAAGGAAATAGCAATAAGGAATGATGGAAGGGAATGGAACATGAATTTTGAAAATAGAATTCAAAAATTTAAATCATGCTTAACCGAACATGACAAGAAAATTATTGGTTATTTGTCGGAACATAAAGCTATTATTTTAAATCAATCCATTGTTGATTTAGCAAAAGAAATACAGGTATCGCCAGCAACGATAACCAGATTTTGCAAAAGAATTGGTTTTAATTCTTTCCAGGAAATGAAGTTTTCCGTTGGCGGGGAAACCTCCGACATGCCTGATACGGCGGGAACATTCGCTACGATTTACCATTACTATCAAATGATTATCAAGTCAACGCAGCAGTTTATAAGTGAAGAACAAACAAATAAAATCGTTTCTTTAATCATGGATGCCAAAAGGGTTTTGTTTTGCGGAATTGGAAACTCGGGCTTAATAGCCAATGAGTTTAATAGCAGGATTGAGCGGATGGGCATTCATTCCAGATCCGTAACAGATGCGCATGGCATGATCATGGAGACATCATTGTTAGATGAAAATGACGTATTATTATGCTTCTCAAATACTGGTGAAACGAAAAGCGTAGTCGATTCAGCACGATTAGCACAAGAAAATAACGTGTTTACAGTGGCGGTAACGAATCATGATGATACATTACTGACGAAGTTTTCAAATGAAGTCGTGTTAATATCCAGTTACAAATATATCGATGATGAAAAATTTATCAATTCACAACTACCCGGTTTGTTTTTACTGGATATTTTAACGTATAAATTATTAAGTCATCAAACGTATATGGAAAATTATCAAACGACAATAAAAGCGGTTAAGCAGTATGGGTAGGGAATTGTTAACATGTGGCTGATTTTCCTTTTTAGCTGAAACGTACGCCTGTCATTTCCTCGTGAACCACTATAGTTCGAACAACAAAATCAGTTGTCAAACCACATAATTTGTGATAGGATAAATTAAATTCTGAAGCATTTCCTTTTTTAGAAATAAATATGAAGGGTTTGCTTCGTTGTCTTTTTTATGGAGGACTTCCAATGGAATCTATTTATCAAAAGATAGCAGCAAACCAACATACCTTTTCAAACAATTTACTGAAGATTACTTCATACTTATATGATGACCCGAAAATTTTTGCAATGAATTCGGCAGCAGAGGCGGGTAAACTAATAGGGGTTAGCGAGACAACGGTCATACGCTTTTGTCAAAAACTTGGCTACTCCGGTTATCGTTCCTTCCAGGGAGAAATACAGCAACAACTTTTCGAAAGAAGCACATTATCTGAATTTGTTGATAAGAAATCGGAAACGTACACAACGCATGCTTCATCCGTTAAAGCGTTGATGGCGAATGATTTGCAAGCGATTCAACAAACCATGGAACAATTATCAGAAGAAAAACTTGAAACAGTTGTAGCAAAAATTGCCTCTGCTGATCGAACGCTTGTTGCTGGTATTCGTACGTCGCATGCGTTGGCGAGCTGGTTTGCTTTTGCGCTTGATTTGGTGGTAGGAAATACAAGATTGTTTCAGTCCAATATGGATGATATTTTACTGCGCATTGGCGAACTTACTGCAAAAAGTGTTGTAGTCGTTTTTTCGTTCCATCGATATGCAGTTGAAACAATACATATTGCCAAACTGGCTAAGCGGCAAGGAGCATTTGTAATTGCATTTACGGATTCACCAATTGCTCCAATTTCCAAATATGCAAGTATAACACTACATGTACAATTAAACATGGGATCTACCCTTGATGTAGCACCAACCGTGATGTCGATAACGAATAGTATTATCTCAGCCATCTCGCTAAAAAATGCGGAACAATTTCAAAAACGCGCAACAAGATTTGATGCGATTGATGGAACAGATTTTTTTGCATGAGGAAGAGCAAGATGGAAACTAAAACAGAACTTGAGTTTGAAATACAGCTCCGGTGATTACGACTACTGGTAAGGAAGGTTTTCATTTTTATACCATTAAGCGGCCGGAGTTAAAAGCGACCATGCTGTGTTGGTAGGTTGTGATTTAAAACCTGGCTTGCATCATTCTAATATGACATTTGATCGAAGGATTATTCCAATAGTGGTAACTATCCTTTCCGATGCATTACAGAAAATAGTCAAGGTATACAGCGAGGAGGAACATCAATGACTTTAATGATAAAGACGCTGGAAACGATAGACGAACTCCAACAAATGCAGGAGGTTGAATCTGAGGTATGGCATATGGATCCCATCCCCGTCCATCAAACATTTACAGCGCTGAATCATGGCGGAATTGTACTTGGAGCCTATGATGGGGAGAAAATGGTAGGCTTTTTATATAGTTTTGCTGGATTTGACCGGGGTACTCCTTATTTGTGCTCCCACATGCTGGGAATTTTACCCGAATATCGAACAAGCGGATTAGGAGTAAAATTTAAATGGAAGCAAGCAGAGATTGCCAAGAAGATGGGATACAGCATGATTACCTGGACCTTTGACCCGCTGGAGAGCAGGAATGCCTATTTAAACTTGCATAAACTCCAAGCAACTGGTGCCCTTTATGAGGCGGATCATTACGGCTCCATGAATGATGAATTCAATCAGGGACTGCCGACAGACCGGATTCAAATTAAATGGGATATTAGCAATCAGAAATCGCAGCCCGACGTTTCGTTACAAGCGGAACACATTCTACTAGACGCCGATGAAAATGGCTATCCGATAGTGAAAGAACGCTTGGAAACGGCGAATCTTGCGGCTGGTGATTGTTATTTTGTGGCGATACCAAAACATTTTCAGGGAATAAAACAAACAGATTTTTCCCTTGCGAAACAATGGCGGCTGGAGACGAGGAAGGTATTTCAACAGCTTTTTGACCATGGATTTCAGGCAAGCGATTTGATTCGCGAAGCTGCGCATGACTACAGTTATTATGTGTTTACCAATTAGGACAGGGAGAGGATTAACAGTGATGGTTCCAATCAAGCAGATGAAATTAAAACGATTAAATATGCGGCTGAAGCATCCATTTACAACCAGTTTTGGCACTATGCAAGATCGGGCATTTTTCATTACAGAGGCAATCGACGTAAATGGTAACAGGGGATTTGGCGAGTCTGTTGCGTTTACCGTTCCATGGTACAGTGAGGAAACAGTGGAAACCAATTTGCATGTGATGAAAGATTTTTTCATCCCTATTTTGCAGGAGAATGAGCTTCAGCATCCTGACGATGTTTCCAAACTTTTTAAACCAATTAAGCGGAATAATATGGCAAAGTCAGCTTTAGAAGGAGCTGTCTGGGACCTGTATGCGAAACAAAATAATATGACACTTGCTGCTGCACTTGGAGGAGAGAAACAAGAAATTGATGTCGGGATCAGTATTGGGATTCAGCAATCGGTACAGGAGCTAATTGATACAGTGGATTATTTTATCAAGAAGGGATATAAACGGATTAAAATTAAAATTAAACCTGGCTGGGATGTGGATGTACTTCGGAAGGTTCGTGAACAATTTCCGGATACACCAATAATGGCTGATGCTAATTCCGCATATACATTAAAAGATATGGATCATCTGAAGCAATTGGACGATTTAAATTTAATGATGATTGAGCAGCCGCTTGCGCATGATGATATTTTGTATCATGCAACACTGCAGAAGAATATGCGTACCCCAATCTGCCTGGATGAAAGCATTCATTCGCTTGAAGACGCGAAAAAGGCAATTGAACTTGGTAGCTGCAAGATAATTAATATAAAAATTGGAAGAGTTGGTGGTCTGTCAGAGGCCAAACGGATTCATGATTATTGTCGGTCTCATGGAATTGATGTATGGTGCGGAGGTATGCTGGAGGCTGGAGTTGGCCGAGCCCATAATATTGCGTTGACCACCCTTTCTGGATTTACGTTGCCGGGAGATACGGCGGGCTCCTCCAGATACTGGGAAAAAGATATTATTACGCCAGAAGTACAAGTGGAAAATGGTGTGATACATGTACCTCAAACGCCAGGGTTAGGTTATGCGATAGATGAGGAAGCGTTGAAACAGTTTATGGTGGATGAACAAGTATTTGATTTTTAAGCTGGTTATATATGCAAAGATAAAAGGGGCCAGGCTCGAGCCGGTGTAGCTTAGAACAGTAATGGATGTAGTAGATGCCGAGTGCTCAAATCTGGTCCACAAAGAAATTCCATAGTGTTTTATGGGATTTTGAATATCAATTGCGGGAAAATGATTCAAGTCGTTGCTGGCTGGCAAGCGGTAGCGACGTTTTTCTTTTTCGTATAGATGTCTGAATGTTTAAAAAAGGGAGTGTATGCATTGAAAAAAAGTTTACAAATTGCTGGTGCTTATATCGGCTTGCTTGTTGGGGCTGGTTTTGCATCGGGTCAGGAAGTCATGCAGTTTTTTACTAGTTTTGGCTGGGGTGGTCTGGTTGGAACAGGGATCGCTGCCATATTATTTGCATTTTTGGGCATGCAGATTTTGCAAATCGGTTCGCGTTTGCAAACTATTTCGCATAGAGCCGTGATTTATCAAATTTGTGGCAAGTATATCGGAAGTGGAATCGATATTTTAGTTACCTTTTTCTTATTTGGCGTGGCATCTGTGATGATTGCCGGAAGCGGGTCTATTTTTCAGCAGCAATTCGGTATTCCGCCAATTATTGGGGCATTCATCCTGACTATCCTGGTTATTCTTACGCTTTGTCTGAATGTCAAAAAAGTTATTTCCCTGATTAGTATGATTACCCCACTACTGCTGCTGTTAATTTTTGTGATCACGGTGTATTCCATTTTCACGAATGATATCAACCTTAGTCAGCTTGACACCATCTCAAAGAATCAGCCGTCCGCTGCACCCAATTGGTTTATTGGTGGAATATTGTATGTTTCTTATAATATTACGGCTGGTTTATCCATGCTTGCGATTATCGGAGGGACGATAAAAGATAAAAAGGTTGCAAGTTTCGGCGGTCTGTTAGGAGGCCTGGGACTTGGTCTGTTATTGTTCTTGATCAATCTAGCATTATTTATCAATGTTGATATTATTCAAGATATGGCAATGCCAACATTATTTCTCGCAACTGAATTGTCTCCGGTAATTGGATTGTTGATGACCATAGCTCTATTAGGCATGATTTATAATACCGCTGTTGGCATGTTATATTCTTTTACTGCCCGGTTTATCAAGCCAGAAACACCGCGTTTTAGGAGCAGTGTTGTCGTGATCAGTCTACTTTCCTTTTGTGCCAGTTTTGTCGGTTTCACTGAATTGGTTGGAACTGTCTATCCGGTTACGGGTTATCTAGGTTTGGTACTGATTTTGGCCATTTTGATTGCATGGATTTCAGGAAATAAGAAGAAAAATAGTCAGGGTGATTATAAGAAGAATGTAATGTAATGGACAGGAACATTGCGAGGATGCCAGGAACTTTCTGAATTTTATCAAGTATTTTCGAAAAGGGTGTTGCGTCCCATGTTTCTAATCGCTATGGACATGAACACTTTCTCTGGAAGGTATATTAGTGTAGAGGCATAGTTGGTAATAACTATGCCTCCTCTATTACGAATTGTAAAGAGTCAAGGGTGCTGTCTTATCCCTATTAATAAGGACCCCAATGAATCATTACCCCGATGGTCAGGAATATAAGTCCAATTAAAAACCAGATTAATGCTAGCGGAGCCATAAAACGGATCCATTTGACATACGGGACTCCGCTGGCGGCTAGAACACCCATAAGAACACCAGATGTCGGATTTAGACAATTCACGACACCTTCACCAAGCATGACCGCTTCCACGGTGACTTGTCTGGTAATATTCATCAAGTCTGCTAATGGTGCAAGGATTGGAATGAAAACAACCGATTCACCCGATCCAGATGAAATAAGAAAGTGCAAAACCATACTACTAATGTACATTCCAATTGTTCCGAAGAGAGGACCTTGTCCTTGTAATAGATGCGCTAGTCCATTCACAATCGTATCAAGTAGATTGCCTTCTTCTAAAATAACGGATATACAACGGGCCATGCCAACAATTAATGCCCCGTAGACTAAGCGTTGGCATCCTTGCAAAAATGTTGAGGCAATATCATTGGCTTTCATCCCACCAATAATTCCAGCTAAAATGGCAATAAAAATAAAGGTCGCTGTCATTTCGGCATCGTCCCATTTTAGCCATAAAGCACCTATCAAAAAGCCTAATAGTGATAAAGCTGTTATCCCGATAATAAGCTTATGTCGAATAGTCCATGCAGGCGTGCTCTCTGCATCATCACTACTAGAAAGGGCATTACTCGGAAACCATTCGTTACCAAGTACACTGCCTTTCTTTTTGAGACGTTTTGTATACAAGTAAATATAAACAATAGTAGCAATTAAGAAACAAATATAAATGGCAGTACGTAATCCAATACCCGAGAACATTGGAAGTTCTGCAATTTTTTGTGAAATCCCTAAAGGAGACGGTGATAATATGGTGGCATTAAAACCAGCATAGGCACCAAGATAAATAATTGCCACACCCACAACAGCATCCCATTTTAATGTTCTGGCAACAATGATTCCAATAGGGATAAATCCGATGACTGAGTTTACAACGATTCCTGTTGTTCCAAGAACTGAAAATAAGGCAGCCACAATACAAATAAAAAAAAGTTGTTTTTTTCGAAATCTGTTAATAACGTGAAAAATCAATCCATCAATAGCACCAGTTTTTTCAAGGATAGCAATTGTGCCACCAGTAAAAAGTATCAAAAAGATAATAGGGGCAGCTGCTTCCATACCTTTTCCAATCGCTGTAAAAAATGAAACAACACCAACAGGGGATTGTTTGACAGTATGGTAACTACCTGGAATTGTGGTCGAGACCGTTCCCTTCGTTACCCTTTCAAATTCTCCTGCTGGTACAAAGTAAGTGGCAATAGCACAAATTAATGCCACAAAGAAAAGTAGCACATATGCATCAGGCATTTTAAATTTTAATTTTTGCTTCAAAGGCTTTTTTGTTTTGGAATGTACACTCATATAAATCCTCCTGCAACTTGGTATTTTGTTTTTTGAATAAACAACACCACTCGAAATATTGCTGAAATTGTAAATATGTATTGAATTATAATAAAGTTTTTCCTTCAAAGTCAATAGATTTTTGAAGGAAAAACTTTGGATCTATAGAAACCTTTATTAATAATGTCTTGCAAAAAAGCAGTTGATATTGGTCAAAGTCAAGTATATCCTTTAACTGACGATATTTGGTTTCAATATATTTCAACATTCAGGTGGCTATCAGTTGTAATGGGTACAAAAGAATTTTTGCTTGAATCTAATTTGTTTTTTTGTTATTTGCCGGATGATGTTCCCGTAAATTGTTACTAAACCTTATAAACTAATTGTCGAATACTAAGACAATTAGTTATAATGAGTCAAGGGTATAAAAAGTGATAGTCTTAAAAAGAATTTTGCCGGATCTTGTAAAATGTTAAAAGTTTGAAAAATACGCTGGTATCGGGTATGAAATTGACGAAATGACCTTGGGAGGAGTCACAGTTGAGACCAAACTATTAAATTTAATTTTGAAATACAGATAATTTTGGAGGGATAATAATGAAAGATTTTGTGGAGAAGCATTTTAATGACATGTTAGAGATGCTGGAGGAGTTAGTGAATACAGATAGCGGATCTTATGATAAGAACGGTGTCGATCAAGTAGGCAAGATGTTAAAAGAGAGGTATGAGCAGCTAGGGTTTTTAGTGACAGTTAAAGAAGAACAAAACGTAGGGAACAATTTAGTAATTCGACATAAAGATGCTGTAGATCCCGAAATTTTAATTGTAGCCCATATGGACACCGTTTTTCCAAAAGGAACAGCTAACGATAGACCTTTTACCATATCTGATGGTAAGGCATATGGTCCTGGTGTTATTGACATGAAGGCTAGTCAAGTTATGGTATATTTTACTTTAAAAGCGTTAACCGAAAAGAATGTTTCAGGTTATAAAAATGTAGAAATTATATTGAATAGTGATGAAGAAATTGGCACTAAATCATCCCGTAGGTTAATTGAGAATGCAACCAGCGGAAAGAAATGGGCACTTGTGGTAGAACCCGCTCGTGCGGATGGATCGATTGTTAGTTCCAGAAGGGGAGTAGGAACGTATAAGTTAAAGGTAAAAGGCAAGGCTGCCCATTCAGGAATCGAGCCAGAAAAGGGGATTAGTGCGATTGAAGAATTGGCTCATAAGGTCATTTCTTTGCAGGCTCTATCCAATCCACAAGAGAACTTGAATGTAAATGTTGGTCTGATTCAAGGAGGAACCTCTGTCAATACAGTTGCACCGGAAGCAGAGGCAGATATTGATGTCAGAATAAGTACTGCTGACCAAGGAAGTATGATTGACGAAAAGATAAAATCGGTTTGTAGTAAAACAGATGTGGAAGGGACTAAATTAGAGTTAACTGGAGGAATAAACAGGCCACCAATGGAATTTACCAACGAAATTCAACAGTTGGTCAGCATTATCCAACAGGAGGGTAAAGCGCTTGGCCTGGATATAAAACATACGGCTACTGGAGGAGGTTCTGATGCCTCATTTACGGCGGCTATGAATTTGCCAACAGTTGACGGGGTAGGTCCAGTTGGAGGAAAACAGCACAGTAAAGATGAATATTTAATAGTAGATAGCCTAAAAGAAAGGACATTGTTATTTGCAAATGTTTTAAAAAGATTAAGTACTAAACCATAATAAATGAGAGAAAATGGTGGAGTATTCCGTGGCCACCCCACAACCTAAAATCTTTTTTAAGATAGTTAAAAATGTGGATATACCCGACAACTTTCGGACATACTAAAAACAGCCAGAGAACCAGTAGCTATGTGGCTTCTCTGGCTGTTATTATTTTTTCGTACCAATCCTTAACTCTGTATATTTGAAAAGGTTCTTTACCATTTTTCACCTATTTATAAGACAAATACTTTCTCCTTTCAATCATGTCTTTAACCGTTTCGGGGTTTACACCACCAGTAATATTTCTTCTTTCTACAAAACAGATTGGGTCAACGATTTCTTGCCAATCTTTAGCTGTTAATACTACATCCTTTAACCAATCATTTATTTCATGCAGACTTATTTGGTACAATTGTTTATTTTCTTTATCGGCTTGTTTTGCTACAATACTTGCTTTTTGATGTGCCTTTCTAAATGAAATTTGATAGTCACGTGCTAATACATCGGCAAGTTCCGTGATGGTTATCATATTTTCCCTGGCCTGCTGATAGGCGCGATCGATATCAAAATCCATTGTTAAAATAACCGCATGCATTAACCTTAATACACGGTTTGCTCTTTCAAAACCAGTATATAAATGTGGTTGTAAATCATCTTCCGTATCATTAATATCCCCATAAGGAGTATTGTGTATCATATGAATCACTGCCATTCCCTCAGCCGCCGCACTGCTAGCAATTGAGCGAGAATGCTCGATCGATACAGGGTTTCTTTTTTGAGGCATAATACTACTGATTTGAACATAGGCATCTGATACCTTGATCAACCCTACTTCTTTTGAGGCCATACGTAAGAATTCTTGAATCCAGCGGCCGATATTTGTCATTAGGCTGATCAGAGCTTGTGCGGATTCGATTAAGTAATCCCCAGTACCAATAGCATCATAAGAGTTCTCTATCAAACCATCGAATCCAAGCAATTCTACCATTCGCTCCCGGTTGATCGGGAATCCAGTTGTAGTTATTGCCGCAGCCCCCATAGGAGATTGGTTGACAGTTTGATAGGCATGCTTTAATCGGTCAACATCACGTTGTAAATTATCGTAAATAGCAACTAAATAATGACCAAATGTGGTTGGCTGCGCAGGCTGCGTATGTGTGTGGGCAGGCATCACCGAATACACATGATTCTCGGCCTGATGAAGAATCGCTTGACTTAATTTTTTAGCGTTTTCGATTGTATTGTGTAAATAATTCCGTAACACAATTCGATACATTGCTTCACCCATATCATTTCTGCTTTTTGCTATGTGCATTTTGCCTGCTAATTCATCACCAATACGATCGCCAATTTTAGTCTCGATAAGGAAAAATAGGTCTTCATATTCTACTGAATACGTGATACTTTGCCGATCAAGATTTTCGATTTCGTCTATACCTGATAATATTTTACTTGTTTCTTCCTTTGTTAAAATACCTTGTTCTCCCAGCATGGTGGTATGTGCTTTATGGATCATAAACATGGCATCAAATAGGTATTTTTTTTGATCATAAAATACAGGTTTTAACAATTCATCAACATATGTTTTACCTGGAAATGTGTTGCCATCTACTGCTTCAAATTGTTCCTTTAACGAACTCATTTATCAAGCACCTCGATATTAAAAATTGTGTTGCTGTTACAATACTATAAGAGCGTGTTCAAAAAGGAGGATAAAAAGGACCGAGAAGTTCTAGGCGGCGTAGCTTTGAGCACCGGAGTGTACATAAAAGGTACATGAGGAGCGGAAAAGCAAGCCAACGAGTGTCATTTTTACCGGACTTTTTGAACATCCTCTACAATGTATTTTCTGATTTGACCCCGAAGAATCTATAAGAGATATACATGACAATTGCTATTAAACCGACTTGAATCATTCCATACGCAGCGGCTTGTCCCATGTTGAACATACGAAGCTGGTTCATAATTTCAATAGATATTGGTCGATTGCTCAATGTGTATAACAAGACAGAGGTTGGAAATTCTCCAATTGCCTGCACAAAAGCGAGCAATGTCCCACTTAGAACACCAGGCATAATGATTGGGATTACAACCCGTCTGAATGTATAAGACCACTTTGCCCCCAAATTCTGTGCCGCTTCTTCTAAAGAATCATCCATTTGTTCCAATACAGCGTTTGTAGATCGTACAACTAATGGAATAAAGCGTACAAAGTAGGCTAACGGCAGAATCCAAAATGTACCAACAAGAATGTGACCAAACGAGAATGGTGTAGGTTTATTAAATGCTAATATAAGATTCATACCAACAACCGTAGCTGGAAGCGCCCATGGAATCATTACCAGGATATCCAATAAATTTTTTCCGATAAAGTTACGCTTGACAAGTGCATAGGATGTGATAATACCAAAAACAAACACACCCGCACAGGCAAGACATGTCATAATCAAACTATTCCTTACTGGCTCCCAGATATTCGTGTTGTCAAATAACAATTTATAGTTTTCCAAACTGAAAGCCTGCGGATATGTTTGCCAAGTCCAAGCCCCCTCTGGTACAAGTGATAACATAAGAAGTATAAAATGTGGGAGCAATAAAATGATCATTGCTATAATTCCAATCGTTACCATGGTCCATTTTAAGATTGGATTGTTCACTTCACTACGATGGGCGCCTATACCTTTACTAGCCATCCGATAGTCTTTTCTGTTTTGATACCATCGCATAAAC